>CAZUXL010000026.1:0-29502 GCA_964624355.1 uncultured Spirochaetales bacterium
GCTGCAAAATCTCAGTTCCATCACCCAGGCTTTGCAAGAATTATCCCAGTCAGGGAAGTCCAATATTCAAGGATTGAATCAATTGGAAGAAGGTCTGAACCTCATTTCAAAGACCTGAGTAGAAACCAGCTTCCAGATCACTGATAACTTTTCATTTTAATTCTCTAAGAGTCGTTTAGAGCTCAAACGGATTCCTATGAGTCCCAGAGGGGCTGTGATTAGGATAGAAAGAACCGCGATAGCCAGGATAATCTTCCCTTCCGGAATTCCCGCGGCCAGGGCGACTCCACCGAGAGCGGCTTGCACCGTGGCTTTCGGCAAATAAGCGATGACACAGAAAAACCGTTCTTTCCAACCTAAGGGTGATCCAGCGGTGGCTAAAATTACCCCCAGGGACCGGGCTAAAAGACCCAGTCCAATGACCGCCAGAGCTTTGGGCCCCGCATCCAGGGCAATGGCGGGTTCCAGGGACATTCCAATAATGACAAACAGGGCAATCTGGGCAAATATCCATACTTTTCCCATTTTACCTGCAAGTTCGTGGGCTACCGGTTGAACCCGTTCCACGAGAACCAAGCCCAGGGTCATGACTCCCAGGAGGGCTGCCGCGTGAACCCAATTTCCCACCTGAACAAGGAAAACCGAAGAAGCGAGGAGCAGAAGGGCTTTTTCTGTGGCCCTAATAGAGGCATGATTTTTTCTAAACCACCAGGAAAGTGCCAAACCCAGGACTAGCCCCAAGGCCACACCCAAAATGAGGGTTAAAGGCATGAACGCCAAGGCTTCCCAAGGGGAACTTCCCGCTGCGGTGGCCAATCCTAGAAATATGGTAAAAAAAGTAATGGCAAACACATCATCGGCGGAGGCTCCCGCAAGCACAATGGTGATGACCCCATTTTTAATTCCTAAACCCCGGGACTTTAGATCCAGCATGGAAGGAACTACCACAGCGGGACTCACCGCCGCCAACATGAATCCCGTAAGACCCGCCACTTCCCAAGACCACCCGAAAAGCCAGATGAGAAGCCCCATCACCGCCATCCCCTCCAATATGCAGGGAACAAAGGTCATAAGAATCGCCGCTAGTCCGGCATTTTGCAGTTCTTTTCGGGAGAGTCCCAGGCCCGCCCGGAGGAGAATGATCACCAAGGCCAAGGATTTGATAAAGGGTACTAATTCCCAAAAGCCCGAGGGCCAACCCTGGCCTAAAAAGAGGGTCACACCTCCCAAGCCGATACCCCAGAGGGTCATTCCCAGGACAGCGGGGAGTTTTATAAATTCCGCCAAACGGCCGAAGATCCAGCCCCCGGCGAAGATTAAGAAAAAAAGCACTTCAAACGACATGGGGCTTCCTCACCCCTGTACTATGACAGAGGATTCCCACGGGAACAAGGGATTCTGGTATAATCCCCCCATGGCTGTAACCCGGGTTCTGCAGAAAGCCCTCATTCCAGATAATTTTACGCGCAGTCTTTTCAGAATTTCTCCTTATAGGGGATGCTCCCATGGCTGCCGGTATTGCGACGGCCGGGCAGAGAGGTATTACGTCCCCGGGGACTTTGAAAAAGATGTGGAAGTTCGGGAAAATATACCCTCTCGTTTAGAAGAAGAACTTTTAAATTTTCGAGAGTGGGGAATGGTAACCCTGGGGTCCGGGGTCACCGATGTGTATCAACCGAAGGAAGCAGAAGCCGGATTGACCCGAAAGATACTTACCCTTTTGGCTAAAAGTGAACTTCCCGTGCAGATACTTACCAAGTCCGATTTGGTTCAAAGGGATCTGGATATTTTAGGACCCCTGGCTAAAAAAGTGGGAGCGGTTCTCCTGATAAGTTTAACTACCCTGGACCAGGATCTATTAAATGTCATGGAGCCGGGGGCCAGTCGGGCCTCGGAGCGCATAGAAACCCTGCGTCTGGCTAAAGCCGCGGGATTAACCACCGGGGTTCTGGCCATGCCCCTCCTGCCGGGACTTTCTGATGATAAAAAATCTGTGGAAAATTTGGCAAATGCATTGAAGTCGGTGGAGGTGGATTTTGTCTGTCCTGGAGGTCTGACCCTCAGACCAGGATGCCAGAAGGAAATTTACCTGGATACCTTGGCTGCCCATCACCCCGAACTGCTTACTTTCTATAAAGAAATATACGGGGAGAATCGACCTTCGGGCATGCCTCAACGGCATCCTAGCTACCAAGGGGATTATCTGATTCAGATTTTAAGGGATATGGGAATTCCCCCAGTCATGCCCCAGAGGATTTACAAGAATCTGCTGCCCCGGGGAGATGGGCTCTCCCTGGTATTTCAAGATCTCCGGGATCACTACAAATACCGAGGGATTGATGTGAGGAGCCTGCAGTCCATTATCTCCCGGTACAATTCCTGGTGGATCGACCTGAGAAAACACTTTCGCCGTCATCGTGCTTTAGAGGACACTTGGTTGGATCAAAGATTTACCGAAGCCCTTACTTTCGGTGAGCTGGAAAGGCTGTTGGATAATAAAAAATTGTGGAAATTTACCCAGGAAATCCTAGATGGGGGTGAATGGAATTCCTTGGGACCGGGGACCCCTCGCCAAGGTTTTCCTAAAACGGTATAGTTGGGATATGAAAGTGGTCATCGTGGGTGGCGGACGTCTGGGAGTTCATATTGCGAAGGAACTCATTGCCGAAAAGCACGATGTGGTCTTAATTGACAGGGATGCGGATGCGGCAAAGTCCGCATCCAACGAGCTGGATTGCCTGGTGATCCACGATGATGGAAGCCAGCCTGAGGTACTGAAAAAAGCCGGTGCGGGTAAAGCCACTTGGCTGTTAGCCCTCACGGGGTCCGACGAAGTAAATATCGTTTCCTGCAGTCTGGTGGCGGTGGAATTTCCTCAAATTCGTACAGTGGCCCGGGTCGATAATCCCTTTTATTCTCAGTTAAACAAAATTCAGAGAAAGGTTTTGGGGATGGATGTGCTTATTAATCCATCGATCGAGACCGCTGAAACTGTGGCTAGAATTGTGGATGAGGGCTTCGCAGAAGATGTGATCCCCCTTCATTCAGGACAGCTTCAGCTTCGTCATTTGGCTGTGGAAGAAATTCCCAGGTTTGTTAATCATTCCCTTCAGGAAATACGTTCCCAGGCTCATTGTGATTTTCTCATTGTGGCCGTAGTAAGGGGACGGAATCTGGAAATCCCCACGGGGGAGAATCGCCTTTTACCCGGGGACTGGATCTATGTTTTAGGAACCCCCGAAGCTTTGGATGAACTGCTGGGTCAAATTGCCGGGATCAGACAACCAATCCGAAAAATTTTTATTTTGGGGGCCACAAAAGTAAGCGAAGGTTTGATAAAAAATCTCCTTTCAAAGGAAAAAGACCGGGGTGAAGGGAGTAGGTCTCGCTCTGGGACTCAGCGTCAAAGAAGGATTACCTTCATCGACAGCAACCGGGAAGTTTGCAAAGCCCTCGCTCGAAAATATCAAAACGTGGAGGTCCTTTGCGCCGATGCCACGGATGAGGGCTTATTGGAAGAGGTGGGACTTCCCATGGCGGATTTGGTGGTTTGTGCCACGGAATCCCAAACATTTAATATTCTCACCGCCCAATTGGCCAAGTCCTTGGGGGCTAGAAAATCCCTGGCCATTACCTTAAATGATCGATACCAGATTTTGGGTTCGACCCTGGAAGTGGATGCTCTGATCAGCATCAAGAACGTGGTGGCGGCGAATATTCTACAGCTATTGCGACGGGCTCAAATCCGTACGATCCATGATTTTTTTGAGGATGATGTGGAGATTGTCGAACTGGTGATTACCCCCGATTCCCCGGTGGTGGGTCAAACTCTTATGGCCATCGCCTTACCAAAAGGTATACTCGTGGCCTATATTTTAAAAGGTTCTGAAATGGTGGTTCCCAAAGGGGGTTCGACCCTGAACCACGGAGATTCCGTGGGATTCATTCTCCACAAAAATGCCATTCCCGAGTTGGAACTTAAATTTGGAAGTCCCCTTGGACGCTAAACCTTTAGCACGGGCGCTGGCTTTATTACTGGCCATTTTGTCGGGCTTTATGGGTGCTTGCATGATTGTCGGCCTCCTCCTGGGGGAAGGTTTTCCGGTGATTTATTCTTTTTTTATTCCCCTCATAATCGGTCTAATTATGCTCATTCTCCTGAGGCTCACGGGATCGGGTGTGGGACGAACCCAATTTTCCCCCAGGTCCGGGTATCTTTTTGTCACTCTGGGGTGGATTTTTGCGATGGCCTTAGGTGCTCTTCCTTTTATGATGTCCGGCGTTCTTCCCTCCTACGTGGATGCGTGCTTTGAAACCATTTCGGGATTGACCACCACCGGTTCCACCGTTCTGATGGACATTGAAGTCGTTCCCCGGTCTATTCTCCTGTGGAGGGCGACCACCCACTGGCTGGGAGGGATGGGTATCGTGGTCCTCACAGTGGCTATTTTCCCCCTTTTGGGCTTCAGCAGCCGAAGTCTGATGGAAGCCGAGGCTCCGGGTCCCCAAATGGATAAAATTACCCCCAGGCTCTCGGAGACTGCAAAAATCCTGTGGCTCATTTATCTGGGGCTCACTATATTTTTAGTCATCCTGCTCCTCCTGGGGGGTATGAACCTTTTTGATGCGGTCACCCATTCCTTCGCGACTATGGCCACGGGGGGATTCTCAACTAGAAACCTCAGCGTGGGGGCCTATCAATCGGTATATATTGATGTGGTCATCACTGTTTTTATGTTTTTAGCCGGGATGAATTTTACCCTGCATTGGAAACTGCTCCGGGGAGAATTCAAAGTCTTTTCCCGAAATTCTGAATTTAAGACTTATTTGTATATTTTTCTCGGCGCTTCAATTCTCATAGCCTGGGACCTTTGGACCCATGGTAACTACACATCTCCGGCTGAAGCCCTGCGATTTGCCTCTTTTCAAGCATCATCCATTATGACCACCACTGGTTTCGCCACCGCTGACTATTTGAATTGGCCAGCCTTTTCTCAAACTGTACTTTTTACCCTGATGTTTGTGGGGGGATGTGCGGGATCCACCGCCGGGGGGATCAAGGTCGGACGAATTTTTACCCTATTTAAAATGGGTCTTTCTGAAATGAAATATCTTTTAAATCCCAGGGCCGTTTACGGTGTTTTTGTGGATGGAAATTATCTGAAAAAAAACATCGTTTACGATATCGCTGCCCTGGTATTTCTTTACTTTTTTTCCATCATCGCTTCCACCCTGGTGGTTTCTTCCGGGGGCTTTGATCTCGTCACCAGCTTGACGGCAACTTTGGCGTCCCTGGGGAATATTGGGCCAGGATTTGGCCGGGTTGGACCGGCCTTCACCTTTGCCTTTTTCCCTGACTATATCAAAGTCTGGCTTTCATTCGTCATGCTCCTGGGACGCCTGGAGATTTACACCGTTCTCGTGCTGTTCACCCGGTCTTTCTGGCGCCGGGCGTAAAGGTTACTCCAGTATCTGTGCTATCCGCATTCCATCGGAAGCCGAGCTGACAATCCCTCCGGACCAACCGCTTCCTTCACCGGCTATATAGAGGTTCTCGTATTTGGACCAGAGTTTTTCAGGGTGTCTTTGTACTTGGATGGGAGCAGAGGTTTTACTTTCCAATCCTAGTAGGATTCCTTCCTCGTAGCCCCGGATTTTATTACAGAAATCCTTGAGGCCCTCCTGTAGGGGCTTCACTAAAGCGGCGGGGAGCATAGAACCCAAGTCCGAGGGATTTAAACCCAAGGGATAACTGGATGCGGGAAGTTTACTACCGGATTTTCCCGCAAGAAAGTCCTTAATGGTCATGGCCGGGGCTTTGTAAGAGCCTGGGGTTTGTTGGAAGGATTGTTCCAGGGATTCCAACCAATGGAGGGTTTCCAGGGCATTCACATCCTTACCCAAAAGCTGCTGAATGTTTACCCCTGCGACCACGGCCGCATTGGCAAAAGGACTGCTTCGGGAATAATTACTCATTCCATTCACAATATTTGTATCCCCGTACGCCGCCGCGGGAACTACCATTCCCCCGGGGCACATACAGAAAGAATAAACGCCAATCCCTCCCTCGGTTTGGGAAGTAAGCCGGTACTCCGCTGCTTTCACCCCAGGAATTGTCGGGACGCCCCACTGGGCTTTGTTGATGATCTGTTGGCTATGTTCCGCCCGGAAACCCAGGGCGAAATTTTTAGGTTGGAAGTCCAACCCGTTTTTAATGAGCATGCGGAAGGTCTCAAAGGCGGAATGTCCTGTGGCAAAAATCACCTGATCTGCTTCTAAAATTCCACCTGGAGTCACAACGCCTGTTACCCGGTTATTTTTAACCACCAGGTCTGTGGCAGGGGTTTCATAAAGGAATTTAACCCCCTGATCCTGAAGGAGCTTTCGCATATTTTTTGTCATGGTAAATAATTTATCGCTCCCCAGGTGAGGATGAGTCATATAAAAAATTTCCTCAGGTCCGCCGGTTTCCACAAACCGCTGGAATATATAATTTCGTTCGGCGTTGATGTTTTTAGTTCGGGAACTGAGTTTGCCGTCGGAGAAAGTCCCCGCTCCGCCTTCACCGAAGGAGTAATTGTTTTTAGAGTCGAATGTTCCCGTTTTTTCAAAGTTATCCAGGGCAGCTTTTCTGTTTTCCACAGGACTGCCCCGTTCCAAAACGGTCACATCGAAGCCCCGAAGACTCAGGTAATCCGCGGCGAAAATTCCCGCAGGGCCTGTCCCTACAATAATAACCTTGTGGCCTGATTTTCCAGGGGTTCTTTTTTGCTTTTCAGGATGGAGGGTGAGAACTTCTGGTTTGTTTCCCTTGGGAAGGTCTGGTGAGGTCACGCCCACCCGGATAAGCCACTGAATATCAGACTTCTTTCGTGCATCCAAACTTTTTTTAATGATGTTGTAGGTAAATTTGGCTACACCGGCGGTTCGACCCACCAGGGATTTAATTTCGTCTTCATTAGCCGCAGCCCGTACTTTGATCTCTATTTCTTTATAACCCATGGGCTATGGTAGAGGTTTTGGAGGGGATTGGCAATAATCCTTCCTTCCATCTAAAATATAAGTATGAAAATTAAAGTTTTTATTATGCTGGCCATAATAAGTACTTCCCTTCCCTCTGAGGAATTACGGTGGTACATCAATGATTTTCCCCCTTATTCTGTCCTTTCGGGAGATAGGATAGGGGAAGGGGTTGTGCAGAAGCTCATAAGTTACCTTAAGACTTTAAAACCAGAATTTAATATCACTCCGGTAATGGCAAATGTCAGCAGGATTACCGAGGAATTTCAAAAAGGTCACAACATCCTATACGGGACCTACCGTCAAACTCCTGAGAGGGCGGTTTATACCCTGTATACAGTGCCCTATCTTATTTATCAGTCTGCTGGAATTCTGGTAAATAAAAATTTCGTACACCGATGGTCAAAATACCTGGTGGGTAAGTCCTTTGACTTGAAAAAAGCCTTCACTGACAGGGAATTCCGGTTCAATGTCATTAAGGATGTGACTTTAGGATCTTGGATTGACGATCCAGTGGCGAACGCACCGCCAGAACTCCTACAGTATGTAAATTTGAGTTCCGACAGCCAAAATGCCGAGCGGCTGATGGGGCTTCAAATGGGACGGATAACCGCCATTCCCGGATACGAGGAAAGTCTAAGGATGAATATAAAAAGTCTGGGCCTTCCTCTGGATGAATTTCAATTCTATCCCGTCTTAGGATCCCCCGCCTATCAGAAAATGTCCTTGGCTGTGACAAAAAACGACTGGGGCCGGAAATTGGTGGAAAAACTAAACCCCCTTTTAATCAATCTTCGTCCTGCGGTGGCTAAGGATTATGAGTCTTGGATATCCAAGGAATCCATAGAAAGATATCGGTTAGAAAAATTTTAGAGTACTCCCGCCGTTTCACAAATGTATACAACCCTGGGTAAGGAGTATTTTATGAAAGAAAAAGTCGTTTTTCTGGGATGTGTTTTATGGGTATTAATTTTATCTTCCTGTGGACATCCCCGAACCTCATTGGGGGAAGCGATAAAAATCCTCACCACCCAGGAAGGATTTTTTACTTTCCAGGTGAATGCCACCTCGGAAACCGACTGGATCCGGGTGGATTTGGACAAACCTGGAACTAAAAACCTCCCTGAAGGGAATCCCGGCTGGGACCTGGCTTTCCAGAGAGTGGAAATTAAGACCCGCCGGGGAAACCTAAGTGAAGAAAACACTTGGTATGACTACGATATGGTCAGCCACAAAGTTTCACCGGTGGATCAAACTTGGGATATTTCATCCTCCGAAGGTAATATTTTTTCCCTCCGCATCCTTAACTACTATGACTCGGAGGGTACCAGCGGAATTTACACCCTGGAAATCAGGATGAGATAAGCCGTTTGCGCCTCATATTCCCCCAGGTTCCTACCGATAGGTTTAAAATATGAAAACCTATTCCACCCAACCTAAAATCGGGGAAATCCATGAACCCGTCACCTGCCCAGTCTGCGGTGATAACCGGGTGAAAACCCATTGGGACCTGGGAAGCTTTTCTTTTCAATCCTGCAAGACCTGTCATCACCTGTATCAAAACCCCCGACCCAAATCCACCGACCTGATCGGTCGATACGACGAGGATTATAAAAGCTACGAGGTGGAAAACGCAGGAAACTTTCTGAATCTCATGAAACTAGGTCTTTCAGATTTGGGATTTGAGGAGTTGGAGTCCTCGTTACCCCCAGGGAAATCTTTTCTGGATGTGGGTTGTGCCACAGGTACTCTGGTGGAATATATGAAGAATAGGGGATGGAGGGCTGGTGGGGTGGAAGTTTGCGAGGGATCGGCGGAATACGGCCGAAAAGTTCGCCAGGTGGACATCCATACGGGCACTTTGGATTCCTTAAATCTACCGGATGATTCCCTGGATGTGGTCCATTCCAGTCACGTGATTGAACATGTTCCTGAACCTTCCACATTTCTGGGGGAGATCTTCCGGGTTTTGAAGCCGGGAGGATTCTGCATCACCGTTACCCCCAACACTTCCAGTTTTCAGGCGAGGGCCTTTGGGAAGGACTGGCGGAGTACTATCCCAGATCATGTGCATCTTTTCTCACAAAGAGGTCTGGATCACCTTCTGAAAACCACGGGATTTACCGTACTCCGGTGGAAGACCTGGGGGGGATTGGCCTTGGGAATGGGGCCGAATTGGTTGAAGAATCCTCTGGACAAGGCGGCAAAACAGTTTGGATTTGGGGATGTGATGGCGGTTTTAGTGCGGAAACCGGAAAGGTGAAACCAGTTCTTCTGGAATTAAAGGTAAGTCCAAACCTGTCGCCACGGTTGGACGACTTTTTATTAGCCCAAATCCCAATTCATACGACAAAACTAAAATGGAACCTGGTCTTCTCCAAATCCAAGATCCGGCGGTTGATCATGGCAGGGGCGGTCACGGTGAAGGGCCGGATCACCCGCATCGCTACACTGGTTTTGCAGCCCTTATCCCAGGTACAAGTTCGCCTGGATCCGGATAAATTTGCCCAGGAAAAGGATCCGGGGGACCTTGTTTACGAGGTTAAATCCCAAGATATTCTATTTGAGGATGACTGGATTATTTTAATAAATAAACCCCCGGGGATACCTACGGAAGGGACTGTGGTGGCGACTCGGGACTCCCTTCATGGGGCAGTGCTTCGGTATCTCACCAAAAAGAATTTAAACCCTGATAGCCCTCCGTACCTGGGGCTCCATCACCGGTTGGATAAGGAAACTTCGGGAGTGATTCTTTTTACCAAGGATAAAGGGGTAAACAAGGCTATTCATGATATGTTTCTCCATCACCAGGCACAGAAAACCTATCTTGCCCTGTGCGTGAAAGCCCCCGGCGTTCGAAGTTCCTTCACCGTGGAGAATCATTTGGGACGCATCAGCCCGAAGAGCACTGCGGCAAAATGGGGAGCTCTCGCCGGAGGAGATTGGGCTAAAACCGACTTTCAAATATTAGAAACATTAAAAAACGGGTACCTGATCCAGGCTATGCCCTTGACCGGGCGAACTCATCAAATTCGGGTTCATTTAGCGGGGGTGGGATTACCCCTTTGGGGGGATGAGCTTTATGGCGGTCCGATGGTGGTGGGCGAGACAAAGATTCCCCGGGTCATGCTCCACGCTCTGAAATTGACCTTTCCCCATCCCCATACCCATGAAATTATGACAATCCAAGCCCCATTGCCCCCAGATTTCTTGGCACTTTTGAAAAAAAAGCAGTAAACTACCTTCATGAATCAGATAGAGCTCAAAATGACTTTTAGTATAAGCGCTTCCAAGCTTTACAAAGCCTGGTTGGATCCTCTGCATCATGTGGCCATGTCCTGGGGGGAATTTGCAGAAATTGATCCTGTGGTCGATGGTTTGTTTTCCTGTGGTGACGGGTATATTTTTGGTAAAAATCTGGAACTCGATCCGGGTAAACGCATCGTTCAAGCTTGGCGGACCACGGATTTTCCAGATGACCAGCCGGATACCCGGCTAGAATTGCTTTTCACGGACACGGAGGACGGGTGTGAGTTTACCCTGATCCACAACGGTTTCCCGGAGGATCAGGTGGAGACCTACTCTCAGGGATGGCTCCAGTACTATCTGGAACCTATGAAGCTGTACTTCGGAGGTTAAGGGTTACCCACCTCCGAGATCAGGGTATCTTTGTATTTTGAACCGGGATAAACCGTGATGATCTCCAAAGCTACAAAACTTAAAAAGGAACCCGCGATTTCTTCTTCATAGTGGGGGTTTAGAACGTTTCTCAGTTTGTGGGTGGGAAGTGGGAGGGGCTGCCAACCATTTATATCCTGGAGTTCCATCTCCCTGGAGGCCAGGGCGGTTACATCGGTATAATATTCCCCGTTTTGTGTGGCCTCTCGATTTCCTGCTTGAAGAACCCAGACCCTTACTTTTCGAGGACGGCTGTTGGAGAGAAAATCCTTCTGGGTTCGACCGAACCCCGTCCAAATGGAGACGGGCTTGGAAGTATCCACTTTTATTAGAAGGACTTCTCCCTCTCCGTAACCCTCCACGCCTTCGCACCAGGCCGTCTTGGTATCTCCGTCGGAAACATTGGAGGGTCCGTACATATTGGTCCAGGTATCGTAGAGCCAGGCGTAGTCCGCCAAAGCCGTTTCCAGATCATCATCATTCATATTTGAGGTGTCGGTCTGCTCCGGCGGGGCTCCTTCGGGCGGGAGAAAGGACGTTGCCCAATAGGCGGACTGACCAATATCACCGGTCACCACATTCCCTATATTTTCCCCTACGGTGAGTTGCCCCAGGGTAGGATTATTATTTTGGGCTTCCAATGGACTGGGGGCATACATCTGCCCGAAGAGATTCAGTACTAGCCCGAACCCAAGGAAACTTATGAGAAATAACTGTTTATTCATGGGAAACTCCTTTTTTTGTTTCATTCAGCCAGCGCCCCAGAAATTCCTGTCTTGGGAGTATCTGCGCTCCCAGGTCCAATTTATATTTCATGTACGGGTGACCCAGGTTCCAGAAACTATAGCCCTGAGTTTTCAATTTTTCCGCTAGAAGCACCATCTGAAGCTTTCCAAAATTATTCCATAGAGGATTATTTCGGTGAAAGAACCCTGTCAAACTGGTGTAGATCGCCCCGATGCGGTATCCCAACTCCCCGGCGGCTAATTTTCCCGATACCCGCAGTTCCCAAGATAGAATTTCAAAATCTGGGTAGGTTAATTGGGAGAGCTCTTTCAAGATCTTTACGTAAGGAGGGCTGAGCCACGATTTTTCCCCATGGTGGGCTTGGATTCCCTCCAATACCTCCTCAGGACCCGTCCCTAATCCCAGGGTTATTCCAGAGTTATTTAAGTAATTTTGATCCAAGAAAGGTTTTACTTTGCGGGAAACGTGCAGATTTTCCCAATCCAAAACAGCATAGCTTTCTTGGATCTCCGGTACCAGGAGATAATGTTCCTCCTCTGGGAAACAGATGGAAATGAACCCGCATCTCGCCAGATCGACATAAAAGTCCGGTTCCCAACAGTCACTCCAATAGTGGGTTTGTTCCAAGTTTGGATAGATGAAATTATTCAAAATATCCGAGGTTAAGTCCGAGGGGCTGATGTAGTAAATTTTCCGGTTCATCCAGAGGGAATCATAACTATTAATCTCCAAAAAAAATACTGGAAGGTTTTGCCCTGTTTTTCTCCTTTCCGGGCTTACCCAGGGGGTCTAAGGCTTAATTTTATGTTATTTTAAGGAAAGTCCTTTCGAACATATGTGGAAATGACCAAAATGACCGTAGAATGGGGTTTGGAACTCATGAGCCCCAGAGGTGGAAATGAAGTGAACCCAGAACATGAAGCCCTGTTAAAACTAGCCAATACGAAAATGCCCTTTGGTAAGTACGCCGGACGGCACCTGGTGGATCTTCCTGAAACCTACGTGTTGTGGTTTCGCCAAAAAGGGTTTCCCGAAGGTGAGTTGGGTGTTCAGTTTGAAACCCTTTTGGAAATCAAGGTAAATGGATTGGAATCCCTTATCCGTCCCCTCATCAAATCCCCCACATATACGTGGAATGATAGATGAGATATTTTTTACTATTATTATTGCTGGTGAGTTGTTCAGGTGGGGAGAACCCCGGCAAGGATACGACAGTTTCCAGGGAAAATAAGATCGACAAGGGAACTCCCATGGATTTTGCCCGGTTGGCGGCGGATCCTCAAAATGAATCCTATCTAGCCCCCTTTAAAAAAGAAGGCGGTGGGAAGTTTCGTTTAGCCGTGGTGGTTTCTGGAAGTTATTGGGAATTTTTTGATCATTTAAAATCCCTAGTCGAAGCTTTCTCCACTATTGGATGGGCGAACCCCATTACCATTCCAAAAAATATCATCACCACAGAAGAATTGATAAACTTTCTTTCGGAAACAGATTTTAGTGATTATATTGAACTTCACCGATCCCTTTACTTCGACTTGAAGTGGGGAGAAAATATAAAGCCCATGGAATTAGAACTCATCCAAGGTGCCTCCCGTTTCGGGGCAGATCTCGTTCTTGCCTATGGCGGTGTTGCGGGGAATACTTTTTATGATTTGGATCAATTTAGCGTTCCTGTGGTCATGGATGCGATCACCGATCCTTTAGCCGCAGGCGTGATAAAAAGCTATGATGACAGCGGGAAGGATTTTGTAACATGTCGGGTGGATCCGGACCAATTTAAACGCCAGGTAAGACTATTTCACGACACCGTGGGATTTAAAAAGTTAGGCATCATTTATGGGGATGGTAATTACGGGAGAATCTATGGCGCTGTTCGGGACGTGGAAGAAGTAGCTAAAGAACGAGGCTTTGAAATTGTTAGAAATACCCGGGTGAAGGAAGAAATGGATGACCAGACCCCTGGCATGTATTTGAAAGCCTTGGAGGCGGTCTGTCAGGAAGCGGATGCTATTTATTTAGGCGCCTCCCATGCCCTGACCGAGTATGACATTCTCCCTGATGTGGTGAGAATCCTGGGAAAATATAAAAAGCCGTCCTTTGCTTTGGAAGGGACCATTCGAGTTAAACAAGGAATCCTTTTTGGGATCTCCATGGCAGGAATCACCCGATCTGGGATCTATAATGCAAAAAAGATTACCAAGATCTTCGGGGGCGCAAAGCCCCGGGACCTGCCTCAACTCTTCGAAAATTTGCCCTCCATAGCCATCAATTTAAAAACCGCGTCCCAAATTGGTTATGATGTAAAAATTGATCTTATTGCCGGTTCTGATGAGATTTATACGGATATACATTAATCCTGTCATATTTATAAGGACCCCGTCCCTGAGTTCCTGGATTAAATTTGACGAATGGGGGGATGGCCATTAGACTAAAGCAACCATCAGGAGTCCATCCATGAATAAATCAGTCCTCAAAATTCTATTTATTATCCTCGCTTTAGGTGTTGCCGCCACCGTTCTCTGGATACAAAGAGAAGCATTTCATTTAAATCCTTTGGAAGAATCCCTGGTACTTGAATGGCCCAGCTTCACGACTTCCGGCCCCGAGGGCAGGACGTTCACTTTGGACAAGAGTTTAAAAAGGGTCGTGGCCGTGGATTCGGATGGCACGTTGGCCTTCGTTTTAACCGGGGGTTCCAGAGAAGAGGGGAAATTTTTCTTTGCGGATGAAATTGCCGCCGACTCCAGCGGAGGACTTTACCTTCTAAACCGGATCATGGACCCCTCCGGATTTTTTACCGTGATGACCGAAATCCAACAGTATAATTCCCAGGGAGTATTGCTAAGAACTCTGGTGCAAAAAAAATGGCCTGCGGAAGAACGAACCCCGGCGTTGGTCCAAAGGGGGCCCTGGTTCGGTCTAGGTACAAAAAATAATCAAGTCTACTGGTTTGAAGCCAATCCTCAGGGTTTAAATCTCTGGAAGGGTGAAGTGAATGGGGATATTCCTAAAAGAACGAGTATTTTGGAACTGCCACAGGCTGATCTTCTCATCTCATCTGCAGACCTGAGTTTTGTGGAAAATGCTGGGGAAGCTGTGTTTTATATCACCAAAAAGGGACAGATCTTTCGTTGGCAAGAGGGGGGCGGGCAAGAGGTTTGGTATGACACCAACCAAGAAACGACCCGGGCCCTTCCATGGCGACTACGGGCCGATAACCAGGGGGGATTTACGTTCTCTGACCTGGGGCGGGATAATCTTTTTCATGTGACCGCACCGGGCATCCTTAGTCCCGGTCTTATCTCACCCAATGAATCCGGGGACCATCTTTATATAAGCCTTTCCCTGGGAAGCGATGGTCGGTTAGGGACTGTAAGCGACTATGGGGCGTTCATTTTAGGACCCCAGGGTGTGGAAAGAGTTTTAGACCCCGGTTACTCGGCCTATCAAAAAGTTTGGGCGTGGATCTTGTGGGCGATACTAGCCCTGGGTTTCCTCCTGATTTTCGCCTTGTTTTGGATAATCTTCCGGGATGTACTGAAGGGAAAAATCCCAGCCTTCGCCAAAAAGATCTTTTCTGTAATTTTCCTGACAGTATTGATCGGCGGTCTGGTGAGCTACATGGTTTTGGATAACTTCAGTAAGCGGTACTCTGCGGAAGTTTTGAATAAAATTAGCCAGTTGGTAAATTTAGTTCCCAGGCTTATCGATACCAACGCTCTCATGGCCTTGGATCGTCCCGAGGATTTTCTCAGTCCGGAATACTTAAAAATCCGCTCAGATGTGATTCAAAGCATTTATGGTGATAATTTTCAAAGAAATGAAGGCTTGTACTTCGCCATTCACCGGGTTAATCCCGACGGACGACTGTATACCTTTATGTGGCTCAACGGAGAACCCTCCCTTTGGCAGCCTTATAGCTATTTATGGGATCCAGAGTTAGCGTACCAAGCCTCCCTCCAGGGTGATTCCCAAGCTTATTCTGCCCTGGATGCCTTCGGAAGTTGGCTTTTGGCCACGGCCCCAATCCGGGATTCCCAGGGTCAAGTAGTAGGGGTTTTCGAAATGGGGGGTGATTTTTATAGTTTCACCCAGGAAAATAATCGCCTTATTCAAAGTCTGATCCTGAATATTGCCACCGTATTGGTACTGCTTCTTATTCTCATGGTCGAGGGCAGTTTTTTAAGTGACTTAAACCAACGAAAACACAATCAGGCTCTTTTAATACAGCAAAATATTACCCCGCGTCGTGATATCGATGCTTTTCACGGGGTGTTTATTACAAGACCTCTGGCGGTGATTTTGTTTACCGCCCTCTCCATGTCTCTCTTATTTTTACCCCTGGTGATGGCGGACATGGTTAAAACTTTAACCGTGGACTCATCCTGGCTGTTAAGTCTAGGACTCCCGGAAAGTGTTCTTCTCAGTTTGCCCCTTTCGGTGCGGCTGCTGTTTTTTGGTTTGGGAACTTTATTTGCAGGAACGCTCACATCCCGATGGGGTTGGAAGGGCGTGTTGGGCTCGGGACTGGTCGTGGCCTTGGGGGGAATTGTTCTCTCGGCTCTTTCCACTGTACCTGAGACCTTCTTACTGGCCTCCGGGTTGTTAGGTTTTGGTACTGGACTTGCGACCATAGGTTTAAGAAGTGTAATTAACTCCGAATCCGATCCCCAGGTGAGAAATAAGAGTTATGCCTATTTTTATGCGGGTTTGATCGCCGGTACCAACGTGGGTGTTATGGCGGGACAATGGCTGGCAGATTTCCTGGGTTATCAAGGGGTATTTTGGGTTTCAGCTGTGGTTGTTTTAGCTTCAGCATGGGCTGTTTGGAGAATGGGATCATCACTGCCCGACAGAAAACTTGGAGAAGGTTCAGATACGGAGAAAAAGTCATTGCCTATTTGGAACCTCTTTGGTGATAGAAAGGTATTGGTATTCTTCACAGCGATTATTCTTCCGATCTACGTGGCCAGTATGTTCCTTGGATACTTTCTTCCCGTGTTTTCCATTTCTCAAGGCTTGAGTAATGGAGATGTGGGTCGGATCTTTTTATTAAATGGACTAATCATAATCTACCTTGGTCCTCCTTTAGTAGCAGCCTTGCGCCGGCGTATTGGAGCAAAACAGGGGGTTATGCTTTCCACTTTGGTATGGGCCCTATCCCTAATTCCCTTCCTTTTACTCCAGGATCTCACAGGACTAATCTGGACTATCGCCCTGATGGGACTGGCGGAGGGTCTGGCTGTTCCTTATCAGAATGAATACTACCTAGGTCTTTCGGGGGCACTGAAAGTGGGTGAAGATAGGGCTACAGGAGTTTTTGAAGTGGTGGGTAAGGTGGGGGAAACCATAGCCCCCATACTAATAGGGTTCAGCCTTATTTTAGGACCGGTCTGGGGGTTCTCCCTGGTTGCGTTAACCCTTGTGGCAGGACTTGTGTTGTTTGTAATCACTAGCATCCAAAGGCGTTTAAATGAACAGAAATAAATTATTGGGGTTGAGTGGGCTCCTTCTTTTTGGTTTTCTCTTTATTTTACCTAATTTGATTTTCCAGTATGGATTTGAAGCGCCCTGGATACCGGGGGCGGGCTATAATTATCCCTCTTTCGCCACAGTGGATGATCAAGGTTCGGTGTATACCATCGACCGATCCTTGAGCCGCATCTCCAAGGTAGATTCCCAAGGGGTTTGGAAGTATGAGATTCTTGGGGGAATCCGAAATCCAGGGAACTTTTTTTATGCATCAGAAATCGCTGTAGACTCCCAGGGTAATTTATTCATGATCAATACGATCTTGGGAACCCAGGGTTTTGCCACAGAGAAAGAAGAAATTCTCATGTACAGTCCCCAAGGAGAATTTTTAAAGGTTGTCTACAGTAAAACCTACCACCCCGAAGAAATCACCCACAACAATGTAACCCGAGGCCGGTGGCTGGGCCTTAGTCTTCAGGATCGAGTTGTTTCCTGGTTTGAACTCACGGACGTGGGTGTGATCGAATCCCGGGTAGACCTAATCACTTGGAAACTTCAACAAGGCCTTGTTTTAGACATTCCTTATTCCGCCGTTCCCGTGGCTTCTGTGTTGAGAATGGATGATACTCACGTGGTCTATGTGACCAAATCCGGTGAGGTTCGCCTCAAGACCCAGGACGAACCGGAGAAAGTTCTCTATTCGGGGGATGCAAATCGTACCCAAGGACTATCCGTTCCCTGGTGGTTGGGAAAATTGGATCAAAATCACGTGGTTTTCACTGATCTCACCCGGTCGAGTTTTGTAGCCCTCTCCCTCACAGGGGAAATTAGGAATTTTACCACTTCCCAAGAAATTATCCAATTTACCGGGGATAATTACCCCTACATTTACTACAACTTTAGTCGTTCGCCATCCGGCTTGATGGCTTCGGTCAACGATTTGTCCGTACTGGTATTTAATCAGGAAGGAAAAATTCAGAGTGCCATTGGCGGCGGAACTTATTCCCTGGACCACCAGTTGATCCGTTGGAGTTTTTGGCTGGGGGCTGTTCTAGCAGGATTGGGAATTTTAATCTCCATCCGTTGGGTTTTTATATTTGGTTTAAAGCGACGGATATCCTTGGCGGTGAAACAGCTTTTGGTAATCCTGCCCATTATGCTGGGGGTTTTAACCCTGTTAACCTGGGCTCTGGTGGGTTTTCTTTACGACCAAGTTCAGGAACGGACAAAGGATCAAATGTCCCAAATGGTACAAGTCATGGGTCAGGTTTTAGATACCCAGGCTTTGCAAAATCTGAATAATCAAGAGGATATTTATTCTCCTGATTACGCAAGTCTCAAGTCCACCCTCCATACCACTTTAAATAATAATAAAGATTCCTGGAACCGTCATCTCTACTTTGCCCTTCACAGAATCTATGATGAAAGTATTTATACCATGATGTATTTGAACGATGGTGTGGGACTGTTTCATCCCTTCACTTATCTCAACGATCCGCAAGGTATTTACTGGAAAGCCGCTAGATCGGGTATTATAACATCCCAAACCGAGGACCCCTGGGGCTCCTGGCTCCTGGCTGTGGGGCCGGTTAAGGATTCTGAAGGGAAGGTTGTGGCTCTGGTGGAAGTTGGACGGGATATGTTTGGATACCGTCAAGAACTTTACAGTAATTTAAAGTCCCTTTTACCAGTCGCTCTCTCGGGCTTCGGACTTATAATTATCACATTCATCCTGTTTACCTGGTATTTCCTTTCACCCTTGAGGGTTTTAAAGAAAGGGGTGAAAAGGATATCTGAGGGACTGTGGGAGACGGAATTAAAAATCGTAGGTCACGATGAAGTCTCGGACCTCACCTCCACGTTCAATATTATGACGGCGTATATTCGGGACTATATCAAGGAAATTGTGGCTTTGAGTGCGGGATACCGAAGGTTCGTTCCACAACAATTCCTCACACAATTGGAAAGGAGAAATGTAACTGAAGTTCTTTTGGGGGACCAAGTCCAAAGGGAGATGTCCATACTGTTCACCGATATCCGTTCTTTTACGCAGATTAGTGAATCCATGAGTCCTAAGGAAAATTTTGACTTTCTAAACCGATATTTAAAAATGGTGGGGCCTGAAGTCCGGAAGAATAATGGGTTTATTGACAAATATATCGGAGACGCCATTATGGCCCTTTATCCTGATAAGGCCGATGATGCTTTGCAAAGTGCGGTGGACATTCTTTTTACCCTTGTGGAATTTAATAAAGACCAGGTTGCAACTGGGCACGCTCCCATTCAGGTCGGAGTGGGGGTTCATACCGGGTCCCTCATGTTAGGTATCCTTGGGGAGTCCGAGAGATTTGATGGAACCGTGATTTCCGACAATGTGAATTTAGCTTCCAGGGTGGAAGGATTAACAAAAACTTTTCACGCCTCCATTCTTGCCACAGAAACTACCATGAACGGTCTGGCCAACCGTGATCGATTTACTCATCGCTATCTGGGTTTAGTCAGGGTTAAAGGCAAGCAGGAACCGGTGGGAATTTACGAAATTTTGGATGGTCTGCCGGGGGATCAAAAGACAGCTAAAGTATCAGCTACCAAGTCCCTGGATGCGGGAATTAAATCGTTTCAAAAGGGTGATCTGGAAGATGCCATGGCAAATTTCGAGACCACGCTGACCATCTACCCCGAAGATATAATTCCCAGGATCTACCTGGACTTTTGTAAGAAGATTATAACTCGGCCACTCCCTGGAACTTGGACCGGGGCAATTGTGATGAATACCAAATGAAACTTTTAGTCTACACCTCCTGGTTTAGGCCAACCTTGGGAAGGGATTGCGGAGAAATGCTTTTTTTAGGTTTGGAGCGTCGCGGTCATGAATTGATGGGAGTCATGGGTGACTACAAGGATGATGCTTGGGCTGAAATCTGCCGGAAACGGGGGTGGAATTTCATTCCGACCCTGCCGGAATTTTCCTGGCCTAGCAGCCGGTGGAACGAGGCCCTTCTCCATCACCCTGAGGCCAGGGTAAAACTGGAAAAATGGCTGGAGCCGATAAAATTGCTCCAGGTTCAATTAGGATTTTCATTTTTCGCCACCTGGATTCCACCGGCTCTCGCTAATTTGCCTGCTCAAGGATTTGTTAATTTTCATCCAGCTCCCCTTCCCCAGTACAGGGGTTATTTTCCCGAGGACTTGATTCAGTTACGGGGGCTGAAATCCGCAGGGGGTACTTTGCATCGAGTTAGTTCCGGGATTGATGAAGGCCCCATTCTCCTGTCTACTCGGGCTGCTCGTTTTACCTCGGGTGATACTCCAGATTCCATCTCTCAAAAAATATCTGAAGCTGCCCTTCCTGATCTCTGGAAGGGAATGGATTTATGGGAAAAAGGCCGACTTCCCGAAAAGCCTCAAGATCCCGGTCTGGCCTTTGATGCCGGGTATGAAGTCTTATACTCCTTTAGTTTTGCGGATTGGAAGCGGGATGATCATAAAACCCTAGCCAGAAAATTCCAGGTTTTTCGGGGTCAAGCCCATCGCATGGTATTGAAGGGGCAGTGGGATGACACGCTCTGGACCATATGGGATTGGGAACTGCATCCGGGGAATTTTCAAGGAAACCCGGGGGATTATTTAGGTCTGATTCCTATTAAAGGACGCCAAGGACCTGGGGTTCCCTTGGTACGTACCCAGGGAGGCGTTTGTGTAATTTGGGACTACGAGGTCTATGGTAAAGAAATGGATAGTGCTCCTTTTGTGGATCAGAAAAAGATGCATCCCGAGCAAGTTCTTGCCCCGGGGGTCAGACCTCGGTGCCTACCGTCTGCCCGATTGAACCCTTGGAGAAGAAATTCCCCTAAGAGAGTCTGAGGTTCTGAAATTGCCACAATCCTTTTTGACCAGGTTTTAAGATAGGCTTCCAGTCGCAATTTTTATAAACTAGGGGACCTAAAAAAGGTCTGGCAACTTCCAAAGCTCTTTCGTGGTTTAAGTCTTCTGGAAAAAGAACCCCACGCTGGGGTTCCCGCAGGATGGTGTCCAGTCCTGAAAGTAAGCCGGCAGCGACCTGGAGGGTGGTGGCATTATGTCCGGGTAGGAGATTGTTGGCCTCTGTAAGGTCAAGTAAGCTACCAAACCATCGGGCTCCAAAATCTCCCATGAGGAGTACTCCCAATTCATCCCGACCCCTATCCAGATGGTGAGTGAGGATCGTCATTTTTTTGGGGAGAATATAACCAGATTCAATCCATTCCGCCATGGAGTCTTCCGCCGTTTCATTCAGTTTGTAGGCGTAGTGTACTGTTGGCCGATAAATAACCTTTCCATTTTCTTCCAGGGTGAAAAAGCGGCTTAAGGTGAACGATTCTCCATGGCGAATGACATAACCCTTAATTGGCCCCGAGGGTACCCATGACTGGACCATGGTAATACAACCCGGTTGTTCTAAGAAAATCTGATTTCCCGGTCCCTCAGAGTGAAATTGTCCATCCGGGGGAAAATCCTCTTCGTGAGTTCCCCAACCAAGCTCTGCGGGTGCCAGGGATTCTTCCAATAAACCTTCCACACTCCAAGTGTTGGCAAATTCTAAAGGGATGCGTCTAAGGGAGCTTTCTTGCCTATCCCACTCGCTAATATGTATGGTCTGAACTCCTAGTTTTCGTGCTAAGTCGGGATAGGTTAAGTTTATGGACTCTAATCCTTGTTCCTTAGCTAAGATGTGAAGTGCCTCTTTAGCAAAATGGGAAACCAGCCCAGGATTGGCACCGCAGTCGAGGATGGAAGTGGGGCCTTGGGGGTTGAACCCAGCCCTTTGTAAATCCCGGTGACGGGTGTAAAGAGTTTGATCGGCTAATGAACCTTTTATCAGAGGATCCTGCCATTGTTCTAAGGCGGCATTAATATAGTGGATACCTTGGTTCTGACAAATTTCTAAAAAGGAAATAGTATCCACATTCACGGTTAAATCAATAATGATATCGCCTGCTCGACTGTGGCTACAGATCCAATGGCTTAAATTGTCCTGGGTTATGTGGACTTGGATAAACTCCAGTCCCTGCTTAATCAAAGAATTCAATGCTGAAGTTTTGTCTTCCCTATCTAATATTTTTATTAATGAGGGTGGAACGTGAAGGTACTTGATGAGCATATCCACAAAACACCCAGCCACAGAACCGTAGCCAAAAACTAGAAGATTTTTATTCTTTATTCTAATATCCAAAATAATTCCTTAGAGCCCTTCCAATCAGTTTAGTGTACTTATGCCCCGGGTGCCACCATAAGTTTTCAAAAAAACAAATCTTCCACCTGAAAAGATAGGGTTACCGGGGATTCTGCTCGGCTATTTTTTGGGCCATTTCCCTGCCCAATATTCCTTGGAGACCATGAAAAATATCGGGGAACTTATGAAAAAAGGGATCTAAGACTTCATAGTCCCAAAAATGGAAGACGGATATTTCCACGGTGCGGATGGTGGCAGATGCTTTTTGCCGGGTTAAAAATCCCATTTCCGCAAAAAAGCGACCAGGACCTAGACGGTTAAGAAGGGCACCAGATTTCTCTACCAAAACATGTCCAGATTTGATAAGACCTAGGGCCGTCGGTGCATCCCCTTCTGCCAGTACTATTTCATTTTCCAGAATTTCTTCTTTACCCAAATTCCAGAAAGTTTTAAAATCATTTCGACTCAGGGAAGAAAAAACACTCGTGTAAAGGTCTTCTACTTCCGGTTCAAAATGAATTACCCGCCGGCTGAGGATTATTTTTATAACATGGTATCCATTGATGATAATGAAGATTCCATTCCAGAAAATCCCGGCTGGGTGGTTTCCAGTAATGGCCAAGTAAAAATATCCCGCGTGGGCACCAAGAAGGATAAGCCGAAGTCCCAACATCTCATGTATGATGTAGGCGAAGAGGGTGAGTAAATAGGGAATACTATAATTATCCGCCAGAATATCTTTAAAAAGGAAACCAAAATCCATACCAGACCTCTAGTATGATTGTCGACCAGATTCTTTATTCCGCAAGGAAGTCTTTTGCTAACCATAAATGCGTTGGGGATCTGAAATAGGGCTTCAAATTGGTACCATTGTTTTTCCCGGCCGAATTTGAATTCTCCCCCTATTTTTCCTATACTTTCGGAATGATAAAGAAGTATTTGGTAATTGGTGCCGGGGCTGCGGGTGTGAAGGCTGCTGAGGAGCTCCGCCGTTTGGATGCCGAGGCACAAATCACCTTGGTTAACGGGGAAGATCGGCTACCTTACAAACGAACTAAAATCTCTAAGGCACTAGCTCAAGGATTTGCACAGGACGAGTTCGCCACTTTTCCTGAATCCTGGTACATAGGAAATCGGATTGAACTACTTACGGGTTGGACAGCGGAAAATATTGATCCCCGGAGCAAAACCGTGGACTTTGGTCAGCGGGGTCGCTTGGGGTATGACAAACTTTTACTTTCCTTAGGGAGTATTCCCCATCATAGCGAGGCGCCGGTACTTCGGAACGCCGGAGATGGGGAAAATCTAAGGAAAATTTGGCAGGACGAGCCCTCTATCCGCATCTTGGGTGGGGGTGTTCTGGGGGTGGAAATGGCTGAACAAGCCCATTTGATGGGAAAGAAAACCACCCTGGTTTCCCGGTCAGGAGTGCTCTTGGGAAATGACCTTACTCCCGAAGTTTCAAAAAGGCTGGGGGATCTTCTCCTTACAAAAGGAATAAAACTGGTGGTCGGAACCTCCCAAGGCTCGCTTTTCCACGGGGCGGCTTTAGGCTCCCCACCCCGGGTCCAATTAGCCCGAAAATCCGGACTAGACTATGACTTAGGCATCCTGGTGAATTCAAATTTTCAGACCTCGGAGGAAGATATTTATGCTGCCGGGGACTGTTGTCAACTTCCAAGCGGCCAGGTTTGTCATCTTTGGCACGAGGCAGAGTCCCAGGGGGCTGCGGCAGCCCGAAGTATGGCGAACTTTCCGGTGAACTTTGACCCACGGCCTTATCGGTTAAAACTTGAAGTGTTTGACGACTACTATTTCTCCATGGGCAGGAGAAATGAAAATCCCTGGAAGGTGAGGGAATTTCCATCACCCATTTTCGGAGGAAAATCCATATACCAAGCCTGGTTTGGGGATGGCGAGGGGGTTTCCGGTGTGGTTATGGCGGGGGATAAGGAAAGGGCAAAAGTTTACGAACAGGCGGTCTTAGAACACTGGAACCTGGAAAAAGTTAGCAAGGATCTGGGATAGGACATAGAAGGGGGAAGATGTGGATTACAGAAAACTAGGGAACACGGGACTGAAGGTGTCGGAGATCGCCTATGGAAGTTGGCTTACCTTTGGTAATCAAGTGGAACTGGATAAGGCAAAGTCCCTCATTAAACGGGCCTTCGAACTGGGGATCAACTATATCGATTGTGCGGATGTGTATAAAAACGGGGAGGCAGAAACCCTGCTGGGTCAGATTCTTCCTTCCAAACGCCGTCCGGATTATGTGGTGGCGACCAAGGCCTTCTGGCCCATGAGCGAAGGGGTGAATGATCGGGGATTGTCCCGAAAACATATTGTGGATTCGGTAAATCTAAGTTTGGAACGACTGAAGCTCTCCTACGTGGACATCTGGTACTGTCACCGGTACGATCCGGAAACGCCCCTAGAAGAGACCTTGGAAGCCATCGAGGATATGATCCGTCAAGGTAAAATCCTCTATTGGGGAACCAGTGAATGGGAGGCGGACCAAATATCGGAGGCCTGGGGGATTTGCCATGCCCGGGGGTGGCATAAACCGGTGGTGAATCAACCCTACTATTCCTTGGCAGACCGGCATATCGAATCCCGCATTCTCCCTACATGCGAGCGCTTGGGACTGGGCACCGCCAGCTTTTCACCCTTGGCTCAGGGAATTCTCACCGGGAAATATTCCGGGGGGAAGATCCCCAAGGGAAGCCGGGGAGCCGACGATAGGCTTAATATGTTTATGAAAAATAATTTGACCAACCAGGATCTTTTGGCCCGGGTGGACAGACTGGCTCCCATTGCGGAAAAAAACGGGTTTACCGTGGGTCAATTGGCCATTGCCGCCCTTCTTCAAAAGCCAGGTATTTCCAGCGTGATTGTGGGGGCTTCCACCCTGGAACAGCTGGAAGAAAACGCCGCAGCGGCGTCCTTTGAACTCAGCGCCAAGGACCAAGCGGCGATTGATAGAATTTTTAAACCAGGGATTTGAATTGTCCCTTTTCCCATGAGGTATTATACTCATCTCATGGGAAAATTTCGTACCAAAGAAAAAGGGCCGAGTTCATTCTTGCTGCCCGATGCCACTGTTTTCGTACCTTTGTTTGTGCTTTTTATTACCACCCTCAACGGTTTTACCGTGGGGGATGCTTTTCATAACAGCTTCCAACTCTTTTTTTCCGCTGGTCCCGGTTTAGTTTACTGGGGGCAGGTGGTGGTCTTGAACCTTTTACTCTACTCCTATGTGTTCTCGATATTTGTGGTCACGGTCACTAAACAAAAGGGTTGTACACCCTCCCCCGAGGTGGTGGACCGGGCTATGCAACACTTGAACAACCTACCCATGAAAGTAGTGGGAATAACTGTCCTGGTATTTGTTTTCGGGGAGTTTATTCGTTTGGGAGTGGGGATTTTTGACGGCCCTGGATTTTTTGGACACCTGCTCACGGGTTTTGGGGAAGCGTCGGTTACGGGACTGTTTGTAGGGGCCATTTTGGCCATGCAGTTTGAGAATAGACTTTTTCACGCTCGGGAAGCAATTATTTCCCTGGGACCTCGGGTTCCCCTGAAGTATGCGCCCCTATTTGGCAAAATATTCCTGATACTTTTGGCCATAGTCGCTTTTATGACCTTCCAGACTTTTTCATCCATGGGGAGCTTTTTCGCTTTGGGACTCCAAAAACCCGGGAGCGGAGGAGCCTTGGGTTCCCAACTTCTCACAGGTCCCGAGCTCATGTTTAAAACTTCTCAGTTCTCAGGAATGAAGGACGTTTTGGATGTTTTCGGTGTCCGGATCGGTTTGTTGAGCATCTTTGTTTTCCAACTGATTTGGCAAATGAAGCAATCCTTACGTCATCCCTTGGGAACCGTCATCAAGCATCTTAAAATACTCAATTCCCCCGCTATGCCCTGTGATGGGACCATCACCATTCTCCAAAACGACGAGTACGCCCCTGTTTTTAAGGAAATCAATACCTTGATGCGAAAACAGCAGGGACAGATTCAAGTCACAGAGAAAAGATTGGAAGGAATTGTGACCCATGCCCCCGATCCCATAGTCGCCTTTGACAGCCAGAGAAAAATCCGGCTCTTCAATCCCGCAGCTCAAATGGCCTTCGGTTATTCCGCAGAGGAAATGATTGATCAGGATTTGGATCGGCTCCTTTCTCCCTGCACCGTGGATTTTGTGGGGGCCCATGAAGAGGGGCTGGCCAGGTTTGAATGGTCTAGGCAAGACGGGTCCCGGGTGCTCATGGAATCCCATTTATCCCAGATGGGACAGGATGATCAAACCTGGACCACAGTGATCCTCCGGGATATCACCAACCAGGCCGAACTGGAAAAAACGCTCACCCATGCCCGGGTGGAGGCCGAAACCGCCAGCCGGATGAAAAGTGAATTTTTAGCGAATATGAGCCATGAACTGCGCACCCCTTTAAATGCCATTCTGGGGTTTACCCAACTCATGGGGAATGACAAAAATCTCACCTCGGGGCAAAAGGACCGCATCCAGGTGATCTCACGGAGTGGGGAGCACCTTTTAGCGTTGATCAACGACATCTTGGATATTTCCAAGATCGAAGCAGGAAAAATGGAACTGCACACTTCTATTTTCGACCTTCCCCAATTCATCAGTGACCTTAGGGAAATGTTTGCCTTAAAGACCCGGAGTAAAGGGCTTACACTTTATACTGACACCTTGGAAGGTCTTCCTCGTTACGTGGAAGGGGATTTGGGAAAGCTTCGGCAAGTGATGATCAACCTCATGGGGAATGCGGTGAAATTTACCTCCGAAGGGGGCATCAGTATTCTCGTCGGCCGGGAAGGGGATAGGGTAAAGTTTGCTATCCAGGACACGGGCAGGGGAATTCCTTTAGATGAGCAGGAAATGATTCTACAACCCTTCGTTCAGGCTTCCACCACGGATCACGAGGGGGGGACTGGTTTGGGTCTCGCCATTTCCAGTCGGTATGTGGAAATGATGGGCGGGAAATTGGAACTGCAAAGTGCCTTGGGAGAAGGAAGCATTTTCTCTTTTTCCCTGGATCTCAAAGAGACATCTCAATCACCGGAATTGGAAGATTCAGGGGTGATCGCCATAGCGGTAAAACCAGGTCATGAAGTGACAGCCCTGATTGTGGACGACCAGCTTACCAACCGACTCGTGTTGAAAGAAATGCTGGAGAGGGCTGGGTTTCAAGTGGTAGAGGCGGAAAATGGCCGTCAGGCGGTGGAGAGGGCGAGGGAACTCAAACCGGACATGATTTTCATGGATATAAAAATGCCTATCCTGGATGGTTACGGGGCGGTGAAGGAAATAAAGGAGGACCCGGGTATTCAATCGATTAAGGTTTTTGCTTTGACCGCTTCGGCTTTCAGCCATGATGAGAAAAAGATCTTGGATGCGGGGTTTGATGGTTTTTTGGCGAAACCCTTTAAACAAAGCCGTTTGTATAGACTTATAAAGGAAAAGAGCGGCGTGGAGCTTCTTTATGAAACGGCCCAGGAATCTATTCCGAATTCCCATCCTGCCGACCTTAAACCCCTGGATTTTCAATTAGCCCTTTGGGGCTTGGGAAAGGAAGGCCTGGAAAAACTCACCGAGGGGGCTCTCATTGGGGATTACGGTGCATTGGTCAAAATGGCCGAGGTTTTGGAACCCACCGCCCCCGCATTCTCCCAAGCACTGAAATACGCGGCGGAATCCTTTAATGAAGGTTCCATTACCGCCCTGCTGGAAGGGGTGGAAAAAGAGGTGACCCATGGGTGAGGCCCCCGCAGGACGAGTTTTAGTGGTGGATGATATTGAAGAAAATCTTAAAGTCCTGAGTGAAACCCTGATTCAAGCGGGATTCCATCCCCTTCAGGCTAAGAGCGGAGAAAGGGCCCTTCAAATCGCTGAAAAGGCCCAACCGGACCTCATCCTCTTGGATATAAAAATGCCGGGAATGGACGGATTTGAGACCATAGCCCAATTGAAATCCAATCCCTTGACCGCTCCCATACCCGTGATATTTATATCTGCTTTGAATCAGATTGAGGATAAAGTCCAAGGATTTTTAGCCGGAGCCGTGGACTACGTTTCTAAGCCTTTTCAGAAAGAAGAGGTTTTGGCCCGGGTAGGGACTCACCTGAGGCTAAGACAAGCCTTGCGGTCGGTGGAGGTGGAAAAGGAAAAGTCCGATCGCCTGCTTCATGCCATGCTTCCCGATGCCATTGCCGAAGAACTGAAAAATACCGGGGTGAGTATTCCTCGCCACTTTCCTGAAGTGAGTATTCTCTTTGCTGATCTGGTGGACTTCACCACTCAATCGGCCACGTTGGAACCCCAGGTATTGATCGATGAACTCAATGTTCTGGTGACCGCCTTCGACCGGATCATGGAAGAGAATCAATGCGAAAGAATTAAAACCATAGGGGATGCGTATTTTGCAGTTTGTGGAATGCCCGAAGCCAATAAAGACCATGCCATGCATTTGGTAAAAGCCGCGGTGGCCATGAGGGATTGGCTTCTGAAAAGAAATCCTGCTTCAGCCATAAAGTGGCAACTGCGGATCGGTGTGCATTCCGGGTCTGCTGTAGCGGGAATCGTGGGGACCAGTCGGTATATTTACGATGTTTTTGGCGATACAGTGAATATAGCCAGCCGGATGGAGTCCGCTTCCAGCCCCATGGAAATCAATATCTCGGAAGAAACCTGGAAACTCTTGGACGGAAGAATACCCTGTGAACCTCGGGGTTGTTTGCCGGTTAAAGGGGCACAGGATAGGTCCATGTACTGGGTGAAATCTTCCGAATAGAAATTCACCCAGCACTTAAAACCTTAAAAGTCCAAGTTTCCTAGGATGGCTTTCTTTCCCTGGTAGGTGGTCCCTTTGGTGATGGAGGACCATTTTTCCAGACTCAGAGTTTGGGAAAAATTCTTCCCTTCTGAGTCCCGGAAGTCCGCCTTATAAGTCTCGGTTTTTGTTCCTATCCGGCGGTCGCCGATGCGGGGATTATTCACCACTTCTTTTAAGCTGGATTCGGGCCAATACGGAGGGGAATCCACCCCTTTTTCCACTAATTGGCGATCGGCCACCCATTCATCCACAGAAAAAACATACTTGTATTTGTAGATAGGGTCGTCCCGATAAACCGGTACAATTTTATCCACATTTTCCGTGTAGGTGATGTTTTCATAAATGGGTTCCTGACTTGTGACTTCTTCCACAGTTCCATTGCCCCGGCGCTCTTTTCTCGTGACGGACTGGTAACCCTTGATTTCTTGCCGGGTTTTTGTCACCTGTTCGGTTACGGTATTTTCACCTATTTTAACTTTATTGTACCCAAAGATTTCCCGGGATCGGGATAGGACCCGGGCG
>CAZUXL010000026.1:29602-32301 GCA_964624355.1 uncultured Spirochaetales bacterium
TTTGGGAATATCCATGCAAAAAAATGAAGAATGCTTTTTTGCAATGGGATGTATAGGGGCGATAAACTATAAAGGAAGCTATGAAACAAAAATATCCTTAACTAAGATAATTCTCTCATCACCCCTTGTTCCACAATCTCCCCCAGGGCTCCACAGTCTGTCCTTGATATGTTTGAGGAAGGTTGGAAAAATTAGTCACCAAGGTGAGATTCCCCCGTCGGCTGATGAGTAGTTTTCCCTCTACCTCGAGAATTGGTTCACGATTGAATTCCTCCCGGTGCTCGCGCCGGAAATGGAGCATTTCTTTAAGCCCGTCCAGAACTGTTCGGGCTGGTGGGGGATTTTGTGACTTGATAGAACTCAATGCCTGGGTTTCCCTGATTAAATCAAAAGGTCCCCGATGGAAAAACCGGGAGTCCGGATATCCGGTTTCCTGGGAGATTTTTTCATAGTATTCCCTGTTATTCTCCATGGCAATTTCGTCCCCATAGTAGATCAATGGGGTGCCGGGAAGGGAGAACAAGCCGCTGTAGGCGGCCAAGACGCACTGGGGACTATTTTCCAGAAGGTTGAAGAGCCGGCCGCTGAAGGCTTCCCCTCCGCGGAACCGAAGTGAATGATCGGGAGCAAAGTGGTGAACCAGCGCCGGCCTCTCCTCTGGGGGGACTAAGTCCAGAGTGACCTCGTCGTGGAGTCTAAGAAAAGTAATCCAGGTGCCCCCCGGTGGTAGGGCTGGAAACTCAGCTTGGATGAGAACCTTAGGATCTTGGGCATGAATGGCTTGGTAAAATTTGGGGAGGAGAGGGAAGTTATAGGCGCTTTGGCATTCATCCCCCTGACCAAAAAATTCCAGTAAATCACCTGTGGGAATATTGGCTTCTGCCAGGAACAAGGTACCAGGTGAAATCACATCCAAACAGGCTCGGAATAGTTTTAAAATTGTATGGACCTGAGGGCGGTTCATACAATCCGTTCCCTCTTCTTTCCAGAGGCAGGGTGCCGCGTCCATGCGAAATCCATCCACCCCTCGGAGCTTCCATTCCACCAGGGTGCGAATCATTTCCGAGATGAGATGGGGATTGGTATAGTTCAAGTCGGGCTGAAAGGGATAAAACCGGTGAAAATAATAGGTTCCGTCATCGGGGTTTAGGGTCCAATTAGAGTTCACCATTCCCTTAAAGATTAAATCCGCTTGTGGATAACCCTTATCGTCCTCAGCCCAGTGATAATAATCCCGGTAGGGAGACTGGGGTCCTTTTTTCGCACTGAGGAACCAGGGGTGTTGATCGGAGGAATGGTTGATGGCTATGTCAAAAATTACCCTGATGCCTACACCGTGAAAGGTCTGAAGTAAATGATCAAAATCCTCCCCACTTCCATATCGGGGGTCAGTTTGGGAGTAGTCACTGATGTCAAAACCCTGGTCCTGTCCAGGGGAACTCAAACAGGGGAGAAGCCATAAAACGGTGATACCCAGGTCCTTCAATGCTTCCGCCCGTGAACTGAGTCCCTTAAATCCCCCAGGGAAGGCGTCTGGATAAACACAATATACCGGACCAAAGGTGTACCAATTTTCTACTGGAGGATTGAGGGTGTATAGGGAGGCTTTTTCAGTAATAAAGGCTTCCAGCCGGTTAAGCACTGTGAATTCTTCACCGTAGAGCATTTTCCACAGCTGACGTATTTTTTCTGACATAGAGCCTCCTGGTATATTTACAAAATCAACATTGCGGTTTAGAGTAAAAGTACTTACATGAAAGTACTTACATAGAATAATGCAATAATTGACGGGGGTCAATCTCCTGTCCGGAGGGAAAATGGAAAAATTATTCGGGATACTAGAAGCGGGGGGCACAAAGTTCATTTGCGCCGTGGGAACAGGACCGGGGGATATCAGGGATGAGGAGCGATTTCCCACCACCACTCCAGATGAAACCTTATCCAGAACCCTCGATTACTTCCGTAGGATGGAGAATCGACACGGTAAATTGTCTGCTTTGGGAATTGGGAGTTTTGGACCCTTGGATTTGAATCCCCAGTCTGCGACTTGGGGTTTTATCACTGCGACCCCCAAGCCCGGATGGAGTAACACCTCTCTGGCTAGTTTTCTCAGTGAGTCCTTGGGGGTTCCGGCGTTCATTGATACGGATGTGAATGCTGCAGCTCTGGCTGAAAGTCTTTGGGGGGCGGGGACGGGTTTAAAAAATTTGGTCTATGTAACCGTGGGCACGGGAATCGGCGGCGGTGTACTTTCTGGGGGTAATTTGATTCATGGATTGGTACATCCCGAATTGGGTCACATTTTACTTCCTAAAAGGGGTGATGATGCCTTTGAAGGCAACTGTCCTTTTCACAGAACCTGTCTCGAAGGTTTGGCTTCCGGGCCAGCGATACAAAAACGGTGGGGAATCGGCGGAGGTAATCTGCCGCCCCATCACCCTGCTTGGGACTTGGAAGCCCATTATTTAGCCCTGGGGCTTCAAAGTTGGACGCTCAGTCTCTCACCGGAAAAAATTATTCTAGGAGGGGGTGTCATGGCGCAAGAACACCTCCTGCCCCTGATTCAAACTAAACTGTTGAAGCTCTTAGGGGGTTACATACAGCACCCCCTTTTAACACAGGAGAGGATTGGAGAGTATGTGTGTGCTCCCGGCTTAGGGACGCGGTCCGGGCTAATGGGTGCTTTGGCTTTGGCTATG
>CAZUXL010000027.1:0-32122 GCA_964624355.1 uncultured Spirochaetales bacterium
TATGCAGGTTTATCCATCATCCTACCGAGCCTTCCATTTCAAGTTCAATTAAGCGGTTGAGTTCCACGGCGTATTCCATGGGAAGCTGTTTCACCAGGGGATCAATGAAACCGTTCACGATCATCATGCTGGCCTCTTCCTCGGCAATACCCCGGCTCATGAGGTAGAGCAGTTGATCCTCGGAGATTTTTGAAACCTTGGCCTCGTGTTCCATGGTGATATCATCGGTTTCAATTTCCATCAAAGGAAAGGTATTGGAAACCGAGTCCGCATCTAAAATCAGAGCATCGCATTCCACTTTACACTTGATACCTTTTAACCCCGCTTGGGCTTTTATCATTCCCCGGTAAGTGGAGGTGCCCCCGCTTTTGGAAATGGACTTGGAAGTCACCACCGAGGTGGTATCATCGGCAAAATGTAGGATTTTAGCCCCGGTATCCTGAACCTGCCCTTTCCCGGCAAAAGCGATGGAAAGAACCTCACCGTGGGCTTTTTTCCCCATGAGGAAGATAGCCGGATACTTCATAGTCACTTTGGAACCGATGTTCCCGTCCACCCATTCCACTGTAGCTCCCTCGAAGGCAAAGGCCCGTTTGGTGACGAGGTTGTACATATTGCTGGACCAGTTCTGAATCGTGGAGTACCGCACCCGGGCACCGGGGAGGGCGATAATTTCCACCACCGCGGAGTGAAGGGAGTCCTCGGTGAACACCGGGGCGGTACACCCTTCGATGTAGTGAACAAAGGCTCCCTCGTCCACTACGATCAAAGTCCTCTCGAACTGGCCGAAGTTTTTAGAATTCACCCGGAAGTAAGCCTGGAGGGGAATATCCACCACCACGCCCTTGGGAATGTACACAAAAGATCCCCCGGACCACACCGCCGCGTTCAGGGCGGCAAATTTATTGTCCGTATGGGGAATCACCGTTCCAAAGTATTTTTTGAAAATTTCCGGATGGTTGCGAAGGCCGGATTCTGGATCGGAAAAAAGTACTCCCTTGTCTTCCAGGTCCTTGCGGATATTGTGATAGACCATTTCCGAGTCGTACTGCGCCCCTACCCCGGCTAAAAACTTCTTTTCCGCTTCGGGGATACCGATCCGTTCAAAGGTTTTCTTGATGTCATCGGGGACATCGTCCCAGGTTCTTTCGGAGTTTTCCGTGGGTTTGATATAATAGTAAATATCTTCGAAATTGATATGGGAAAGGTCGGCCCCCCAACTGGGCATGGGCAGTTTTCGAAAGGTTTCCAAGGCTTTTAACCGGTACTCCAGCATCCACGCCGGCTCGCCCTTGGCTTTGGAAATCTGAGTCACGACTTTTTCATTGAGGCCGATTTCAGCCTTCATGACCGAACTTTCGGGCATGGAAAAACCGAATTTATAATCCTGGCCGATATCGGCCACAGCCTGATCGCTCATCTTAGTCCTCCTGTCCGAATTCCTGCTTGACCCAGTCGTAGCCCTTTTCTTCCAGGGCATGAACCAGCTCCACTCCGCCGGTTTTCACGATCCGTCCGTTGTAGAAAATATGAACGGTATCGGGGTTGATGTAATTTAAAATTCTCTGGTAATGGGTGATGATCAGTCCCCCGAACCCCTCGCCTTTCATGCGGTTGATCCCTTTCGAGGCCACCTTCAACGCATCTATGTCCAAACCGGAATCCGTCTCATCAAAGATACCAAAATCCGGCTTAATGGACAAAAGCTGCAGGATTTCCATGCGTTTTTTTTCACCGCCGGAGAAACCTTCGTTCAAGTAGCGGTTAATAAAGTTCTGATCCATATCAAGAAAAGTCATATCCGCCCGCACCTGTTTGATAAAACTGGTGACGTTGAATTTTTGATTTCTGCCTGCGGCCTGGATCTCACAAGCCCTTTTCAGGAACTTACCCACAGTGACTCCGGGAATCTCCACAGGATATTGGAAGGCCAGGAACAAACCCGCTCGGGCTCTTTCATGGACTTCCATCTCCAAAAGATTTTTCCCGTCCAGCCAGACTTCTCCCCCGGTGACTTCGTACTTGGGATGACCCATCAATACGTTGGCCAAGGTGGACTTTCCGTGACCGTTGGGTCCCATCAGAGCATGAAATTGCCCTGTTTTGATTTCCAGATCCACACCCCTGAGAATGGGTTTTCCTTCGATGGAGGCTTTTAGCCCTTTAATAACAAGACTCTTCATATTCCCCTCACTTCTTTATACCTGACTGTGGTAATAAGCATTGATATGTCAAATTATGCTAAAAAAGCCTCTTAATCAAGCACTTGGGAAAGGTTTCTACGGAATTGTATCGGAGGATGATGCCGGAATTTCCATTGCTCTTCCCATAGCTGATTAAATTTGTTAGATTCACCTTACTTTTATTAGGAGCTGATAAATGAAGGCCTTAGCAGTCCTCTGCCACCCCAATACCCGGGGCTTTAACCAAGCGATTTTTGATTCTATTGTGAAAGAATTATCCAAAACCCATGAAACCACTGTGGTCGATCTTTACAGGGATGGGTTTGACCCTGCCATTCCCCAGTCGGAAATTCAAAGAAAGTTCAGCTTTGATGAAACCGTACTGAAGTATAATCACCTGGTTCAGGCTGCGGACATCCTGGTCTTCGTCCACCCGGACTGGTGGGGCGGTCCGCCGGCTCTGTTAAAGGGCTTCATAGACCGGGTCTTCCGCCCAGGGGTGGCCTACGATTTTGAAGGGGGAGAATTTCTTACCAAAAGTAAGACAGCCCTTCTGGAAGGGAAAAAGGCCGCAGTCTTCAACACCACGGACTACAAAAAGCCCGACGGGGCCTATCCGCCCTCACAAATTTGGAAAAATAACATTTTTGAATACTGCGGAATCGCCGACGCCCAAGTCCATACCTTCTTTGACACCTATGGTTCCACTTTTGAAGCCAGGCATCAATGGATTCTGGACGCTGCAGCCAAGGTAAAAGTTTTGGCCGGATAGATCCCGCTTCCCATTAAATATTGAGAAACTTGCACTTGTCTAGACAAAGCAAGTTTCCTGATAGAATTTTATCAACGATCACCATCACTAATTCCCCACTCGACCCGTAACCTGTTGCCCTGTGCGCCTTTTGACACAGTGAACGGTCATAGTTGATTCAGGAGACAAAAAATGCTGATTCGATCGGGAATTATCAAGAACCTAATGAAGGGTAAGTATTACAAAAAGATTGGACTGGAATACTGGGAAAAAGGTTGTCGCCCCGAAGCCCATGTGGCCCTGCTCACGGCCTACCGCTTTCGTCCCTGGGACCGGGAGATTCGCAGTCTCCTCACCCGATCCTTCGGACTTCTACAAATGACCTGGTTTCCCTGATTAAATGGGAAATCCCAAGGCCAACCGCAGCTCTTCGCTCATGAGCTCCTGGTGCCAGGGCGGATCCCAGACAATATTTACCGTAACTTTATCGAATCCCGTGGCATTCACCAGGGTTTCACGAATCTCTTCCTGGAGGATGTCTCCCACAGGACAAGCGGGGGATGTGAGGGTAAAGTTCACCTCGATGGAGTCCTCGGTCTGTACCGCAGTATAGATCAAACCCAGGTCCACGATAGGTAATCCCAGATCAGGATCCATCACCTCTCTCATGATATCAAACAGCTGCTCTTGGGAATATTGTATTATTTCACTCATTTCTTATTTCCTTAGTCATGTATAAATTACTTGGTTTTGCCCACTTGAATCAAGATATCCGCCGATAGTTTTTCCCGTTTTCATTTCAAGTATATATTTAACAAACTCACTAATTCTCCCATTCCGAAGGGCTTACCGAGGCTGGCAGGGAATCCATAATCTTGGGGTTGAATCATCTCGGGATCCTGTGAATAGCCACTTACCACAAAAATAGGAATCATCCCGCGAATTTTTCTGATTTCCTGACAAAGTACAACGCCACCCCAAGCCCCAGAAATGGTTAAATCTAAAAATATCGCCACTAGGAGCTCAGAGCTTACGAGGGACTGAATCACATACTCCAAGACTTCGGATCTATTGTTTTTCTTAAATCTCGTCCACCCAAGCCATATCCTCCGGGCGGGCGATCACATCTTTTTTACCTAGAATTTTTACCACCCCTGGGGAATCCAGGCCTTTAAGTCGATTAAGATCTGCGGAGGAAAACTTGGTCACGAGTTTAAGGATTTTATTTACCAGAACCACGCTGCCCGGGGAAAAATCCCCCTCGACTTTCGTTAGGCCTCGGGATAACAGACTTTTATGACTTCTCAAGGCAGCCATGGCCCCCTCATCCACGGTGAGGTTTCCTACGGGATGGGAATTCAATATCCAACGCCGGCGGCTGGGTTGTCGGTCCTTAGCTAGAAACAAGGTCCCCACGTCCTCTCCGGCTACGATCCTGGGGAGGACCCCCGCCTCCCGGCCGTGGGCTAAAACCGTGGCACATCCTGCTTTTTCAGCGATGAGGACAGCCCGGATCTTGGTTCTCATCCCACCGGTGGAAAAAGCCGATCCCGCTCCCCCTGCCCCTTCCAAGATTTCTGCCGTAATGGTTTCCACCAGGGGAATCCGCCGGGCCTCGGGAAATTTTCTGGGATCCCGGTCGTAGAGAGCGTCAATATCCGAAAGAATTATCAGCAGTTCAGCGTCCATCTTACTGGCCACCAAGGCGCTGAGTTTATCATTATCTCCAAAGGCTTTTCCTATCTCTGCGATGGAGACCGCATCGTTTTCATTAAAGATAGGGATGACCCCCATACCCAACAGAGTATCCACCGCTTCGGTGGATTTCAAAAAGCTAGTTCGTGCGGAAAGTACATCATTGGTGAGCAGAATCTGGGCAATGGGCTGTTTGAACTTATCAAAAGCCTCTTTGTAAGCGGCCATAAGCAGGGGTTGCCCCACTGCGGCACAGGCTTGCCGACCCCGGACTTCCGTGGGTTTTTCTGCCAGCCCCAGTTCCAGGGTACCCATCCCTATAGCCCCAGAGGTCACCAAAAGCACCTGAAGTCCGCGGTTTTTAATACTCATGATTTGGGCAGCCATATCCTGAAGGTAGGTTTTATCCACACCCGTACCGCTGGCGAGGGTATTGGTTCCAACCTTCACCACCACCCGTTTTACCTTGGAAAAATCCCGGTTCATTGGGGACAGTCCTTATCCAGGGTTCTGTGGGTGAAGGGCTTAGCTCCTTCCCCGGAATAGGTGCTCACCACCTGGCCGTGGCCGAAGAGTTTATATTTGTAGATGACCAAGCCTTCCAGCCCCACCGGCCCTCGGGCATGGATCTTTCCTGTGGAAACCCCCACCTCCGCCCCCAGACCATACCGGAATCCATCGGAAAACCGGGTGCTGGCGTTCCAAAACACATTTCCCGAATCCACTAGGTCCATAAACTTCAAAGCAGTGGTTCTATTTTCCGTCACAATGGTTTCTGTATGCCGGGAAGAGAAGTGGGAAATGTGATCCAAAGCTTCGTCCAAATCCTTCACAATTTTTATGGAAAGAATATAATCCAGGTACTCCGTCTCCCAATCCAATTCATCCGCAGGGTTAATATCCGATATGATTTTTCGGGTCCGATCGCAGCCCCGCAGTTGTACGCCCCGACTTTCCAAGGCTAGTTTTAAGGGTTGAAGAATATAGGGGGCGATATCCTCATGGATTAAAAGGGTTTCCAGGGCATTGCACACCGAAACGTATTGTGTTTTAGAATCCAGGACAATCCTCACCCCCATTTCCACATCCGCCTGACGGTCGATGTAACAGTGGGTGATCCCCTCGGCGTGTCCCATGACCGGAATGTGGGTGTGGTTCATGATGTATTTCACAAATTCATTGCTTCCCCGGGGGATTATCAGATCTATATCCTTATCTAAGGAAAGCATCTGAGTTACCTCATCCCGGCTTTGCACCAGAAAAATCCAACCCTCGGGGATCCCCGCTTGGGCGGTAGCCTGCACAATAAGATCAAATAAAGCCTTGTTGGTGTGGTGGGCCTCTTTTCCGCCCTTTAAAATAAGGGCATTGCCACTTTTTAAGGCCAGGGACGCAATCTGCACCAGGGCATCGGGCCGGGATTCAAAAATCATACCGATAACGCCCAGGGGACAGGTTACCTGGTAGAGGTCCAAGCCACTGTCCAGCTCCCGGGCGCTCAGGGTTTTCCCCACGGGGTCCGGGAGAAGAGCCAAGGCTTGGAGGCCCATAATGGCGGCACCGACTTTTTCCCCTTGAAATTTCAAACGGGCTTTGAGGGGAGCGTCCAAGCCTTCAGCTTCGGCGGCATTGAGATCCGCTTCGTTGGCCGTGCGAATGATCTCCGATTTTTCTTCCAATTTCCTGGCAATGGCCAAAAGAGCTTTGTTCTTCTGCTCGGAGGTTAGGGCACCCAAACTGGGGCACAGCTGTTTCATTTTCCTGGCGGCGTCTTGTACTTTCATAAATTAAGAATACCAAAAAAAACCAGAGGTAAACAAGTCAGAGATGGTCTGTGTTTAAGGGTGACCTGGATACTTGAAAAACTTAACTTCCCCATGGGCACCGATACTTAATCCATTTTAGTAGATTTCATTTTATTAAATTACAAAATTGTATCCAGTTCTGGGAGATTTTTATGATTCTCCGGCCTTTATCTTTAACATTTGAAAGTAGCACGGTTGTTGCATAAACTTTTATACCCCAAAAGGAAAGATATCCATGAAAACCATAGTAGCCATTATTCAACCCTATCGCTTGGACGAAGTGAAGGAAGAATTGTACAAAGCAGACATTAACCTCATGACCGTCTCGGAAGTGCTTGGTCACGGAAGACAGGGCGGAGTGACCGAAATATACCGGGGACTAAAGGAAACCGGTAACCTTCTACGGAAGATCCGCCTGGAGATATCTGTGAACGAAGAGTTCGTGGAACCCTGCATTCAGGCCATCACCAAAGGAGCCAGAACCGGTCAACTGGGGGATGGGAAAGTATTCGTCTTCAACCTGAATGAAGTTGTTCGGATACGAACCGGGGAGTGGGGTCAAGAAGCCATCGGCTAAGATAGTGCCGGTTCACCTCCCGGAGTTTCTTTGGTATACTCACCCCCATGGCACACCGAGAGATCCTCATACTAAATTTTCTTTTATGGATTTTTCCGGGATCTCTTCTGGGAGCCCAGATAAATTTTTGGTCCGATAAGGATTCCCAAGTTCTGATTCCCCAACTTGTAGACGCCATGTCCCCGGAAGATCTGGCAGGGCAGGTTTTACTTTTCACTTATTCCGGGGATACTCCCAGTGAGCAGTTTTTAACCTTAGCTAGAAAATGGCGTCTCGGGGGTATCAAAATATTTGGGTGGAATGCCAACTCCCTGGGGTCCCTGGTGAACTCCATCTCCCGCCTCCAGGATATGGCCAGACAAACCCGGCTCAAGATTCCCCTCATTGTCGCCACGGACCAAGAGGGGGGCTGGGTTCGGCATATCAGAATCGCCACCAGTCAAACCCCGGGAAACCTGGCCCTCGGGGCTTCCTCCTTTCCCTATGATTCGGTCATGACCGGATATTATATCGGGGAGGAACTCCGGGCTTTGGGCATCAACATGAACTTCGCCCCCACCGTGGATGTGTACTCGGACCTGGATAACTCGGTCATCGGTCCCAGGGCTTTCTCCTCTGACCCCATACAGACCGCTATCTTGGCCACGGCGTTTTACAAAGGTTTAGAAAAAGCCGGGGTCATGGCCACTGCTAAACACTTTCCCGGTCATGGTCACACCTCCGTGGACTCCCATGGACGACTGCCGGAAGTGGATGTGGATCTAGGTACCCTAAAAAGTCGGGAACTGGTCCCCTATGATTACCTGATTCGAGACGGTCTTCCGGCTATCATGTCGGGGCATTTGGCCTTTCCCAAAATAACGGGAAATAAAGTGGCCGCCTCCCTAAGCCCTTATTTTTCCACAGACCTCCTGCGAAACCAAATGGGTTATAAAAACATCCTCATCACCGACGATCTTTTTATGGAAGGAGCCAGAATTGATGGAAAACCCCTGGCTGTGAGCGCAGAAACGGCTTTGAGGGCGGGGAATGATATGATAATGATGTCCCAACCATTGGAGGATCAAATAGCCACTTGGAACTTATTCCTCGCTCTTGCGAAATCGGACCCGATTTTTCTCGCACGACTGAAGGAATCCGCGGCCAGAATCCTCCGGGTAAAAATCCGGTACCTGACCCCCGATACCCGGGTTCCCCTGAATCCCACCCTAGCTGCTGCCTATCGCATCCCTACCCAGGAAGCCAAAAATTTTTTCTTTCAACAAGCCCTACGGAGCGTCAGCATCCTAAAACCCCAGAGGATTCCCCTCACGGACAAAAATCCACTGGTAGTCACGGTTTACCCCAGGTTTTTTGAAGCTGTAAAAGCCAGGTTTCCCGGTGCTCAGCTTTTCGACCTAAATTGGGATCCCTTTTTTAGTTTCAGTGATCCCCAGGCGGCGAGACTCAAGCAGCTACTTCCCTCAGCTTCCTCGGTCATTTTCAACATGGTCACCCCGGGAAGTGCGGAGCTTTTAAAAATCCTTCGCCCTTGGTCTGGAAAAATCACCGTGGCATCTCTTCTAACCCCAGCCTACCTTCATTCCATTCCCTGGGTAGACTCCGCCGTTGCCTCCTATGGAACCAGCTATGACTCCATGGAAGCCCTGGTCTCAGCCCTGGCCGGGGATTTCATTCCCCAAGGGAAAGTCCCCCTGGATCTGAGCCGCTGATGACCTGGGTACCCATGGCCTCCTACGAATTAAGCCCCCTTGCCAGTTTTCTCGAAGCCCACGAAGAAAAAGGACTCAACGCCAGCGCTCTGCTCTTTCAAGGGAAGTCCCGCCCCCAGTGGCCGCCCTCCCGGACTGCCCGATTTTGGAAGATTGAAGATTCTCAAGGGAAAATTAGGGGAGTGATTACCCTGCGAAACCAAACGACCCTCATCCCCATTCTTCCAGGACCGGGGCCTTGGCCGAATTTCCCCCTACCCATCCCCCCAGGAAAACACTTTTCCCTCCTCGGTCCCTGGGAGTGGACTTCAGTTCTGGCGCAAATGATCCCGGGTCAACCCTATAAATTTATGGAATATCTACTTATGACCGGTCCAAACCTACCCCGAGATCCGGGGAATCTACCGGAGGAATGGGAGATCCACCCCGCGAATCCCCAGGATAGAGACCTTCTTTTCCCCCTGCAGGCCGCCTACGAAAAAGAAGAGGTGGTCTTTTCCCCGGAAGAATTTGAACCCTGGGCTTGTTATCACAACTTGAAAATCCTTTTGGAGAAGGAAAAGGTGTGGTACATCCAAGATGGGGAATTTCGCCCCAAAGCCAAGGGGGGAACCAATGCCCAAGGAAAGCACTGGTCTCAGCTGGGGGGAATTTATACGGATCCGCCCTTTCGAAGACAGGGGATCTCCCGAGTTTTAGTTCAAACCATGGTGAATGATCTCCTAGAATCTGGACATCGCAGCAGCCTTTTTGTAAAAAAACATAACGTCCCCGCCATGAATCTCTACACTTCCCTGGGTTTTGAATCTCTGGGAACTTTCATCATTTCTTACTACTGCCTTATTAAAACTTGACCCTTAGCCCAATGGGGCTTACAATCCTCCACGGTATGAAAACTACAGACTGCGTTATTTTGGGGGGCAACAGATCCAACGCCCTTTATCCCCTAACCCGGGAAAGATCCTCTTGCGGGATAAATTTTGCCGGACGCTATAGAATGGCCGATATCGCCCTATCCAACGCCGTGTATTCAGGGTTTCGAAACATTAAAATTTTAACATCCCAGGCAGAACCGGATCTGGGAGAACACCTACAAAAAGCTTATAGTTTTGATCGATTTGCCCATGGTGGAGTGCAGATACTTCCCCATTCTGGAGCGGGATCTGCTGACGCCCTCAGAAACTGCTGGGATCACTTAGTCTCCCGAAGTCCCGAAAGGATATGCCTCCTCTTTGGGGATGAACTTTACAGAATGGATTTGAGGGAATTGGTCAGGACCCATGAAGAGAACCACCACGATATTACTTTGGCCGTTAGGCCCCTGGGGGCTTCTGAAGCCTTGGACAATTCTTTAATAAAGCTCACTTCCCAGGGGCTGGTGGAACAGATAGGCCATCCGCCCTTTTCCCAGGGCTTGGAAGAATGGATCATCCCAAAAGATTATCAATTTACCCAGCAGCCCCTGGAAAGATCGGGCTTTTACAATCCCATAGGTGCCATGGTTTTCGAAACTGAAATCCTGGAACAGCTTTTAAAAACTCCCAAGGCCAATTTGGTCAAAGATCTATTAAGTCAAAATCTATGGGATTTCAAATCGGGGATTTATCCCTTTGGTGGTTACTGGGCTGATCTGGGGACCCTAAAGGGATTCTATCAAGCAAATCTCAGTCTGTGTACGGTTCATCCCCCTTTTAACCTCTACGACCAAGCCATGCCCCTTATTTTTCCCCCGAGTTTTTTACCCCCAGCCAAGATTAATTTTGGAACCATAAGTCAGGTCTTGGCGGAAGAAGGGGTCATCGTGAACAATTGCACCCTGAGTAACTCCCTCTTGGGTCCCCGTACCATATTGGAAACCGGGGTGGTAATGGACGGAGTGGTATTTATGGGTGCAGATTTCTATGAGGATCCTCTGACCCAAAGTTTAAATAAAACCCGGGGGATTCCCCACTTGGGTGTGGGAAAAGGCTCCGTTCTCCAAGGCTGCATCGTGGATAAAAATGTAAGGATCGGGGAAGGTTGCCGGATTGGGTCGGATCCCATTCACAGACCGGATCAGGATAAAGGTTCCTGGTTTATAAAAGACGGGATCATCGTTCTGCCCCGGGGAACCATCATTGCTTCAGGGACTATTATTTAATTATTATTTTTCCAGAAGCTCAAAAATGCTTCGGTCGGATTCCGAAAGATCCATGGATCCCACCTGGGAAGGAGAGAACCATCCGGCCTCATCGTGTTCTAACAAGGTAAAATTCTCATCAGCCGTATGGATGGAGTAAGCCAGTAGACGGTATTCTTGGTTTCGATGCACAAAAGTCGTCTCACCCAGGAATGGACCCACGGTGATTTTCATATCCAATTCTTCTAAAAATTCCCGGATTAAGGCCTCTTGCGGATTCTCCTGGGGTTCTAACTTTCCCCCTGGGAACTCCCAACGTCCCCCCTGGGTTCCCCCGACTTTTCGCTTTGCTAAAAGAAAGGATGAACCCTTTCGATGAACCCCGCAGACGGAGATTTTTTCCATCAGAGGAAAATCACCAGGGGAAAGAAAAAGTGAAGAAGTCCCAGGAAGATACCCAAGACCCCGATAATGTTTTTATTTTTTAGAATCACCGCATCTAGCTGATCCACCAGACCCGCTTGTACCGTGGATTTCCGTTGATAAAACTCGAGAACCAAACCAGTCCCCTGAATCAGCGCAGAAAAAGCAGGAAGAAGATCCGCTAAAATAGGAATGTTGTCTTCCTTCAGTACGGCAAATAATCCGAAAAAACCTATGAGGAAGGTGGAAACCCCGAGGGCTCCGCGAAAGCTATTACCTTGAAGAAGATCGAGAAAAAGAACTGCCGAAGGGAATTTTTCCTTCAAATAGTCCCCAGCCAGACTGAGCCCAGCCAGAATATTTGCCGCCACCAGCAGAAAATACACTTGTAACATTCTTTTCTCCCAGGGGACTATACCAGTAAGGGCCGTTGCAGGTCAATTCACCGATTTACTGTATAAGGCTTGTTCCCACTCCAAAAATTCCTGATTCCAAACAGCCTTTACCTTCAATGATTTGCCCCCGCCTTCTTTTTCAAGAGTAAAATTAATGCCCTTGGGAGGCCCATCCAAGGGATCTAAATACAAACTAATATGTTTCGTCTGGGTGCCGAAGCTCAAATCCAGGGAAAAATGTCCAGGGGAAGCCTTGATATTTTCCTGGAAGCCCAGGGTGACGAGAAAGGGGCGATTGCCCCCTTCCGGTAATTCTTGAAGATTGATGGTCAGGGGGCCGAGAATTTTCTGATTATCCAAATCCGCTTGATGTAAAAGAAAAGGATAGAGAAAAAAAACTATGGGCACCATAAGAAAAAGATTTCCCATACTCAAGGCCAAAGCCTTATTGTTTTTAAACCAGACCCCCAAACCGCCTTTTTTCGGAGTCACAGGGGAGCAAACCTCTCTCGTGGAATAAAAATGATGTTCCCCGGGGGTATAACTCTCCTCTTTGGGATTCATTGCCCAGGATCCTTGAGAAGGAGGGCGACCGCATCCGGGAGCTGTTCAGCGTTGAACCAGCCATGGGTTTCCCACGCACGGCTCCCTGCCTGCTGATGCAGTACCACAGCACCTAACACGGCGGATTCCCGGTCAGCTGAGGTCGTTAAAAGGGCTCCCAGGATTCCTGAGAGCACATCACCCGAGCCTGCGGTGGCAAGAGCGGGATTATACCCGTCACAGATCCAGTACTCCCCTTCGGGAGAAACCACCAGGACAGTACTGCCCTTCAAAACTATCCAGGTCTCCCATTTTTTAGCGGCTTTTAGAACCTCTTCTAGGGGATCTTGATTCAGTTGTGCTACAGCAACCCCGGTTAAACGGGAAAACTCCCCGATATGGGGAGTAAGGACCGCATTGCGAAGGGAAATATCCGGTGATTCCTTTAAAATCATACCTAGCAAATCCAGAGCTGCGGCATCTAAAACCAAGGGTACGGACTTGGTAAGAGCAGTTTTGAGAAAATCCAAGGCTTCTGGATCCTTGGCTCCCCCGGGGCCGATGACCACGGACTGGTACATACTCCAATCAAAGCTGGCGCCATGGAACGGCCGTACCATCTGGGAGACCAGGTGCCCCGCAGCAATGGGGTAAACATCCGGTGGGGTGAATAGGGTGACTAGCCCCGCCCGTGCCGCTGCCGCCGCTTTGCAAGATAGGATGGGGGCACCGGTAGTACCCAGGGATCCCCCCACCACCGCCACATGACCCCTTTGGTTTTTATATACCGTGGGATCTAACGGTCGAAGCAGCCCCCCCAGATCCTTGGGTTCTAACATGGCTCCTCTATACCGGCTCTGATTTCCCAAATGAGGAGGGATACCAATATCCAAATCCACAATTTTCCCCGCCAGCCTTCGATTTCGGGGGTAGAAAAGAAGATTTTTAGGATATCCGAGGCTTAAGGTATAATCCGCGCTCAACACCGGACCATCGGAGGTAGACATCCCGCTGGGTAAATCCAAAGCAACCCGAACTCCCCCCAAATTTTCCACCTGGTCAAAGAGTTGGAGATATTCTGATGAAAGATTACCTGTAAATCCCACACCGAGTATCCCGTCGATCACCAAGTCTGCCCGGTTCAAAAGCACCCCAGGTTTCCAAGTGGACACGGGAATATTCATTTTCCGCAAAATTTGTGCTTGAAGAGTGGGGAGTTCCTTCATTTTCCCAGAGGTTATTAAAACTTGTAGTCGGACACCAGGATGGGCACTGGCGTACCGGGCGATTACCAGGGCATCTCCCCCGTTGTTCCCCCCGCCGGCCAGAATGAGAATTCTTGTTTTTTGACGAGCGATCATGAGTTCTGATCTTTCGAGCCAGGACCAAGCGGTCCGTCCGGCATTTTCCATAAGGACAGCCGCCGGTAGTCCCACGTCCTGTTGGGCCATCCGATCAACTTCCTGCATTTCAAGGGGAGATAAAAGGGGTCGCATTTCCTATATTTACCAACTTATCGCTCCGCCACCACACAACCTTCAGCTGAAGTCCATCGCTTAATAAGGCTGATAAAACTCCAGAAGGGGCCAAGTGATAGAGAATTATTTTTTGTTCACTATCAAGAATTTTGAGAGTCCGTTCCGAATGGCTTTTTCCATCCTCTTCCAGGATAAGAAGCCTGCTTTCCCCCAGGTCGGTGGGAGTGTTAAAAAAGAATTTTCTACCTTGGGAAACCCCTAATAAACTATAAGGGTATTCTATCAATACTTCAGTTCCATCCGGAGCGGTCTTTTTACGATTGTACCGGGGTACAATGATGCTGTGAAAAAAGTCCTTTTTACTAAGATCGTAGAAAAGGATACGGTTTTGATAGAGGCTGATATTGGTTTTTGCCCCCGTAGCCATATCCTCGGTACGCTCGTAATAGGAAACATCAAAATACACTCTTCTTTCCGTGGGGTCGGGAATCAACTGGGCACAGGTGGAGTATACATCCTTTCGATCCGCAGGAAGGGGAATATCATCGGTACTCCACTGCTGCTGGAAAACAGGGTTATGGGATTTATCGAACCACCATAAAGCCCACAACTTTTGGGTTCTACAAACCACTACGGTTTCATCATTCTGGGTAACAAAAAGTCCTGTGACAAAGGGAAATGGGGTCCCGCCTATCCCTTCTTGTCCCAGGAAATCCAAAAAGGTGCCGTCGGTATCGAAGCGCAGGATAACCCGGTCCAAAAGTCCCCCGAGAACGGGATCATAAACCCGGCGTTCCTCCTGAATCCTATCTTCCACCCACATCTGTTTTCTTCGATTTAAACTCAATTCACCGGGAGAATTGAAATAGTAGGGAACGGCTTTACGGTTCCGGAGTTGACCGTCGTCGCTGGCGAGCCCCAAAGCCACAGGTTGAGGATTGGTCTCGGGGTTAAAATGAAGGGTGACCAGGACACCGTAGGAGGTGAATTCCATAATTTTTCGGGCTTGCCCGTTAAGAATGGAAAAACGTCCGTCGTGGAGGACAAAGCGGTTTTTTTCCTTGCTGGCCACATCTGAGCGGGTAAAAATATCCATCTCGTCTTCCATGGTTCCCAGACCTAGGGTGAAAAGATCCTCCCGTTCAAGTACCGGAGCCCCACCGGGACCGCAGGAGAATAAAATCCAAACCAGGAGAAATCCTGGAACACCATATTTCATGGGGCCAAGTTTATCCCCCGTCCCCCGCAATGTCAATCTTGACCATGGAAAACATATCCTTTAGATTGACCCTATGGCTAACAATATAATGACCTTACTTTTCGGTTCCCAGCACGAGCGGGATCTGAAAAAACTTTTGCCCATCTTACATAAAGTTAACGCTCTGGAACCTTGGGCCCTGGCCCTTCCTCCCGAGGCCTTTCCTGAAGAAACCCTAAAACTAAAAAATCGTCTCGCTCAAAACGAAACCTTGGATGAGATTCTCCCCACGGCTTTTGCCCTGGCCAGGGAAGCAGCCCGGCGAACTCTGGGAGAAAGACCCTACGACGTACAAATTCTCGGGGGAATCATTCTCCACCAGGGAAAGATCACAGAAATGAAGACCGGTGAAGGGAAGACCCTCATGTCGGTCACAGCGGCTTATCTCAACGCCCTTTCTGGAAAGGGTGTTCACATGGTCACGGTGAATGACTATCTGGCTGAGCGGGATGCGAATTGGATGCGCCCGGTTTACTCCTATTTGGGGATCACCGTGGGGACTGTCCTTTCAAATATGGACAACGCCCTTCGTCAGTTAGCCTACAACGCCGACATCACCTACGGGACCAACAATGAACTGGGATTTGACTATCTCAGGGACAACATGGCCTGGGACAGCCGGCAAAAAGTGCAAAGGGGCCACCCCTACGGCATAATCGACGAAATCGACTCCATCCTCATCGACGAAGCCCGAACACCCCTGATTATTTCCGGGGCCGTGGACGATGACACTTCTAAATTTCAGGCTGTAAACGGGCTGGTGGAATTTTTAACAGAATGTGCAAAAGATCCCGCCACCGACGATTATCCCGAGGAAAATCCCGTGGGGGATTATAAATTGGACGAGAAGGGGAAACGAATTTCCTTCACGGACCAGGGTATGAATAAAATAGAAGAACTCCTGCAAAAACGAAAATTCATCACCACGAGCCTCTTCGAACAGGAAAACTTTGAGTACCTCCACTATGTCACTCAAGCCCTGAGGGCCCACAAGCTGTTCCACAAAGATGTGGACTATGTGGTCCAGGATGACAAGGTGGAAATCGTGGATGAGTTCACCGGCCGTATCCTCCATGGCCGCCGGTATTCCGAAGGTCTGCATCAGGCGATTGAAGCCAAGGAGCATATCCGGGTCGCTCAGAACAACAAAACCGTGGCAACTATTACCTTCCAGAACTACTTCCGCATGTACGACAAAATCTCCGGAATGACCGGTACGGCGGATACGGAAGCCAAAGAATTTGCCAAAATCTACGGCCTGGAAGTGGTGGTGGTTCCCACCAACAGACCCGTGGCCCGAAATGATGAAGAAGACATCATTTACTTCAATGAAGACTTCAAATTCGGTGCCATTGTGGAAGAAGTGGCTTTGGCTCACAAAAAAGGCCAGCCTGTTCTCGTGGGTACGGTCTCCATTGAGAAATCTGAAAAACTTTCCCTGTTTTTCACCCGAAAAGGGATACGCCACGAGGTCTTGAATGCGAAAAACCATAGCCGGGAAGCCTTGATCATTGCCGAAGCCGGGTCCAAGGGTTCGGTAACCATTGCGACCAACATGGCCGGTCGTGGTACGGACATTAAACTCGGGGGCAATCCCGAATTCCGTGCCCGGCGCAAAGTTGGCACCGACGCCGCACCGGAAGTGATTCAAACGGCCATCGCCAAGGAAATGGAATCCTGGAAAAAAGACCAAGAAGAAATCCGGTCCTTAGGTGGTCTTTTGGTGGTGGGAACCGAACGCCACGAATCCAGGCGTATCGACAATCAGCTCCGGGGACGTTCCGGTCGCCAAGGGGATCCCGGTCGGTCGAAATTCTTTGTCTCCCTCGACGACACCCTCATGAGGCTTTTTGCCAACGACTCGGTTCGGTCCATGATGGGTAAGATGGGTATGGCCGAGGGCGAGCCTATTATGCACAAGTGGCTATCCAAATCCTTGGAAAACGCCCAGAAAAAAGTGGAAGACCGCAACTTCGAAGTGCGAAAACATCTGCTGGAATACGATGACGTGCTTTCCAAACAAAGGGAATTTATCTACAGCCAACGGGATGTGATCTTAGGAGATCTCAATCTCCAACAGAGGGTTCTGAGTACAGCGGAAGAAATGTTGGAAGAGGCTCTGGCTCCCTGGAATAGGGATAATAAAATTGGTGATAATCTGGGGAAGATCCTGGATATTCTCAGTGATTTATTTCTCTACAATCCCTCCAAAGGCCCGGAAGAACTGCGGAATTTGACCCCAAAAGCATTCCAATCCTTGGTCCATCATGACCTGATCCAGGATATTCACCAGAAAGCTGAACTGGTGGGATCGGAGCAGTTGAACAACTTTATCCGGGGTGAGTACCTAAGAAAGATTGACGTGCTCTGGCCGGAGCATTTGGAAAACCTGGATGCCCTCCGGGATGCGGTTTATCTACGATCCTATGCCCAGAAAAATCCTTTGTTAGAGTATAAAATGGAAGGTTTTAGTATCTTTGATACCCTCATCGAAGAAATTAAAACCACTGTGGCCAAAAAGATTCTGAAAGTCCGTATCCAACAGGCACCTAAACCCGTAGTGGGCGGCGCCCGGGTAGCCCAGTTGAAAACATCCCACACCTCCATGGGAAGTTTTGCCGCCTTGGGAGTAAAAACCCAAGCTGGCCCCCGGAAAGAGTCCCAAGGGGACAAAGTAACAGTAGTAAGAGCCCAGCCCAAAGTAGGAAGAAATGATCCCTGTCCTTGCGGTAGTGGAAAAAAGTATAAGCACTGTCACGGGATTTAAATAAAAAAGGCCACCCGGAAGGGTGGCTTTTTCATTTGCGGATTGAACTCCGCTTATTCCGGCATAGCTAGTGTCACACCAGCCTGCTGAATTTCCTGATCGTCTCTCCCCGTGAAGGCGCTTACCGAAACAAAAACGGCCACCAACATGGTAAGAATCAAAACCAACTTTCTCATGCACCGATCCTTTTAGTACAACAGCTTTGTCGGATCCGTAGGAACATTCCTTCGGAAAACAGAAAAGTGTAGATGTGTACCAGTAGAATATCCAGTATTTCCCATCTGCGCAATAGTTTCTCCTTGAGCAATCCGCTGTCCCTTCGCCACCTTGTAGGCCGACAAGTGGGCATACATGGTTTGATAACCGCCGTCATGGCTGATGACTACATAATTGCCGTAGGAGGAATGGTATCCCACATCGCTGACCCTTCCTTCCATCGCCGCTTTGATCGGGGTTCCCGCCACATTGGCGATGTCGATTCCGTTGTGGAACCGCCGAACTCCGGTGAAGGGATCCTTGCGATAGCCATAGCCAGAGGTAAATCGCCCCCGGGCAGGCATGATAAACATTTCCCCCAAGGCTTGACGTATTTCCATGCGGCTGATGGCAGCTCCCGGTAGAAATAATTTCTGTCCCGGTTGAATCACCGGGGATTCCATATTATTGGCGTCCAAAATGGATTCGTAGGTAATTCCCGTCCGGCGGGATATGAGCCCCAGGGAATCGCCCCTGGCCACGGTATACATAAGTCCGTCCTGGTTGGGAATGGACAATTCCATCCCCACCTGCACCCTTTTTACATTTCTTATTTGATTAAAAGAAATAACAGTCCCCAGGGTCAGACCAAATTTATTGGCAATGGTGGACACAGCCTCACCGGATTTCACCTTATACTTGGACAGGGTCAAAGGAGCCACCAGACTGGGAATTTTTCCATCTGAAACTTTCTCTTCCTGAGAATGGGGAAGGGACTCTTCCCAATGTCCCATGGTCGATAATAAAACCGACCGGGATAAATCCTCGGGGATCTCCAGGTCCAACCCCATATACCGGGCTTGGGGAACCATGATAGGCAGGGCTGCACTGGTCAGAACAAGAAAGCCCAGCGAAACCAACACCCCGGTTCTGGTTTTATTATTGGTCTGGGAGATATGGGTTTCCATCTCCTGTCCCCAGCCGCCTAAAGTCGTCTTTAGCTTATTTAATGCCTGGGTTAGAGGGGAGATCCCTAATTTCAGAGTCGACTGTCTACCACTCCCGAGGATGAGGGCTCTATTTTGGGATCGACGAACTATTTTCTGTGCTTTTATTGATATGACCATTTTTATCTCTACTAATTCTATCGACAAAAAGCTCCCTACGGTTTAGAGTCCATTTTCATGAAAGGGAACCTTAAAAAACTCATACCGGCCTGGTTAGGGGTCATCTTGGTGCTCCCTTTGGTGCAATTTTGGCTTTTGGACATAAGACAAGTGGTGGGAAGGAGTATGGAACCCACCTTTTACTCGGGAAAAGTACTCGTTTCTTTTCGTTGGGCGTATGGTCTGCCCCTACCCTTTTCCCCAGGGTATTTATTCTCCTGGGGAATGCCAAATTCCGGGGATTTGGTGATCTTTCGGGCGCCTCCGGGGGACCATTTCTCCGTCAAACGGGTCCATTCCTTCGATCCTCAAAAATCCAGGGTCAACCTCTGGGGGGACAATCTGGACTTATCCCGAGATTCCAGGGATTTTGGATCCATTTCAGTTGATGAGATTTTAGGAAAGGTGATATTCTAAAACCTATGAAATGGCCCGACCGCTATCCTGTGTTTTTAATCTTTACAGGAATTATCACCCTCATCGTCCTTATCCAGTACGGCCGAATTATGTTGGGCAGCGAAGGTGAAACAGGGAGTAAGCCCCTGAGCTTTCCCCTCGTCGAACGGGGTCCCATTTACGACCGTCACGGGAAAGTATTGGCCATATCCACCCGTTTACACTCCCTCACCGCCTGGATTCCCTCTTTGACCCAACCGGAAGAATCATCGGGACTACTCAGTCCCATCCTGGGTATTTCTCAAGACAAACTCCTGGGAAGTTTTCAGAGCGCCAAGGGATTTATATATATTAAAAGAAAAATTTCCCCGGCTGAAACCCAGGCTGTGGAGGATCTTAAAACTCAGGGAAAACTCAAAGGTATCAATCTAGAGTTGGAATTTGGGAGAAGTTATCCCGACAGAGCCCTGGCTTCCACGGTTTTGGGGTACGTGGGGACGGACAATACCGGACTTGCAGGGATTGAGTATAGTTTAAACGACATCCTATTGCCCCCGGAGATCGGTGAGGAAAAATCCCTCATGGGAAATTCCATTTTTCTCACTTTAGATCTGAATATCCAGCTTTTTCTTCGTCAGGCGGCCCAAGAAGCCCTGGAGACCCATAAAGCCGATAACGTCACCATTCTTGTAGCCGATGCACAAAATGCAGAAATCCTGGGTTACGTGAATTACCCAGATTTTGATCCCAACGACTTCAATAAATCCTCAGCTTTTGATCGGCAGAACAGGATCGCCGAGAGAAGTATTGAACCGGGCTCGGTGTTTAAAATCTTTACCGTGGCCTCCATGCTGGAAAAAAAAGCCATCGCCCCCTTTTCAGAATTTTTTTGTAACGGCCACTACGAAAAAACCATGCAAAGTGGTGAAGTGATATCCATCAAGTGCAATGCGGTCCATGGACGGGTCACTCCGGAGGAGATTCTGAGGTATTCCTGTAATGCGGGAGCCGCCTACGCCTCGGATCTCATGGACCCCAAGGGTTTTGAAAGCGCTCTGAGGGATATGGGATTTGGGGAAAAAACAGGCCTGCCCTTCTCCGGTGAAGCCCAGGGAATCTTTCCTGACCAGTCCAAATGGTCTGGTCGTACGAAACCGACCATTGCTTTCGGTCAAGAAATCGGGGTCACAGCCCTTCAAATGATCCAAGCCGCCCTCATCGTGGCCCATCAGGGAGACTTTATAAAGCCCCAACTGATTAAACAGGTGCTGTCTCCCACCGGTGAGGTCCTATCCCAGTCGGATTCAAAGGCCCTAAGAAAAGTATTGAGTGCCGAAACAGCTCAGAAAGTTCTGGATATGCTCACCCGGACAGTAGAAGCGGGTACAGGGCAAAAAGCTAGGATCGAAGGGATTCTCATCGGAGGTAAGACCGGTACGGCCCAGGTGAGGGATCCCGCTACGGGGAAGTATTCGGCGGATAACTTCATTGCCTCCATGATGACCTTTATGCCTGCGACGGAACCTCAATTTATCATTTATGTCCTCATAGACCATCCCCGGGGTTTCAGCATCCAAGGAGGACAAATCGCCGCTCCCGTGACAAAAAAAGTGGGAGAGCGACTCATCCATTATTTTGGGATGGCAAAAACTGGAGACCAAATCATCAACCACAACGGCAAGGCGGTTTTGGCTCCGGTGCGACCAATTTCCTTGGGGGATGAAATGCCGAATCTCCAGGGACTATCAAAGCGAGCTCTGCTGCCCCTCCTATCCCGGCAGGATTATCATATAAAATTTCAAGGTGAAGGCTGGGTCGTCCACCAATCCCCCCCCCCAGGAGAACCAATAAAACCAGGAATGGCCATCGAATTGGAGTTCCGGTGAGTTTTTGGGAAAAAAACTTAAAACTCCTAGTAAAGCGATGGCCAGAGTGGAAAGAATCCTTGGGATCTACCCTCCCCTCACCGGCTTTTTCCCCCGCAATCACTCCAAAAGGTCTTCCAACGGGTCAATACAGGGGGATTAGCCTTCACAGTCCCTACGATCCGGAAAAAGAAGCCCTCAGAAGCCTTCCAGAATTGGAAAATCCTGGGGGATTTATCCTCGGGGGTTTTGGACTGGGGTACACAGCCTTGGCATTATCCAAACAATATCCGGGGGTTCCCCTCCTTTGTGTGGAGCCGGATCCTGGCCTTTTCACCTGGGCACTTACTCAAATGGATCTAGGAGAAATCCTAGGAAAACCTTGGGTTAATTTTATGGTGGGTGCTCCCGCTCCCGGTGTGGTGGCGTTTTTAGAAACCCTTTCCACATCCCAGGTCCATTACCTGGGACACAGACCCCAGGAGCGGTTGGAGGGGGAGTATTTTCAGCAGTTACAAAACGAAATAGCCGCCTGGTATCAGATGCGGGGTGTTAACCATCAGACTCTAAAAAAATTTAAAGCCCGCTGGATTGGTAATTTTTACCAAAACCTTCCGGTCCTGCCCTCCCTCAAGCCCCTAAATGAATTAAAAAATGCCTATTCCCAAGTTCCCGGGGTCGTCATTGCTGCGGGACCATCTCTGGAGGGGTGTTTAGAGGAAATCAAACACTATCAAAACTCCATGATCCTAGTGGCGGTGGATACGGCCTACAACCGACTTCAGGCAGAGGGGATACACCCGGATTTTCTAGTATCCACCGATGGACAGTATTGGAACTCCCGGCATTTGGATAAACTGGGTAAGGACGGACCAGTTTTAGTGGGGGAAATGACCACACCAGGGAGATTTTGGAGGGGACGGGAGGACAAAGGCGTGATTATTTCCTCGGCTTTTCCTTTTTTTCAGGATTTAGAAACCCTATGGGGGATAGATTTCGGAGTGATTCCTTCGGGGGGCTCCGTGGCCACCACGGCTTGGGGAGTAGGTAAATTTCTAGGACTCTCCCCTCTGATCGCAGCGGGTTTAGACCTGGCCTATCCGATGGAAGAAAATCACATCCGGGGAAGTCTTTTCGAAGAACTCAGCCATACCCAGTCCAACCGCTTGCTCCCGGCATCCACAAAACTAAGCCGACGCGGAGACGCAGCCCAAGATCTCTGGCGAAAGGATTGGCGGGGAAACAAAGTACTGACGGATGTCCGGATGGATCTTTATCGCCAATGGTTTGAGTCCCAACAACGAAAAGATCCCAGTTTCCTTACCTACAGCCTGAAACCCCAAGGGCAAAAAATTGATGGGTTTACCTTTTTAGAATCCCTGAAAACAATTTTGCCCCTGATTCCTCCCCAAAAAATCTTCCCCCTACTCTCCACCTTGAAACCGCTGGGGAGCCCATCCCATTCCTCGGAAACGATAAGGTCTCTAAATAACTGGTTAAATGAACCAGAAAATTTAACCCACCTTCAGAGGTTTCCCAAAACCGTGAAACATTTTCTGGAACCTTATTCTTTAGAAGCCCGGGAGTCCATTAAATCCTTGATCCAGTCATTTTTAAACTTTTGGGAATCAGAAAATTAAAATTCCCTTCAGACATTCAAGTTTTCCCATTCCCAGCCGAAAATAATAGTAAGCGTAAATAACGCCATCGAAACGGTATGCAACACGACGTCCAGGCATACCGTTTTTTTATGCCCAAAACTTATTCCGAAGCCTCGGGACCATGGAAGAATCACTTCTGATTTCCCAGGGATTGAATGAGTTCCACTTCCCCTAAGGTCACCCCCAAGGTTCTGGCTATGACAGGGGGACTCAGCCCCTGGGAGGTTAAGCTCAGAACCTTCTCCCTCGTTGTAGGCATGCGAATGGGGGCGGGTTCCACCACCGGCGGGGGTTTTACTTCTGGGACGAGGGACGATACTGGAGAAACCTGAGGCCCCTGGGTATCTTCAATTTCCCGGTCTAAAAGATTTAATTGTCGGGACTTTTCCAAGTGGGTGTAAACCTGGACGGGAGGTTTGGATTTTTCCCCATCCTTTTTTAATAATAATAACCGCTTATCCGCTTCTGCGATCACCTTTTGAAGCTGTCCCAGACGTTCTTCCATCAAAGTTAGATTTCGGTCGGCGTTTTGATTCAACTCGGTGATGAGAGCATCCACCTCTTTTTCCACGGAACTCAGCATGGAAGGTTTTTCTATGAGCTTATTCACATGCCGTTTAATATAAAAAAACTGGAAGATAAATCCCCCGGTTAATAGAAGTAGTAATATAATTTCCAAATTTTTTATCCTGATATATCAATATGCTGCCCCAAATCCGGGTCCTGGAACTTTTCGTCTTTCTCAATATCGACGTTTTCTTGGTCTTCTTTTTTTTCCCCGGGGGAATGATGATGGGATAGATTAGACCTTTCTTTCTGATCTTGATGGACTGCCAAGTTCTCATCGTCCATGGCATCTATGGCTATGACCGCATGGCCCTTGGCTTCTTGCTCTTTTAGAATTTTTTGCGCTTGAAGTTCCTGGGAATGAACCACAGCCAAGCGGGTATTCGCCTGCTCTTTACCCACCAGAGGCATTTGAACATATAGAGTCTGAAGATCAATGGGATTTACCGCCATCATGCTCTCCTGATTTTATCCAGTTCCTCTTCCTCAATCTCTTCGTACTTGATAGTACGGATAAGGACACCTTCTAATATAAATGTAACACCGTTATATTCCCGAACCACGTCAAATTCCGCATCTTTGATGATAATTTTCACCCCCGGTAATACCAAGCCGGAGCAGGAAACCTTTCCATTGAGCCTGCGGCTATCCATATCCTTGAGCTTTTGATCCAAGTCCTGATTAAGTACCAGTAGCCGGGCTTGATTTTCTTTTAAAGTTTTCTGCAGGGCTTTCATAGTTGCTTCTTTATCCGGGGGTAGTTGCCCGCCCCTGACCCGTGCCAATTTCATAAGGCCCTGGAGATTCAAAGCGGTATCCGAGTTGTTCTTCTCAAGGTTTTCTTTTTCTAATTGAAGGGCTTCCAGTTCCTGTTTGCCTTTGGGATCAAAACCCACTTCCAAGACAGTTTCACCGGAACCTGCGGAACCTAAGGAAGAAACATTGATCTCCTCGGAAGCTCTCACGTGTCCGCCCATGATCTTCGCCCGCTTCCCTTTACAAATAACTTTTTTTAAGGCCGTAAGCGGGGCGTTCACAATACCGTCGGAGGCAATGACAAATCCGCCGGCGTTCACATAAGCATTCTCAATAAATTTAGACCAGACATTCAGCCCGGCGTTCACCGATCCCCCACCGCCGCCTTTAATCCCTTGGTGAACAATCACATCCCCCGGGGTTTCCAAAACGCTCTTTCCCACGGTACCCAAAACTTCAATATTTCCTGCGGCCTTCACCGTAAAACCGTCTTCCACATTTCCCCGGACAATCACCGACCCATAGACATTCACATTTCCAGTGGAAAGATTCACATCCCCAGGAATGATCAGCACAGTCTCCACCGTGACTTTTCCCTTTATCAGCATAACCTGACCGTCTGCGGTGGAGGTTACCCGAAGACCATTTTTTGATAGGGCGACATTGTTCCCCAGATCAAAACTCGCATCTTTTCCATCCCGGGCAGGAAGAATTCGTCCCGTGGTAGTTCGCCCGTTCACGCCCTTCTCGGCCATTTCCTTACGTGCCAGCTCTTCCCCTTTGACCACATTGTGAATGGTGTTCAGGTTTTTAAAGTCCACCTTGCCTTCCACTTCTTTGGGTTTAATGATGGAAGTGGTATCAAAGGTATACTGGATACGGGCATCTTTCCCGTGAACTGGTTTAGTGCCTTCGGCAATAAGAAATTTCGTTCTATAAACGGGGGAATCTACGAATTTTTCAATTTCTTTCCCCAAGATTCCGTGGACGACCCCGGAGTTTCTCAGGAATTGCTCTATTTCCTCTCGGCTGAGATCAGCCCCCCCCGCTACAGGTTCCTGGACGTTGAGAAGAGCTCTCATTTCCTGGTCTTCATGGACGATGGTCATGAGCGCATCGTTTGCGGGATTATGGATAAACTCTCCAACCTTCACGTAGGTTCCTAAGGCGAGCTTCACAGTACCCTTCAAAGCTTGACGATTGATTTCTCGCACAGCCCGCTCGTGAATCCGATCCAGGGCTTCCTCTTCAATAACCGGGTTTCCATCCCCCACGGGTTTGGTAACTTTTACATACACCCCATCGTGCCAGAGCCGGATAAAACACTCTCCATCCTTGTCTTTGATTTCTTCTTGTATATCCAGCTCAGGCCCACTATCCAGAAGGTTGAAATCTGAACTCTCGCCCACCGCGGCGGTTTTCGCCACTTGGTAAACCAAAAGTGACCAATTTTTTTTATTGAACCCAAATATACCCGGGTTACCCTTTTGAACCACATCGTATTCCAAATGCCGCATGGAAACACCTAGCTCAATGGAAGCCTGTTTTAAGGCAACTTCCAAGGTATCTCCGGTAACGTTTACAGTGCGATTACTCATCTCCCGGGACTCTTCGGCTTTCCGGCGCATGAGTTCCCTGAGCTGTTCCAGGGTGACCATGGTTACATAATTCCTTTCTTCATATTCGTAAGCCGGGCTCGCAGCCGGGCTATGGCCTTGGTATGGAGTTGGGACACCCGGGATTCTGTAACTTCCAAGACCTTTCCTATTTCTTTTAGTGTGAGGTCTTCGTAGTAGTATAAAATAAGAACTTTCTTTTCTTTGTCCGGAAGATCCGAAAGAGCTTCTACTATGACCTTTTTAATCTCTTCCCGTTCCACTATATGATCAGGATTTAGAGCTGTGGGAGATTCGATGGAATCCACAATGGAAACCTTATCACTATCATCCCCGCTATACCAGACATCGTTCAAGGAAAGAACAGAGGTTCCGGAAATCTTCATAATGGTTTCATTGTAATCCGACTCGGAGACGCCCATATGCTGGGCAACTTCCTTATCCGTGGCACTTCTGCCCAATTTGGATTCCAAATGCAAGATTGCCTCGTCCACTTCCCGGGATTTCTGTCGTACAGAGCGGGGTACCCAGTCAGTGGCTCTTAGTTCATCAAATATGGACCCCCGGATTCTCGTGACCGCATAGGTTTTAAATTTAACATGCTTTTCTGGATCAAATTTATCGATGGCATCAATAAGTCCAAAAACCCCATAGCCTACCAAATCATCGTAGTCCACATTTTGTGGAAGTCCCATAGCGACCTTTCCCGCTACGTAGCGGACCAAAGGTGCATATTGCTTTATAAAGGATTCGCGAATTTTGGGATCCCGGTTCTTTTTGTAAGTAAGCCAAAGATCCAATTCGGTCTTTTCATCTAGTGCTTGCTCCGACATCGGCTACTTATCCCCTTCACGTTTCATAACTGTCTGAACTGCCCTGGCTAATATCGCAGGATCTTCCTGTTGCCCCTCATATTCCACCGTATCCGCTTTACCGGAGGTATAATCCGGCTCGGAGTCATTTCCTGAAAGGGTTTCTACCCCCATGGGAGCCAAATTACCCATGTCCGGAAAGTCATCACCCATACTCTCCAAATCGTCCCCTAATACCGGCAAACCAGATGATCTGGGGGTGCTAGAAGCAAAGGAAGAAGGCCCATCATCTGAGACATCTTCGTAATAACCTGTCTCTCCCTCTGGCACATCATCGCCCAGGGTGATATCGACTTTCGCTGGCCCCAAATCATCTTCGGAAACCTCATTTCCAGAATTTGTCCCCAATGGACTTTCCGCGAATAACTCAGGTAAAAATTGACCCAACAATACCTGCAGACCAAAACTCAGAGCCCCCATCAACACAGCCCAAAGCAAGCCCCGGAGCAGAAGGTCCAAAAACCCCACACCCCCGAGAAGGCCTCCTAAAAGTGAGAATAAAAAACCTAAGGCTGCTCCGCCTGCCGGCACTATCCAGTTCATACTCTAGCTTAGTCCCATTGATCTTTTACGTCAAGTTTCATCACATTCTTCCGAAGAGACGGCTGATAAATCCACCAACCCCGCTCCCCTCTCTGTAATCCACTCGTTCCAGTCGGCTCACCAGGTTCATCACACAGTGACTGGCCTTACTTTTTGGATCCACAATCATAAATGGTTTCTGTTGAAGAACGGAATCCTGCACACTCTGATCCTCGTAGACATAACCCAAATAATCCACTTTGATATTGAGAAATTGACTGGAAATATTGATGACCCGGTCCGCAACTTTTTTCCCCTCGGTCACTGACTTAACCCTATTCACAATGAGCTTTAGACCCATGGCTGGATTATTGATTTCCGTGGTGATGATTTTGATAAGACCGTAGGCATCGGTGATGGCCGTGGGTTCAGGGGTGGTGACGATCAAAGCCTCATCTGCAGCGGCGATAAAGTCTAAAACATTGCTGGAAACCCCAGCGGAAGTATCAATGATGATGATGTCCGCAAAAGAGAGGCTGCTGAGTTCAGAAATGAACATATGCCTATCTTTTTCACTCAGGTTGGCAATCTGGGAAAATCCTGAAGCCCCTGCCACGATCTGAATACCATAACCCGTATCGGCTATGATTTCCTTCATGGTTTTTTTCTGCCGGATCATGTGATAGAGGTTAAATTTTGGAACTACCCCTAAAATGACGTTCACATTTGCTAACCCCAGATCCGCATCCATGACCACTACTTTTTTTCCCAGCTTTGAGTAGGCCAATGCCAAGTTGATGGCCATGTTGGTTTTACCCACACCGCCTTTACCGCTGGTGATGGTAATTATCCGGGTCTTCTTTCCTGAAGGAATGGGATCGGATAAATAGGGGAGGTCCAAAGTTGATTTATTTTTTACAAGTTCCCGGAGCTTTTCTGCCTGATCTGCCATTATTTTACCTCAAGATGCTTTTTTAAACCCTCGTCTTTGAATCCGACAAGAGTTTCCATGAAGATACGTTTTTCCGCTTTCCTGATGTCCTGGGGAACTCCCTGGCCATTGGTCACAAAAGAAACACTTTTCCCTTTTTCCCAGAGAACCGAGAGAATATTCCCAGCCTGGGAGGTTTCATCCATTTTTGTAATCACCACTGACTTGTATTGGAAGGGTTCAAATTGAGCCATGATCTCCCTGAAGTCGTTGGTTTTAGTGGTAGCCGAAAGGGCCAAGTGCAATTCCGCGCTTTTTCCCGCTGCTTCCAAAAGCGCCCTCATCTCCGCCAACTTCATAAAATCCCTGGGACTCTTGCCGATGGTGTCTATGAGAATATAATCAAAATTTTTAAGACCTAAGATTTTATCCTTAAGCTCGTCAAAACTCTCCACCCCCGTCACGGGGAAGCCCATGATCTCTCCATATTTTTCAATCTGAACCTTGGCCCCGATACGGTAATTATCAATGGTGATCATGGCGACTTTCTTGTTTTCCTGGGCCCCGGTCAAACCACCGAAAATTGCTGCAAGCTTGGCAATAGTCGTGGTCTTCCCCACCCCCGTGGGTCCCACCAGAACAAAGACCCGGGGCTTCAGTCCTTCGGGATGCTCATGGGTCTGGAGACTGCCGGCTATCCATTCCAATGCTCTGGATTCCACCTCGTCGTAGTCCTCCAGCTGGTCCAAGGAAAAATTCTGCCGTACCAAGCCTAAAAGATAGTCGGAAAAAGCATCGGAAAAGTCATTTCTTCTGAATATATTTTTCAAAGCCTTCAGGGTGGGATGATCTTTTTCCGCCGCATCCCGGGGAAAGGCATTGAGCTGAGTTTTCAGGGACTTCACTTCCTGAAGAACCTCTTTTAAAGTCTCATCGTCCTTCTTCACTTCCGTTCTATCTTTAATGGCGGCATGGGCAAGAATTTTTTTCTTTTCTTCCTCCAACTTAGCCTTTTCTCCCGCCAAGTAGTCGTGTTTTATCACACCTGTGAGTTCGGTTTCCTCTTTCTGAAAAAAACCAAAAACTCCCCCCGTATAGATGGTACGGGTGTTCATGACTTGAGCCTTTGATCCATATTTTCTTTTCACTTTTTCCCAGGCTTCGGTTACGCTAGCTCCGGTTTCACTGAAATGTTGATACATTCCTTTATGCCTCCAACTTTATTTGGCCCATGGATTCCACTCTTATATCTCTTTCAATTTCAGGGACGGACATGACCGCTAAATCGGGAATATCCCTTTCTGTGGCGGATTTGACTAAGGGCCTGGCGGCCTCACTACAGAGAATGAGGGGAAAGAACCCTTGATTTTGCAGGTTTTTTATCAAGTTAGAAAGGGAGTTAATAAACGCCCGGTGAACATGGGGCTCCAAAGCAGCCACTGCCCCCCCCACTCTCTCATCCCGACTTTCAATAATGGTCTGCTCCAGGGCGGGGTCTAAAGTTACCACTCGTAGAACCTTCTCCTCATCCGCGTAGCCCAAACAAATCTGCCGTCCCAAGGCCTGACGAACTTTCTCCATGAGGAAACCAGTATCCTTAGTCACTCCGCCGTAGTCCCCCAGGGTTTCCAAAATGGCCACCAGGTTACGGATGGATACCTGTTCCTTCAGCAGTCCTTGGAGAACTTTCTGGATTTCACCCAAACCAAACTGTTTCTGAACCTCTTCCACCACCGCCCCGTAGTCGTTTTTAAGACCACCCAGGAGAGTCTGAACTTCCTGTCGACCCAGGATTTCCCCCGCGTGTTTTTTAATAATTTCCGTGAGATGGGTGGCGATAATGGAGGGGGCATCCACCACCGTAAACCCGGCACGCTCGGCTTTGTCCCTATTTTCTTCCGATATCCAAAGGGCTGCCAATCCAAAGGCGGGATCCTTGGTCTTTTCCCCTGGTATCTCCTCCCGGCTTCCACCGGGATTGATGGCCATGTACATCCCCATGCGAATGGCACCCCGGCCCACTTCCACACCCTTAATTTTTAGAACGTAGTCCGAAGGTTCCAGACGCATATTGTCGATGATGCGAATCCGGGGAACCACTAGACCCAGGTCCAAAGCACTTTCCCTGCGAATCCGGGTAATCCTCTCTAAAAGCTCCGCTCCCTGTTCCTTATCCACCAAGGGAATGAGGGCATATCCCAGTTCCAGACTCAAGGGGTCCAGGGGAACCAATCCGGCGGTTTCTTTTGAGGCCTCTGCAGAGGCGGCCTTTTCCGCTTTTGCCGGAGCCGCAGCCTCGGCCTGGGTTTTCTCACTGGTCTTGAAGGCCACATAACCTATGACCCCCGCCATGGGGAGGAGAATGTACCAGGGAAACCCCGGGAGAATTCCTAAAACACCCAATACCACCGCGGCGATCCAGAAAATTCGGGCGTCTTGGGTGAATTCCTTGGCGATCTGATCCCCCAAACCCTGGTCGGTGGAAACTTTGGATACGATGAGCCCCGAGGCCGTGGATATCAAAAGCGCGGGGATTTGGGTCACCAAACCGTCCCCGATGGCCAAGGCCACGTAGGTTCCGCTGGCGGTGAGGATGTTTTCCCCGTGAAGGGTCACCCCCACGATGAGGCCGGCGATCACGTTCACCAGGGTGATGAATATCCCCACTTTGACGTTACCGGACACAAATTTGGAAGAACCATCCATGGCCCCGAAAAAATCTACTTCCATCTGAAGCTCTTTTTTCCTGAGCATGTACACGTCTTCGGTGATAGCCCCTTGGTTGTAAGCCCCATCCAAAGACATCTGTTTTCCCGGTAAGGCGTCCAAGGTGAACCGAGCCGCCACTTCAGAGTTCCGGCTGGCACCTTTTGTGATCACAATAAACTGAACGGCGGTGATGATGATAAAAATAATGGTTCCAATCACCAGCCCCTGGGTCCCCTCGGCTCCCACCACGAATCGACTAAAAGATCGAATAATCGAACCATCGAAGTTGGTTCCCATGGAGAGAATAAGCCGGGTGGAAGAAATATTCAGGGCTAATCCAAAGATGGTTGCACCCAAAAGAATCGTGGGAAAAGCTGCAAAATCCAAGGCCCGGCGGCTGTAAATCACCGTGAGGAAAATAAGCAGTCCAATAAACAAGTTAAAGGACATAAAAATATCCAAAATAAAGGTCGGCAAGGGAATGATGAGCATGAGAACCGAGACCACAAAGAATACGGCCACGGAAGCGTCATTTCTACCGGCTATGAAGGAATCCCGGATACCCCGGACCACGTCACTCATTTAGGATTCCTCATACCGCAGCCGCCCCGAGTCTGCCGTTCATTCGGTAGACCTCAGCCAGAATCCGTGACACAATTTCCCAGTATTCTTCAGGAACCGGTTGTCCGATTTCCACAGAAGCGTAGAGGGCCCGGGCCAAGGGTTTATTTTCCACCACGGGAACGTCGTTTTCTTTAGCCAAGGACTTAATTTTCAAGGCTATCTCGTCCATTCCCTTGGCGAGAACCACAGGAGCCGCCATGGTATCCCGGTCGTACTGAAGACCGATGGCAAAGTGAGTAGGGTTGGTGATAATCACATCGGCTTTGGGTACATTGGCCATCATATTGCTGGTCATAATTTCCCGCATTCGTTCCCGAAGGCGAGACTTCACCAGGGGATCTCCGTCCTGTTGTTTCCGTTCCTCTTTCACTTCTTGTTTGGACATTTTGAGGGATTCCTGGTGCTTGTACCGCTGAAAAAGATAATCCGGAATGGACATGGCCACCATGGCTGCGGAGGTTTGAAGCAGGAGCCAGAGGGCTTTTTCCGCCAAAAAGCTCAAGGCCAACATAAACGGCCGGTGCATGAGATGGATA
>CAZUXL010000028.1:0-31432 GCA_964624355.1 uncultured Spirochaetales bacterium
AAGTTGGTCCGAGGATTTTGCGGAAAGTTTTTCTTGGTGGTACATGAAGGATAAACTAGGGATCGATTACTCGGTTTTGGTAGAAGTGGATGGGAAAGTTGTTCTGTCCTTTGAACCTTTTCAAACCCAGTCAGCGAAATCCCGGGTGTCAATCCTGGAGGCTATTTCGGAAATTTAGCCACCAGTGGAAATCTACAATTTTAAATCTCAATACTCCTATCCTTCAACCTCGACTTGGAAGCCACCGTAGGCCATCTGCTTCATGTCGAAGGGCATGACCATATCCGTGTATTCCTCCGCCTTCTCCCCCATCTCCTGCATCACCTTGGCGTTTACCTCATCCCGATGCTCTTTGGATTTGAAAATGATAAAGGAAAACCACACGGTTTGATCCCCCCTGGCTCCAGTCATATCAGGAAATGCCCGGGCTTTCTCTCCGCCCATTTCCTGGGGGATCAGGTCGTCGCCCCGGCATTCATAGTATGCCAGAGCCCCGTGCTTCATCCAGGAATCGCGACCGCCTTCGGCCATCTTCTTGTACTCTTCTCCCTTATCATTAGGAATTACCAGTACGAATCCATCCACGTACTTCGCCATATCTCTCCTCCTTTTTCGATAGCAATTCCTTACCAATTTACCAAGGATTTAGGCCGTCGACAACGCCTGCCTAAATTTATTCTGGAATCCAGTTTAGAGGAAGGAAGTAGGGGAGACCTGTCCGGTTGCAGAGCTGCGTTACTACAACAAAGATCTGCCTTTCATTCGGGTCACCAGTTTTAACACCTCAAACCAGCTTACCGAAAGCAGACCCATTCCCAAGGCGATTCCCACCCAGACCAGGGGCGGGCTGGAAAAGCGAAACAGGTCTTGGAGGAATGGCAGGCAGACCACTAAGGTTAGGAAGACCGCTGCTCCGCCCACAACCCAGGACACCGCCCTATTCTTCAGAGAGAAAGCCCCGATGATTCCGGAATCCCAGGACCGGGTGGATAGGATGATGGTCAAATTGGAAATGATGAGGGTAATAAAGGTCAAGGTTCTTTGAACTTCCACCGAGAGTCCCGCATTTCCGGATAAGAACCAGGTGGCCAGTACCAGAGATAAGGCGGTGAAACCCTGGGCAATACTCAAAAGTAGGGGTTTTTTTCCAAAAAGTGATTCCTTGGGATCCCGAGGCGGGCGGTTCATAATATTTTTTTCTTCCGGTTGGCCTTCAAAAACAATGGAACAGGCCGGGTCGATAATCAATTCTAAAAACACAATATGTACCGGGAGCAGTACGGGATCCTTCCAATTCAACAGAACGGGAATCAAGGACATTCCGGCGATGGGGATGTGAACGCTCACGATGTAGGACATGGCTTTTTTTAGGTTGTCGAAAATCCGCCGGCCCGTCTTTACCGCCTCCACGATGGAGGAAAAATCATCGTCCATGAGAACCAAGGCCGATGCTTCCCGGGCCACATCGGTTCCATGCTGACCCATGGCCACACCGATATGGGCGGCTTTCAAGGCAGGGGCGTCGTTCACCCCGTCTCCGGTCATGGCCACGATTTCTCCATTGATTTTCATGGCCTGGACTAAAAGAAGCTTTTGTTCCGGGATGACCCGGGCGAAGACATGACAGGTTTTAATCCGTTGGGCCAGTTCTTCCGGGGTCATTTTTTCCAGCTCGGCCCCAGTGATCACCGTATCCGGATTTTCCAAACCTATTTGCCGGGCGATATTGGAAGCGGTTTTGGGATAATCTCCGGTGATCATCACCACCCGGATTCCCGCTTCTTTGCATAAAGCGATAGCCGCGGGAACCGTGGGCCTGATGGGATCTTCCAGAGCCACGAGACCTTGAAAATTGAAATCAAAATCGTGCTGGGTTTCCGGGAGATCCTTGGTTTTTATACTCAGGCTCCCGCTGGCCACCCCTAAAACCCGCAGGCCTGCCTCTGCCATCTGGGCCACCACCCCGGCGATCTTTTGGATATGATCCTCGGGAAGATGACACAGGTCCATGATGGTTTCCGGGGCGCCTTTCACTGCCACGGCCAACCGGCTGTCCTGGGTGGATTTCCAGACGTGGGTGACGCTCAGGTATTCCCGGGAGAGGGGATATTCCCGCAGGATGTCCCAGTCAGGATGTTTGTGGGCATTGTCGATGGCCCGGCTGTCCATGAGGGTCTGAAAGGCCTTCTCCATGGGATCGAAGGGGTCCTTCCGGCTGGCGAGAACCCCCCATTCCATAAGTTCGTGGTACTGCTCTGCCACTGGGAGGGGTTCCTGGGAATGTGGATCATTTTTCACCGTGAAGATATCCCCGCCGGTCCAAAGCTGGCGGATGCTCATGCGGTTTTGGGTGATGGTTCCTGTTTTATCGGAGCATAGGATAGTGGCGGCACCCAGGGTTTCCACTGCGCTCATTTTCCGGGCCAGAACGTTCTTTCTGGAAATCCGCCAGGCTCCCAAGGCTAAAAATATGGTCAGGACCACGGGGAATTCCTCCGGGAGCATGGCCATGGCCAGGGTAATTCCCGCTAATATTCCCCCCATCCAATCCTGAGCCCCCGAAGGGGTCTGTTTTGTCAGTCCATAAACCACCACAATCAAAGCGCAGAGAAAAAGAGCAATGATAAAAATAAACTTAACGATCCTCCCGGTTTCCTTCTGCAGAAGGGTGGGCTCTTCTACCACGGTGGCCAGGGCTTTTCCAATTCGGCCCATTTCTGTGGTGGCTCCCGTATTTTTCACCACCATGACCGCCTGACCGGAAACCACTAGGGAGCCAGAGTAGACAAAGGGGCTGTCTTCGCCTCCCGGGCGGGCCATGGGGATTTCTGCCTCTTTTTGGGTATCCACTGCTATTTTTCGAACCGGGACCGATTCGCCTGTGAGCAGGGATTCATCGCAGCTTAGGCCGCTTCCCCAGAACACCATCCCATCCGCAGGGATCCGTTCTCCTTCAAAAAGCACCACCAGGTCGCCGGGAACCACTTCCCGTCCGGGGATGGTGATTCGTTCTCCTCCCCGGATAACCAAGGCCAGGGGACTGGAAAGATTTTTCAAAGCATCCAGAGTTTTTTCAGTTTTTCCTTCCTGAACCACGGTGATACCCATCATGATGACCACAAAACCCAGAAGAAGCAGGGCGTCTTTAGGTTCCCCAACCATAAGGTAAACCAGTCCGCAGGCCACCAAAAGCAGGAACATGGGCTCAGTGAACACTTCCATGATGATTTTGAAAATTCCCCGGTTTTTACCGTCGGGAAGTTCGTTGTAGCCATGACGCCCACGAAGATCTGTCACGTTCTTATCTGTGAGACCTTGAAGGCCTTGAATTTCACGTTCTGTCATGAAATTCTCCTTAAACGAGATATAAAAATGGGGTGGCAGAGATGATGGGGGGGATTGGATTTACAAAGATCTCCGTCATCGGTGCTTCCGTCAATTCATTTCTCAATGATTGAAGTCCCACAGATACACTGTTGCCCCTAAGGGCCCGGCTCTAAGCCTGATCTTCCTTCACTAATAATAAGCTTAGAAAAGAGGAACTGTCAATGCAGGTGTTTACAAGCAAGTCCGAATCGCCGAAATTATACCTAGGTGATCGCAGTTCACTAAAAGGGATAAAAAAATGGGTACAAAAGGCGAGGTTTTAAAGTTGAAACTTCAAGGAAAAGAGTTTCAGATCATGGACCCGGAGATTCGGTTCGGGCGGATGAATTTCATGGCTTTTGTATCCCAGGTGGGAAAAGATCGCCCATCCCGGATTGAAATTGAGTTTGACGGCTCTCCAATGAATGGGGAATTACTTCAAGAGCTGGCCTTAGAAATTGGTTATGGAGCGGAATTGGCACCACCCCTGGCGATCATGACCCCGGGCTAAAGGAGCTTTTTTTGAGTCCCATTAAAATGGAAAAGATAGAATCAGCCCTCCGCTTGGTCATAGCCTTCACCGAAGCAGTGAATTGCAGGGATTTGTCGGGGATGATGGATTTATTTAATGAAGAATGCTTATTTGAACCGGCTTTCCCGGGGCTTACAGGTATCCAAATAAATGGAAAATCCGCAACTGCTGACTATTGGAAACAATTTTTTACAAAGAATCCCACCGTGGTTATGAAGGTGGAAGAAGTGGCGGGAATGGGACATCGGTGTTTTTTGAGGTATTCCTGGGAAGGCTTAACCACTATGGCACCAGGGACAGACCTCCGAGGTGCTGACATTTTTCTAGAAAAAAACGGCCTCCTCACCCAGTGCTATTCTTACTCTAAAAGAGGCTCCGATGAATAAGAGAATTTTCCGGGCCAACACCTTTCTTTTTCTTTGTGCGGCCATCTGGGGACTTGCCTTTGTGGCTCAGCGGGTGGCCACGGGAACCTTGGGAAACTTTACTTTTAACGGAATTCGATTTCTTCTGGGGGGGCTTTCCATGGTTCCTCTCATCCTTTTGGATAAACGCAAGGAATCCTTTGAGCCCGGTTCTCCCTCCCGCTTATCCACAGCCCTGATTCCTGGCCTGATTGCCGGGGTGATCCTTTTTATTGCCGCCGCCCTTCAGCAGGTGGGGTTGGTGGGCACCACGGCGGGTAAGGCAGCCTTCATAACCGGTTTGTATATTGTGCTTATACCCCTGGCGGGAATTTTCCTCAAACATAAGATGGGACTTAATAGCTGGGTCGGTGCCGGGGTGGCTACACTGGGACTTTATCTTTTGAGTATCACAGCGGATTTTAACATTTCCGGTTGGGATCTTTTAGAGCTCATCGGTGCTTTTTTCTGGACCGCCCATATTCTCATCATTGGTTATTACACCCAAAAGGTTTCCATTCTTCGTCTGGCCATAATTCAATACCTGGTTACGGGAGTTCTGAGTCTGGTGGTGGCCTTCTTTTTTGAACCCTGGGATTGGCCGGGGATACAAAATACCCTTGTTCCCATTCTTTATGGCGGTTTTGGATCGGTGGGAATCGCCTACACCCTGCAGATTCTGGGTCAGAGGGATGCCCCTCCAGCGGCGGCTTCCCTTATTCTCAGTTTAGAAACGGTTTTTGCCGCTTTGGCGGGCTGGTTTATCCTGGGGGAAGTTTTAGGGGGCCGAGAACTCTTGGGTGCGGGGCTGATGTTTGCCGGTATGGTAGTTTCCCAGTGGAGCTGGGAAAAAAAACATGATTAAATTTTTGACCGTTGGATTAAACTTTAACCCAGGAGGCCTATGATGAACTTACTTATGGTTCTTTTGGGTGTGACTGTGCTTTGGTGGGTCCTGTGGTTCTTTATCGCAGTGGGAAAAAAATCTTTTACCATGGCAGTGTTTCTCGTGGTTTCCGGCGCCCTCTGGGGGGTGGCGGAATATTTTATTTCTCCCATGGGGGAGATTGCAGGTTACCTTCTCCTGTTGGTTCCGGTGATTCTTCTGCCTCCCATGGTCAGGATAGTGAATGAGTACGAAAGAGGGGTGCTCTTTCGCCTGGGCCGACTACAGTTGGTCATGACACCGGGGTTGAATCTCGTGTTTCCCTTGGGAATTGATTCGGTGCGGAAAGTGGATTTGAGGACGATTACCATCGATGTTCCCCGGCAGGAAGTGATCACCAAAGACAATGTTCCGGTGATGGTGGATGCGGTGGTGTATTTCAACGTGTCGGATCCCATTCTGGCAGTGACGAAGGTGGTGGACTATTTTAATTCCACCAGTCTCATGGGTCAAACTATTTTACGGTCTGTTTTAGGGGAACATGAACTGGATGAGATGCTCAGTAAGAGAACCGAGCTCAATTCCATTTTACGATCACTTCTGGATGTGGCCACGGATCCCTGGGGCATCAAGGTGACCTCGGTGGAAGTTAAGGCTGTGGAAATGGCTGAAACCATGAAAAGAGCCATGGCCCGTCAGGCTGAAGCCGAGAGGGAACGAAGGGCAAAGATTATCGCCGCCGAGGGCGAGCTTCAGGCCAGTGAAAAGCTTTCACAAGCAGCCGGGGTTATCGGACGGGAATCAGGAGCTTTGCAGTTGAGATATCTCCAAACCTTGACGGAGATCGCCGTGGAAAAAAATTCCACCATCATCTTCCCCCTTCCCATGGAGATATTGAGATATTTTGAGGCGGTCACTAAAAAATAGGAATTTTCCGGGATCGGGAGATCCTTGGGTTTATGCCCAGGGATCAATTCCTCATTCTTCCCTGATTTGCTTTATCATCCAATCGGTAATGGATGTGAGCCGGCTGCTTTGGAAGGGGGCCAGGGGTTTTGTCAAAAATGGAAATTCTTCTTCCCAGGCTTTGTAGATCAACTCCTTATCCTGGGGGGTGAATGGAAGTTTTCTTCCCTGGAGGTTGGCTTCCAATGCCCGGTTTCTCAGTAATCCTGCGGAGGGGAAGTAAATCCCCATCCGTAGGGCGGAAATGGTTTCCCTGGTGATCCGGGCCAGGACAAAATAACTCACCTGTTCTTCCCCCGCGGAGCGGTGGGTTCCCAATTTTTCAAAAAGCGTCAGGTTCCAGGTTTCTTTTGGGATCCGGATTCTACAAAGGATCTCCCCCGGCAGGGGCTTTAGTCCCCGGGCCGGCCACTGGGAGGAGGCTTCCCATCGAAAGCCCTTGGCGCTTCGGAATTCTGCCTGAGCTCCCAGAGCTTGGAGAAGGGGAAATAGATCACCCCCCGGTTCGCTGCACAGGTTCCCCCCCAGAGTCCCTTGATTTCTGAGGGGGTAATTCCCCAGGGTTTTTAGAGCACTAAGAAGGAGGGGGGGAAGAAGGTTTTTCCCTTGCAGAACGAGCTGGTTCAGACTCAGCCCCGCTCCCCAATCCACAAACCTTTCCCAAGGGGTGATCTTTTTAATCTCATCCACCAAGTTTAAGGAGAGGATCTGATCTGCGGGTTTCGATGGAAGCGCAGTACCCCCCGCCCAGATCTGAATATTAGGGTTGCGGTTCAAGAGATTAAGGGCTGCTTGTAGACTGGGGGGGGCATTGACCAGGGGGGCGGAACTACTTTTTTCCCACATGGTTGCCCCCTCTTTTATCACCGTAGGTTTCGAGGGCTTGGGTTACTTCTTCCATGGTTCCACAGCGGCAGGGAATATCGCTCATGAGTCTTTGGAGTTCCCAGGGTTCACCAATGGCGAGAGCTTCACCACAGCTATGATAGGTGAATAACCGAAGGTCGGTGCAGGAGGGACAAAAGACCACGGAAGATTTTTCCATGTGGTTTTTCAAGAGCCTGTATTCCTCCGTGAGCTTCCAACCTTCCAGAGTGATCACTTCCTTTCTCCTCACCATAAAAAAAGGAACACGACAAGCCAACATAAGTTTATTGTCCAGAAGGATCAAACATCTTTGGCAGTAGGTTTTCTCACAGGGAGCGTGGGATTGAGCCAAGGTAAAATGCTGTTGCATGACTGAAAGGAGGGATTGGTGGGATTCCGCAGTGTGGATCATATCCTCCCCATTGAGAATAAAACTAATTGTCATGAACACCCTCCGGAAGGTCTTTTCGACTCAAGGGCCAGGCTGTCAGGGTATTTCCTGTGGCTTGGGCAATGGCTGTGAGAATGGCCCCCGGAACGAGGGACCAGGGAAGACTTCCCAGGGCTTTCCGGGTGCTTTTTGTGGTGCTGGGAAGAAAAATTAACTGAACCTCGGGCATTTCCAGGGTATGGATCAACCGGTAAGAGGCGTAGTCCCGAAAGCTGGTACTCACGGGATCCCACTTTACTTTTTCCACCAGGCTCCATCCTAGGGCGCTGCGGAGGCTGCTTAATACCGCCCGCCGTGCCCTTTGTTCGTCATGGATTTGTCCCCCATCCATGACCAGAGTTATTTTTGTGACTTTGATCTGGGAAAATATTCGATCCCACTGGATTTCGGCCACGGCGCCGCCCCAGGTGAAGGACACAAACGGCACGCCGTGGAAGTCCTCGGAATTCCAGCTCAGGTGCTTTGCCCTCCGGAAGGTTTTTTCCACCTGGAGGGGGAATTTCCCCGCAGCTCTTTTTTGAACCAGGACAGTGAGGCATTGTTCCAGAAGTTTCTCCCCCAGCATAAATCTCCGACCCAAGGTCGATGGACCTCCATCCGGGGAGTCTCCCCTGATCCAGGGGCTGATGTGCACATCCTTGGGATTAATTCCCAAAGTCGCGGAAGCCAGGGCTTTCCAGTGATCCTTCTGAACTTCGTCCCAGGGGGCTAAAGTGGAGGCGATGGTCAGTTTCCCGTGGGCTTCCAGGGTCAAAGCCAGGGTAGCTGGGGCCGTGCCTGAGGCGATGAATCCATTTCCCGTGAAGCCCATGGACATCCCGATTCCCCGTCTGTACCGGTGATCCGAGGATTTTAATACCTTTTGACTCAAGGCCATGTTAGATGCGAATTTTCTATGGTAGTCGGTATTTCGGGCCAGTTCTTCCAGGATTTTAAAAAAGGGGGGTGTTTCCCTCAGGTGGTCTCCGGTGAAGAATGCGGAATGGGGAGCCGTAAAGTTTTGAATTTTCCAGAAGACCGGATCAATTTTGACGGCCTTACACATTTCCCCCAAAAAAAGTTCCAGAGCGATTTGGCCTATGTCCTCACCCCAAGATCCCAAAGGTCCTCGGGGAGGTGTATTGGTCATCACCGACTGGGCTTCGACTTCCAAGTAGGGGAATTGGTAAACCGCACCCAGGCCCAGGACGATTCGATCGAGGATCTCCCCGTCCATCAGACCGTAGGCTCCGGCATCCAAAATGACCTGAACTTTTAAAGCCTTGAGTGTTCCGTCCACCCTATGGGTGCTGGTAAAATGAAAATGGGTTTCCGGTTTTTTGGGGAGAAAGGAGAATTCATCTTTTTTGTGGAGATCCAGCCTCACGGGATGACCACTGGTGTGCATGAGAAGAGCCGCAGCGGAGGCTAACCATCCCGGGTACCAGAGCCGGCTGTCCATGGGAGCCATGTGAGCCTGGGTACTCAGGAAAATTTCTTCCTTTTCCCGTCCTAAAACCCTAGATATCCCTTCCAGGAGATTTCGAGGCCACTGGGTTGGTCCGTGAACCCAGATTTTTTTATCCTGGGATAGGACTTTAACTCCCAGGGATTCAAAATCCCCCGCGTCCTGGGCACCGGAAGTGTAATTTCTTTCTAGAATCCAGTCCCCTTCTTCCGGGGGAAGTTCTTCTCCCCAATTCAAGGACCTAAGTTTGAAAACCTCAGGACTGGTCAGCGGATCAAAGTGGGGAGTTTCCTCTGCTGCCACGACCTTAAAACCTTTAGACCAGGTGTGAAGCGCTCCAAAATCGGAACTGCTGGCCAGTCCCACGGGTTCCCCTTTGTAGTTGATCCTTTCTTCCGCAAGAAAGGGGAATCGGGACTTCAGGACTGCATAATAATTGTTCCCAGGGATATGCTCCGGGAGGGTTAATGTGACCCCATCGGGAATGGGCGGGTAGGTATACCCGAGAATTTTTCCCCGGGAAACCGGTGATCGAAGGATGATTCCATTTTGTTTCCGCAGGGATGATTCCCAAAGGGTTTCCCAATCTGCGGGAGGTGGGGGGACTTTAACGGTTTTGGCCATGATTTATTCCGGAGGAAAATTGTTCAAGTGCGTTCACAACCCGGTGAATCTGAATCTCTTTCAAACCGGGGTAAAGGGGGAGGGAAACCACTTGGGCGAATAATTTTTCCGCCTCTGGGTAGTCATCTTGTTTGAGGTCGTAGGTCTGCTTCCAGTAGGTCATCCGGTGGAGGGGTTTGTAATGGACGGAGGTTCCAATCCCCTGAATTTTCAGGAAATCCACGAGATGATTTCGACGGGAGGCTTCAGAGATTCTTAATATGAACAGATGCCAGGCGTGGTCGGATCTCCAGGAGGGAAGAACATAGGCCGGATTATCCTGGAGTTTGCTCAGGTAGGATTGTACAATTTCCTGGCGCTGAAGAAGAAATTCCTGGGCTTTTTTCAGTTGGACTCTTCCTATAGCCCCACCGAGATCCGGGAGGTTGTATTTAAAACCGGGGGCGAGAATATCGTATTCCCAGCCGGCAGTGGGGGAGGTAAACCGGGAAAAGGCATCCCGGTCTATCCCGTGAAGTCTCATGGTCGCCATACGTTTGGCCAAGTCTTCCCGGAGGGTGACGATCATGCCCCCTTCACCGGTGGTGATCGTCTTGTTGGCGTAGAAGGAGAACACCCCCACGTCAAAAATTGTCCCTAACCAGCCCTGGGGTGTTTTAACCGGGAAGGCATGGGCGCTATCTTCCACCACGGCGAACCCATATTTTTCCCGGAGTGCCAGGAGTCTATCCACATCCACACTTTCCCCGGCGATGTGAACGGCCATCACCACCTTCACGGGTGCTTCCCCCACTATCTTTTCCAGGTGATCCATGGACATTTGGAAACTTCCGGGGGCACAGTCCACAAAAACCGGATGGCCTCCCAGATAACGGATCACCTCTGCGGTGGCGGTGAAGGTCCAGGTGGGAACGGCCACCCGGTCTCCCGGACCCACTCCCAAGGCTTCCAAGGCCAAATGTAATCCCGAGGTCGCCGAGTTCACGGCCAAGGCCTGGGGGCACCCCAAAAAGGCGGCAAATTCCTCTTCAAAGGCCTTGGTTTCTTGACCGGTGGTGAGCCACCCTGAACGAAGAACCCGTAAGACGGCTTCTTCTTCTTCCGGGCCGAGCCTGGGACGGGCGAAGGGGATAAAGTCAGTACTCAGGTTCATTGTCTTGGGTCTCCACCGAGGGTAAGTACTCTCGAATAGCAGCCCGCAAGGCTTTTCGGCTGCGAAAAAGATCGGGATACTGGGGCAAGAAATGACAGATGGGGAAGAGCTTTTGAACCAGGGTATCCAATCCTGGTGGGGATACCGGGCGAATGAGCCGGTTTATCCGGGTGTATTCCGTGGGGACCGGCTGCTCGTCTTGACCGTGGAGGGATTCATGGAGTTTTTCCCCGGGTCTGAGGCCCGTATAAGTAATGGGGATATCCTTCCCCGGAGCCCTTCCGTAAAATCGGATCATTTGATGGGCCAGGTCTTCAATTTTCACCGGGTCCCCCATGTCCAGGAGGTACAACTGCCCGTTTTGACCCACCCCACCGGTTTGGAGGACCAAGGAGGCTGCCTCGGGAATGGTCATAAAGTACCGGCTCATCTGGGGGTGGGTGATGGTCACAGGCCCCCCTGAAAGGATTTGCTCTTTAAAGAGGGGGATGATGGAGCCCCGACTTCCCAGGACATTGCCAAATCGCACCACCATAAACTCCGAGTCCGGTCCCCGGGCGCTTAAAACCAAGTCTTCACAGATTCTTTTAGTGGCTCCGTAGATGGAATTGGGATTCACCGCCTTGTCCGTGGAAATGAGGACGAACCGGCTGACCCGGGCTTTAAGAGCCGCATCCACCAGGTTCTTCGTTCCCCAGACGTTATTAAAAACGGCCTCCACGGGATTGTATTCCACCATGGGAACGTGTTTGTGGGCTGCCGTGTGGAAAATTACATGGGCCTTCAGGCGGCCTAAAAGGAAGTCCAAATAGTGGGGATCCTTCAGATCACCGATGATGGGCACAATAGTGGCTTTTTCACCCACCCCCTCGGCTTGCAGGTGGCGAAGTTCCTTTTCTATGTGATAAATGGAATTTTCCTCGTGACCCAGGAGGTACAGTCTTTCGGCCCCCCCGGAGAGTAGCTGACGGCAAAGCTCGGAGCCGATGGAGCCCCCCGCCCCGGTAATGAGAACTCGCTTGCCCCGAAGATACTTAAGACTGGCTTTGAGATTAATTTGAACGGGATTGCGTCCTAAGAGGTCTTGGAGATCCAGTTCCCGGGTGAGAACCAAATGGGCCTCTCCCTCCACAATCTGACTCACCGCCGGGAGAATTTTGACTTTTAAAATTTGGGCATCCAAAAGATCCTGATAAATCTCCTGCAACTGTCCCTTGGTGGCGGAGGGAATGGCTATGATGGCGGTCTCGGCCTTGAGCCCGAGCTTTTTTATGTCTTTGATCGGTCCCAGGACAGGAATCCCTTCCAAGGTGGTATTAATTTTACCAGGGTCATCATCCACAAAGGCCTGAACATTCATGCCCAGATTTTTTCTGTGAATTTCCCTGGCGAGGGAGAGGCCGGCAAATCCGGCACCGATGATGACCAGACCCGGGATTTCAGGAAGTTTTTTCAATGGGGGGTTCCTCTGATTTTTTTGCCTCCGGGGCCATGGTCATATCCTCAAAGCTCAGATCCACGAAAAATGATGCATCTTGGAAATCCAACAGGATTCTAGCCCTGCGCTTCCGCCTATCTACCTTCACAATCCGTCCCTCCAGACCCTTCATGGGTCCGCTGAGCACCTCTATTCGATTTTCCTGGTTGAAGGTGACCAGGGATTTCCCCGCCACCTCGCCGAAGTTGAGAAAATGGGATAGGACGCTCTTATCTTTATCGGTGAGAACCTGGATTTTATTCTGTGCTTTGATAAAGGTGAGGAACCCACCGGTTTTCTTTAAGGACCAATAAAAATCCAAATCCAGGTGGTCCGCCTGCATAAATACATAACCGGGAAAGAGAGGGGATTCCACCTCTGTTTTTTTGCCCTGTTTAAAGAGGATTATTTTTTTTCTGAGGAAAATGAGCTCTTCGGACCTTCCATGAAAGAGAATTTTAGTCAGTTGAATAAATTTCTCTTCCTGTCTGGGGGCAACCCGGATGACGTAGTAATTCATTGTGTGGAATAGGCTCCTTCTGAAAGGTCCCCCTGGGAGACCCTGTCATTCTAACACCAAATTCCCCCGGGGCTCAACAGTTTCTCCGGGGGATTTATGGGATCCGGGTAATTCGCCGATAGAGAAATTATGAAACGTATATTACTACTTCTGGCGTTATTCACCGGGGCAACCACTCTCTGGGCAGGAACGGCCCTCGTCGGATGGTCCGTGACCTACCCCACGGCGGATGGAAATACCTATAAATCCCAGTTAAAAAATTCCATTTTGGAAGGGATCTTTTCGGATCTCTTTGAAAAAGGATGGATAGCTTTTGATTTTCCTCATCCTGTGGAATTGGCCTCGGGTGAAGTTCTTCCGGCATTTCAAGAGGAAGCGGTGCGCAATGGGGCGGGATTAGGGCTCTATTTTCACGTCACCTGGAAGTCCGGTAGAGATGAAGCGACCCAAACTGATTATTGGACCACCGAGGGGGTGAGCTGGACGGCGGTTTCATTTATTCAGAAAAAAGTACTCGGTTCCGGAAAGGTTGCGATAAAAGATTTCATCCTCCCTTCAAAAGATGAGAAAAAGCTAAACGAACAGGCGGCTTCCGAGCTGTTAAAAGTTTTCACAAAGTATTATTAGGAGCTGGAAATGAAAAATATTCCGTTGGTTATTTTATTTGTCACGTTCTTTCTAGCCCCGGTAATGGGGGAATCCACCTGGCGGGGGCAAGCGGGGGTCGCGGCTTCCGCCTCACTGCCTGAGAGCGGCTTATACGCCGCTACCAATGAATTCCCCCGAGGAACCATCCTGGAGGTGAGGAATTTAAGAAATAATACCACCCTAAAACTCCAGGTCCTCAAGAGATCCCCCTCGGCATTGGATCTGAATTTCATTTATCTCTCATCCCAAGCAGGGCGGGAACTGGATATTCGGACCGGTGAGAGTGTTTTGGTGAGTGTGTCGGTTTTAGAGACAGCCAGAGCCATCAACACCTCACCAGAAGGTGTGGCCTCCTTACTCACCGCACCGGAAGGGGAGCTGAAACCCTTGACCACACCGACCCCGGAAACCTGGGTGACCAACCCCACAACGGTGGTGGAAGCCCCTGTTCTTGTGTCACCGGCTATCGAAAAACCAGTATTAGACGAGCCTGTAATTGACCTTCCGTCTGTGGAAAATCCTGTACCCGAACTTGTCCTGGCGGAAACCACTGGGCCTAAAACAGTGGAAGTTACCCCGGTACCCCAGGGTATTCCCGGAGCCTTGGATTTACCTGAGGTCGTCCTCGCTCCCGAGGTTGTGGTGACCCATTCACCGGTTATTCCATCCCCCACCGAGATTCTGGAGCCTACCCTGGATCGTCCTGCTTTAGGGGATATGGCAGTTACTACACCACCCGTTACCCCCGGTGTGGCTGAGACTCCCACAGAGATTTACCCGCTTTCTGAACCTTCCCTGAATGATCTGATACCTTCCGATCCCCGGCACGCTCAAGATGCCCTGGTGATGGATGAACCGGGGATTCCTGTGGTGCCTGAACTTACCGTGGTGATAAATCCTGTGGAAACCCCCGTAGAAACTCCTCCTGAGACCGATTTGGTTCAAACTGTGGTATCCAAGATCCCCGAGGTTCAAACCCTGGAGCCTGGGGTTAAGGTGTCGGATATTCCCGCTGTTCCCTTGGCTGAGATCAAACCCTTGGACAAGAACCCAGTGGTCACCGCCGTGGTTGGGCCAAACCCAGAGACACCTGTGGTTACCACGGATTTGAAAGATAAAACCCCATTGGCAACCTTGCCGGGAACATCCTCCACTACTAGAACTCTCCAGTCTTCCCGGGGGGATCTGTATGTGGCAAAACCCCAGGGTTTGACCACCGATCCTCTGGGGGATGTGAAATTGATCACCCAGTTGGCCCGGGACGGGGATTATATCCAGCTAGGGGCATTCCGGGATCAGGATATACTCTTTAAGACCCTGGAAAAGATTTCCTCCTACGTGCCCTTGGCCGTCTGGGTTCCTGAAGGCTCCGTTCCATCTTATCGCCTCATGGCAGGTCCCCTGAGACGGGATCAATTGGGCCTTCTGTTCAAGCATTATCAGGATCAGGGCTTTCGGGATGCGGTGATTATAAAAAGGGGTTAGTCCCCAGTTTTGATCCGAGAGAACGGAGGCGGAGTTCATGGTAGTTTGTTTTCATCCAAACCCGCGTCCATTTCTGTCATGGCATCGTTGTTTTCCTTGAATGGTTGGATTACTTTCATCACAAAGCCTGCCAGTGTGCGGGCTTTTTTGTTAATTACTTGGGAGATGGTTGCTTAGTTTTGTGGAATTTACCCCCGAAGGGGGAAATAAGGAGCACCATGAGAAGAATCTACCAATCAAAGAATTGTCCCAGGTTAGCGGTTTCAAAATCGAGATGTTTTGAAATTTAGGCTATATTTACTTTGCGGTTTAGACAAAACAAAACAGGAATGATCCTGGTCGATGATAAAAAAGGCTGCCGGAACCATGTCCGACAGCCTTCTAACAAAAAAGGGCGAGAGTTATTTCTTGACGTAACTCAGAGTTTTTGTTGCCACGTTGACAGTCAGGTCAACCTGATCACCTGCGTTGCAAATGATGGTAATTTGGCGTCCTGAATCTGTCAGGCTTATTCCGGCTCCCAGGCTCCAAGTGGAGAAGGTCCACTGGTTATTCCAGCTGGCAGCTGTGCAAAGTTTCAGTTCCAAGGCTGTGGTCGAGCTACCCTGAGCGATAGCTGAAGCCGTCACTCCGTTGGCTATCACTAAGGTATTGGTGGTATTCGCCCCGACATTCAGCTGATGAGGGGTCAGGTTCCAACTGTTATGATCCCCAGGAAAGCTGACATTTTCAGCCGTTGTTCCTGTCTTGAAAATGATGCTCAACTGGTTGGCAATCTTGGTGGTGATGGTGTAAGTAGCCGATCCGACAGCACTGGTGGTGTAACCAGTTTTGATCGCAATGGCTTTAATTGTCATGCCGGCGCTGACAGTAACTGATGTTCCGGCAGTACTGGAGGCCGTGGGTGTCGATCCATCAGTGGTGTAGCGAATGGTCACCCCGGGAGTCGTGCTGGAGATGGTCACCACAGTTCCAGCAGTGACGGCACCGGCGGGTGGGTTGAAGGTTGGTGTGGCACACCCCAGAATGGTATAGGCTGCGGATCCAACTGAGCTGGTGGTTAAGCCAGTTTTGACGGCAATGGCCTTAATAGTCATGGCGGTGTTGACGGTGACTGAGGTTCCAGAAGAGCTGGCGGTGGTGGGTGTGGTACCATTGGTGGTGTAGTAAATGGTAGCACCCACTGTCGCACTGCTCATTGTCACGACTGTACCGATCGTCACGGCACCAGCAGTGGGACTGAAGGTTGGTGTCGCTACGGTGGAGGAAGCTGGTGTGACGGTGTAAGCTTTGGTGGAATCATTGAAGCTGAATGTGTAGGAACCGGTCGAGGCTGGGGTGTAGCTGATGTTTGTTCCGGAGGCCAAGTCGCCGATACCATCGGCGTTGTTGTCTCCCCAGTTGGACGAGGCTGACCAGTTGTTGTAGGCGTCGTACTTATACTGAACGGCAGTACCGCTGGTCAGGCTGACAGAGACTGTCCAAGTGTTGTTGCCAGTCAGGGCCATAGCTGTTCCGCCCCAGGAGTTCATAGTTCCACGCAGATACATGGAGGGATAGGTCGAGGTGAACTGGGAAGTTACCCCGCTGACAGTAGCGGAATTGGGAGATGTTCCAGCAGAGTTCGAGGCTGTGACGTAGAAGTAGTAAGTGGTAGCTGGCGTCAATCCAGTCACGGGCAGGCTGGTGCCAGAGGTGGATCCGGCACTAGTGAAGCCTGAGGTGGAAGCAGTCGACTTGTATACGGTGTAGGAAGTGGCACCGCTAGAGGCTGTCCAGTTGACGGTCAAGCTGGTCGAAGTGGGGTTGGTAACGGTCAGACCTGTCGGGGCAGCTGGGGGGACAATGGGTGTGGAATCCTGAACCAGGACTTTGGAAGAGTTGGCGGGGATGGTCACTATAATCTGTTTACCGGTGGCGCCGCCAGCGGCGATGGTCACCTTGTCAGTTTTGGTGGCGTCGAAGGCGTTATACAACACAGTGCCGACGCTCAAGGTACTCTCAGCTCTCATGGGAATGGTCATGTTAATCGAAGCAGCGGACGTGTTGAAGATAATCACACTTTCCTGGCCGATGTTAGCACCGGAGTCGATCCGGCGGGAGTAGGCGAACTGATTGTCGGCTCTCCACATTTCCCGCTGCTTACCGGTTTTAAGAGACGGGTAGAAATCTTTAAAGCCGTTGAGCTGTTTGATCAGCTGATAAGTGTTGGTGGTAGTCACGAACATATTGGAAGTCGTGTTGCCGCTGGCATCGTGGCCGAACATCGACCAGCGGTTCAGGGTGTCAGCGATACCTCCGGACAGAGCGGCTCCGCCGTCGTTGCCCCGGTTGGTTTCGGTTCCCTGGAAGACCACGGGAATACCACGAGCGGTGAACATGAAGATCAAAGCTTGGTGCAATTTATTGACATTGCCCAGAGTGTAGGACAGGAACCGGTTGCGGTCATGGCTGTCCAAGAAGGTGACCATCCGGTTTTCCTTGCCACCGTAGTTGTAATCCAGTTCCAGTTGTTTAGCCACAGAGTTGGCATCGGTAAACTTCCCTTCCCAGGCAAAGGTGTTGATGATACCGTCGTAGAGTGGAAAGTCCAGCATTCCCCATTCCGCATTATTACCGTTATTGGTCTGGCTGACGTATTTGCCCACGTAGGCGGCATCGGAATCGAAGTTTTCACCAAAGGATTTGTGGCCGGTTAGCACTTCCAGTTCATGAATTTGACTGGGACGCATCATTTTAGCCGCATCGATCCTCATGGCATCGGCACCAATATCGGTCAGAACGGTTTTAATGGCACCAAAAATCGCATTTTTTGCGGTGGCGTTATCAAAATTAAAGTCGTCCAAACCAGCCAAATCATGATTTTGCATGTAGTTGATCTTGTCGTCGTAGGTACCGAAAGTCAAATTCCAGTTGATATCACCATTTAGGTTGTAGTACGAAGAATTGTTCCAGGGTGCATCGGGTTGGATGTTGGTCGTGAAAGCAACGTCAAATTGATTCTGGGTGTAAGTTCCCGAAGAACCAGGGAGGTAGTCGCCCACATGGTTGGGAACTGTATCGATAATCACCGACATGCCGGCGGTATGAGCGGCGTTGACCAGGTCAATCAGATCCTGGTTGGTTCCGTAGTAGTGGTTGTATTTTGTGGGATCTTTAGCGTTGTATCCATGATAAGCCGAGGGTAAGGTGATCCAACTGCCGTTATCCAGGAATTTGGGGGACCACATTTGGGGTTCGGCGGTCGGGGAAATCCAAATGGCTTTGTAGCCCATGCCTTTGATATATTCCATTTTGGCAGTGATCCCTTTCCAGTCACCACCGTTCATCAGTCGGTATTTCCAATACCACTTATCGCCAGTTTCCACCACCTGGTTTGACACGTTAGTGGCTTTACCCCAGGTCCCGTCGGTGGTGGGGCCGTTGTTGGAGGTGTCGCCGTCATAAAAACGGTCAACCATGATTTGGTAAATGGAGGCCCCCTCGTCAAAGGGCACGCCACCTATAGCCCGGCCATTTTCCTGGAAGAAATCTCCTCCGGGAACCTGGGAAAGATTGTCTGTACCCACAGGGTTGGTACAGGCAGCCAGAGCAGTCAGGAAAGGATTGCTAAAAGCTGCAGCCCTTTAGATATGAACTTTTTCATTTTTCCTCCTACAGAAAAATTGTCAACATTTCACGGCCCAAACATGTGTTGCACTCGATCAGATAACGGTTAAACGATTAACTAAATCTTTTACAAAGATACACCCGGTTTTTTAGCCTGTCAACAACAAAAAATGTATTTGGAGAGCGATTTCCTTTGTTAAAAGGGTGAATAATGAGAATCTATGAGACCTACCAGCGAAAGCGGTAATCCTGGTCTGAGAAACCGATGTATTTTGGAGGATGTCGTCGTAAAATAGGGAACGGGAGTCCTGGTAATGGTGATCCCCTATGCGTGAGTTGCCCGCTGGGGCGCGCAGCGGCGTCCGGCGCAGCCGGACCGACCGGAGGGTAGCCCGTAGGGGAACGCCCCCCCCAGCTGGGGGGGGCACGCCCTAAGGCTTATCGCCTTTGTAGTCGATATCTCGCCATCCGTCGATGACGGCAGCGATGGTGGTTTCAGGATCCAGGAAGAGGAACTCGCGGTTGCCGTTCCAGTTGCCATCGGCCTGGGTTTCACTGGTTTCCCAGCCGCCCCGGAAAAACTTGTACTCCATTCGGGTGCCGGCTTCCCCGGTAACGTTGATCGTGTAGGTGCGGGGCCCCGTCTGTTTCAACTTGGTTCCTGGTTTTGGCAGAATCTCAGCGGGCTGCCAGCCGTCGGAGGAGTTGGGCATCCACATTTCGGCGTTGGGTGGTGTGTTCTCAGGGACGGTCACATTGATTGTCAGTTTGACCATTTGTTTTGGGGGAATGATGATTTCGTACTTACCGATCGGTGCTGCTGCCCCATCAAGTTTTAGAATGACGCTGGCGGCCGGGGGTATGACCAGGGTTTCACCGGATTTCCATGTTTTGCCGGTGATCAGGTCAATGGTGTTGGCGGTCAGGGGAACCGAACGGGATTCACTGGCAATCTGGTTGTGGATGACGGTGATGTTGTAGTTGTACTTATCCTGGGTTAGCTGATAACCAAACAGACCATCGGGAGTACCCACCCTGGTGAGTTTACCTTCCCAAAGGACGGGATTGTCCTTACGAATTTTGATCAGTTTTTTGACGAAGTTAAGCAGGCTATCGGGGTGGTTCAACTGCTCTTCGACCGAAATGCCGTCCTGGGGGAACTGATTCATGGCGGTAGCAGTATAGATTTCTTTGGTCATGGCGGGCATGCCGATCCCAGTGCCGGAGGTGTACCAGTCCATGGGTTCCCTCTTGTTAGGATCCCCCTGGGTACGGTCGTGGCCGGCACGCATGCCGATTTCATCCCCGTAATAAATGAACGGCCGTCCAGGTAAGGTCAGAAGTATGGTCATGGCCTTACGGATACGGGCGGGGTCGAACTTAAGAAAGGATGCGATCCGCTGACGGTCATGATTGCCCAGCAAAAGGGCGTCCATGGCGTCTTTCTGGTAGGGCTTGAAACTATTTCGGGCCTTATTGAAGTGGGTGATGATATCGTTCTGAAACCCCATGGCGAAAACCGTCAGATTGTTGTAGACCGGAAAGTCGAAGGCAGCGTCCATACCGGCGTAATAGGGGGCGATCAAATTGAAATCGGACAATTTATCGTAGTTGACTTCACCCACGATAAAGGCTCCCGGGTTAGTTTTTGCTACGGACGCTTGAAATTCTTTCCACCAATTAATGGTTTTTACCCGTTCGCCGTCGCCGATGTACTGAGCCACATCCAGGCGGAAACCGTCAACTCCTTTTTTGAGCCAGAATTGAGCAGCGTCGAGGATCTCCTCGTGCACTTTGGGGTTCTCGTAATTCAAGTCCGGCATTTTACTCTGGGGTCCGAAGGAAAAATATGCATATTTTCCATTTTTCTGGATTCCCCAGCTACCGTTGATGGCGGTATCGGACCAGCGGTAATAATCCTTATACTGGGGGTCCCCCGCTAGGGCTTTCTGGAACCAAACGTGCTGGTCTGAGGTGTGGTTCACGACCCAATCCAAGATCACCCGGATACCTTTGTCGTGGGCTGTTTTAATAAGTTTATCAAAATCAGCCTGGGTGCCGAAATCTGGGTGAATGGATTTGTAATCCATGACATCGTAGCCATGGTAGGTCGGACTGGGATAAATCGGCGTCAGCCAGATGGCACCGATCCCTAAATCCTTCAGGTAGTCCAACTTGGCAGTAACCCCGGGGAGGTCCCCTTTTCCGTCACCGTTCCCGTCGTAGAAACTCCGGATAAAGACCTGGTAGAATACGGCCTTGCGGCTCCAGTCTTTTTCGGGTGAGGGGTTTTGGGCAAAAAGACTGGTTCCTAACAACATTACGGCCCCCAACAACAAAGATCGCGTACAAGTTTTTAGTAAATTTTTAATAATCATCTTATCCACCTTCTAGTTATACGATTAACTCGCTGACATAACACTACCTTCTGATCTATAATCTGTCAACTGGAAAAGGAGGGCTGAATTGCCGGTCACCATGGCCGAATTGGCCGAAAAAGCAGGAGTTTCTGTCGCTACCATCTCACTGGTCATCTCTGATCATCCCAGAATCAGTCCAAAAACTAAAGACCTGGTACGAAAGATCATGGAGGAACTCCACTACGTTCCTAACAGCATCGCCCGGGGTTTAGTCAACCAGTCCTTGCGGACTATCGGTGTCGTCATGTCCCTGGGCCCCCAACAGGCGCTGCGCCATCCCTATGTGTTTGAAATGCTCAGCGGTATGGAGTCCGGTCTGCGTGCCGGTGGCTACCAGATGCTATTACACCATTGGGATGTGTGGAACCAGTCACCCCGGGAATTGGTGGACCTCTGGGAACAAAAACGGGTCGATGGTTTTTTGCTCCAGTTGACTGATCCCTTGCGTCATCACTTGGAGGAATGGATAAAGCGGCAATTGCCCTTTGTGCTCATCGGGGATCCAGGTAATGACAGTCCCGTGGATTGGGTCGAAGCCGATAACCGGCAGGCTGGGGAATTGGCCTGGACCAGCGTCAGGCAGGCCGGCTTTCAAAACCCCGGATTTGTCGGCATCCAGGGTGATGGTATCCATCAAGTCCGCTTTGCAGGTTTCATGGCCGCCGCTGAGAAAGAGGGCTGTCATCCGCCGGTTTATTGGGCGCAGTCTTCCGATTCAGCTCAGGAAATTCGCCGGGGTACACCCACAGCTACGGACGCTCTGGTCTGTGGCAGTCACTACTTGGCAGTCGCTCTCAACGACGGCCAAAAGGGAATCCTGACCTTCGACAACCTGCCTTACATGGAATTTTTAACCCCCTCGCTGTCCACAGTGGATATCGATGTCTTCAGTCTCGGTCAGCGGGCTGCCGAAGGCTTGGTTCGAAAGCTCCATGACTCCGAGTACAAGCTTCAGGAAAAACTGGAGCTGAGCCGTTTCATCTTCCGGGAATCCCTAATTAGAAAATAATATTTGCTCTTTAATAGTCGTCAGGGCTTTATCTAAAGCCGAGCGCGGACTTTCCTTACCGTCCCAGGCATCCCTGAGGGCGGCGGCCATGGGCACCCAGAGATATTTCATTTCCTTGATGTTGGGCATAGGTTGAGAGGCCTGAAGCTGGTCTAAAAATGGTTTGACCAGGGGATCACGGGATAAGGTTTCATCCTGGAGAAAAGCTTTCAAAGGGGGAATTTGACCTGTTTTGGCAAAATGTTGGCACAGTTGTTTCTCAGAAGTGGCAAAAGCTGCGAACAGCTGGGCAGCCTTGGGAAACCGGGAGTAGGAACTGACCGCCAGGACCATGATTCCAGAAAAGGTCGATGGCCGTTGCCCGGTCATGAGGGGTAAGGGGGCGACACCCAGGGGAAACCCGGCTTTGGACAACTCCTTCATAGCCCAGGGTCCTTGGAGAATGGCGCCGACCCGGCCATGGAGAAACAGACCTTGGACCGAATCCCAGGTGGCATCTCCGGCATTTTTCAAGGAAATTTCCCGGAGTTTCAACATGGTCTCCAGACCTTTCACCCCACCGGCGTTGGCGAGGCCGATATCCTCCGGATTACGGCCACCGTTACCAAAGACGTAGGCTCCGGAAGTGGCCAGAAAGGGATAACAAACGTAGAGGTCCCCGATGGGAAAGAGAAAGCCGTAATGGCCTTTGGCCACATCGGTAAGGGGCCTTCCGAGACTCAGCAGATCTTCCCAGGTCGCCGGAGCCTGGGGAAACAGGTTTTTATTGGTGAACATCACCAGGGTTTCCATACTCACAGGAAAAGCCATTAACTTGCCTTCAAAACTGAGAACAGATAAAGCAGAATCCAAAAAACCAGCTTTGACAGTGTTGGAATAAATCAAATTAGGCATGATTAAACCCGAAGCACTCAGATCCCCCAGCTGATCGTGGGGGGTGGCAAAAACATCGGGACCGGTTCCCGCTGGCCCCCGAGTTTCGAGCCTAGCTCTGGCGTCCACAGCCGGAACATCTTCTAAATTGATGGTTAACCCCGGGTAGAGCTTTTGAAAATCGGCCACCGTGGCGCTGTAGGCCGCCAGTTCCACCGGTCCAGAAATCCAAACAGTCAATCTAGCCTGGCTTTCCGGGGTAATATCCACCGCCCCTAACAAATTGAGATTAATTATAAAAAATAGCCCATTCAGGATGATAGGTTTCAAGTCTTGAACCTCTCTACCATCATAACCGGATTTAGGAATTTTTGGATAATTAAAAACATCAGCATTACCGGCAAGGCGATCAGCAGGCAAGCCGCCGCAAATAGGGGGAATTGTTGACCTGAAGGACTATGGAGCCATTCCAGCACCCCCACCGCCAAAGTCTTCCTATCACCGTGCAATAGTAAGGACTGGAAGACAAAATCAAACCAGGGCAGAGTAAAATCCGCCAAGGCTACCACACCCAGAACAGGGGTCGATAAGGGTAAAATTACCCGGGTAAATACTTGGTAGTCGCTGGCACCGTCGATCCTCGCAGCTTCGTCCAAACTGCGGGGAAGGGCATCCATGTAACCTTTGACCATCCAGGTGTTGAAGGGAAGCTGTCCAGCCAGGTAGACAAGGATCAAACCAAAGTAGCTATTCAGGAGGTTCCACCGGTCCAGGAGAATAAACAAGGCTAACATGGACAAAAAGGTAGGAAAAATCTGTAAAATTAACACCAGAGACTGGGTGAGGCCCTTACCCTTAAAAGTCAATCGGGAAAAACTAAAGGCCGTTAGAGCCGTCAGGATCAATCCAGCTACCATGTGGAGTCCCGCTAATTCTAAAGTATTCAAAAACCAGAGAGGAAACTCGGTGGCGGTAAATAGTCGGTAGAAATGATCCAACGTCAGCTCTGAAAGATGAAAATCCGCGGAATAGAGGGCATTCCCCGAGCGAAAGGCGCTGAGCACGATCCAGAAAAGCGGATAGACAATACCGGACCCGGCGAGGATCAGCAGGCCGATGAGAGGCCAGCGCTTGGTCCTGCTCATAATTCAGTCATCCGTCGGCGCATGAGCACCCCAGCTGTCCCTAAAAAACATGCTAGTACCGTGGTCAGAACCGCCGCTAGGTTGTATTGGCCTTGGAATAGTGTCAGTTTATAGATCCAGCTGATTAGGATGTCGGTCTGTCCGGCGTAATGAAGGTTCACCGAACTCGGATTGCCCTCGGTTAAAAGGTAAATTCCAGCTAGGTTGTTAAATTGGAAAAAAAAACTCAACAGCACCACGGGCAGCGTAGTCTCCCAGACCAAGGGTAAGGTCACCCTGCGGAATTGGGTCCAGCTTCCCGCCCCATCCAGGGCGGCAGCCTCATACAACTCCGATCCGACAGTCGTTCTGGCGCTGGAGGTCAGTAATAGAAAAAAGGGCGTCGTAAGCCACACATTGACCAAAATAATCGTAATCCGCGCCAGAAGAGGATCGGTCAAAAAAGGTAAAGCTGGGAGTCCTAAAGCTCCTAGCCCAAGATTAATAGGTCCAGTACCGCTGAACAAACTGCGCATTATCAGCAGGGAAAAAAAAGTCGGTAGAGCGTAGGGAAGCAGGAAGAGGATTTTCCAGAAGTTGGGCCAAGGAATGGGGTGGTTAGCCAGCAGACCGGACATCCCCATTCCCAGGAAATAGCTCAGACCGGTGACTCCGACAGCCCAAATAATATTCCATAGGCCCACCGACAGCAGTGTTTGCTTCCATAAATCCAGGGAAATGAGTTTTCCGAAGTTCTGCAGTCCCACCCAGTCAACCAGTGCCCGGGGAGGTAGATGATCCGGTGAACGGTAGTCGGTAAATCCAACTGTTAGGGTGAGTAAAAACGGGAGGATGATAAAAAATACTAAGAGCAGGAAGCCGGGTAAAAGCGAAACGAGCAGAAAGCCGTGGATGCGCTGGATATGATACTTCGTCCGCCCCAGCATGAAGGCCTGCCAGAGATTCACCAGATAGATTGTCAGACAGACCAGGCCGAACAGAAGGGTTATGAGTCCATCAACTAACAAATGAAGAGAGTGATCCCCGGGAATGACGGAAAAACCGTCCAAAGTTTGAGGGCTCTCCCCCAATGTTATCAGACCGGCCAAACCAGTGGCGGCGGAAGGCGAAAAAACCGTCAGTAAACCGCTAACCAGGAACCCAAGACCGAAGAGCACAGCTTTTGACCGGTGTCCGAGGTATAGATGTCCCCAGCCCGGGATCAGGGCAGAACGACACATTATACCCCAGGCAGTAGGTTTTGATTCGACATCCGGTTTCAAGGTAATTCCTCGCCACCAGCATGTTACAGGCTAGGGAATTTAGCAAGTTATAAATTAAATTTTGCCTATTTTACCCCTTTTTGAGTACCAGAGATAGGATTTTTCACATGCCATGGCATATCTACTCCACATCACCTCCCCCGGTGCTGCCCTGTATTACAAATGCACTTGGCTGTAAGTATGATTTTGAAGCTAAAAGAACAAAGGTCGGTATGTGATCCATGGGTCTTGTGGAGTTTTCATTCTTACTTTTCCTGGGTATAATCTTCCCATGCAGGAAAAAACCACCCCGGAACAGGAAATTGTCACTCTGGTAAGTAAGCTCTCGGAGTATTCCCACAAATATTATGTTCTGGGAAGACCCGAGGTCACGGATTTGGAATATGACCGACTTTATGATCGCTTAGTCCAATTGGAAAAGGCTCATCCAAAGTTGGTCCTTTCCTATTCTCCCACCCAGAGAGTCGGTTCTGATCTGAGCAGTGAACTGGAAGAAGGTTCCCATAGTCTCCCGGTTCTTTCCCTGGATAAGGCCTACAGCCCGGAAGAAATCCTCACCTGGGCGGAAAAAACCGCCAAAAATTCCCAAGAGGACTTGGTTTTGACCCTGGAGGAAAAACTCGATGGGGCCTCCATCGTGCTCTACTACGAGAATGGCATCTTGGACCGGGCTCTTACCCGGGGGAATGGTCTGGTGGGAAATGTGGTCACCGCCAATGTGAAAACCATTTCCAAGGTCCCCCTAAAGCTTCCTGAGCCTTTAACCATCGCCGTGAGGGGAGAAATCTTCATGAGGAAGTCGGAATTTGAAAGGGTTAACCGCACCCTGGCCGAGCCCTATTCCAATCCTCGAAACCTGGCCGCGGGGACCCTTCGCCGGGTCGTCAGTTCGGAGGTAGCCAAGGTGCCCTTGGACATATTTGTGTATGAAGGTTTTTTTGACCCTCCCATGGAATCATACCGGGAGGTCCGCAGTAAGTTGCAATCCCTGGGCTTTCCCTTGAGTACCCGATTTGAAGCCTTTTCCACAGGGGTGGTTCAACCAGGAACCTTTCCGGTGTCAACTCTGGCCCAGCATTTGGAAAAAGCCCGGATAGACAGACCTGGTCTAGATTATGAAATAGACGGTTTGGTAATGAAGGTGGATCGTTTAAGAGTTCGGGATCGGTTGGGGCTTACGGGGCATCATCCCCGGTGGGCCGTAGCTTTTAAATTCGAGGCACCCCAAGGGGAAACCTTGGTGGAATCCATTGACCTGCAAGTGGGGCGAACCGGCCGGGTGACTCCGGTAGCCCGGGTCAAACCTGTGGTGGTGGGGGGAGCGCAAATTGCCAATGTGACCCTGCATAACCAGGATTATATCGAGGCATTGGAATTGGGAGTGGGGGATAGGGTGACCATATCCCGCCGGGGGGATGTGATTCCCGCGGTGGACGGGGTGGTGGAAAAACTTTCCGACCATGTTTGGCGCATGGGTACGGCTTGTCCTGTGTGCCAGACCCTCCTGGTTAAAAATGGGGCCCATCATTTTTGTCCCAACCCCCTGTGTCCCGAACAAGTCCGGGGTCGGCTTAATTTTTTCACCGCCAAGGATCAGATGGATCTGGGGGGATTGGGACCGGAAACCATGGAAGTGTTAATCTCCCGGGGTTTGGTGAAGGATGTTCCTGACTTATTTACCTGTGATTTTTCCCTTTTAGAGGGAGTTCCCGGATTTGGAGAAAAGAAAATATCTGCCCTGAAAGAGGGGGTGGATAAAGCCCGAACCCGGGACTTTCCCGTGGTTCTCGCCAGTTTGGGTATCCCGGAATTGGGAAAAAAAATCTCAGAGCTGTTGGTGGAACACGGAGTGGATTCCTGGGATAATTTGGTTTCTTTGGTTAAAAATCCTTCAGCATTGCTCTCCATTCCTGGGATCGGGGATAAGACAGTGGAAACCCTTTCCAAGGAAGTTCTCAGGCCGGAAACCCTGGAAATGGTGGAAAAGCTGAAACTTGCCGGGCTGCACTTTCAGATTCAAGGATCCGTCGGTCCTGTCTCCCGGGAATGGGATGGGCAAACCTGGTGTGTTACCGGAAGTTTTGTGGATTTTAATCCCCGGAGCAAGGCGGAACAGGAAATCAAAGCCCGGGGTGCCCGGGTCGTGTCGGCGGTCTCCGGTGCGACTACCCACCTATTGGCCGGAGAAGGGGCTGGGAGTAAACTCACCAAGGCCCAGTCTCTGGGGATTCAAATCATCACCGAAGAAATATTCATGAAATTATTAGAAAGGACTCCTCAATGATCTCCGATGAAATCAAAAAATTAACTTACTATGAAACCATGATTCCCCATGGGAAGGAAATTTTATCCTACTTGGAATCTGTGGATCTTTTAAATCTGGAAGTGGGAAAATATCCCATTGTCGGGGATAAGGCGTTTCTCCTTATTCAAGAATACGACACCCAACCGGAAAATGAAAAGTTTTGGGAGTCCCATAATCGGTTCATGGATATTCAAATAGTTTTGAAAGGGGAAGAATTTTTAGGGTACTCTCCGATCTCGGCATTGTCCATCAAAAATGCTTACGATTCTTTGGGGGATTATACTCTTTATGAAAATAAGCAGGCTGGATTCACCTTGGTCTACTCTGCACCGGGACAGTTTCAAATATTTTTTCCCGGGGATGGCCATAAACCAGGGTGCGCTGCAGGTATCTCCACGGGAGTAAAAAAAGCCGTGATAAAGGTTCAGTGTTAGGTACAAAAAAAGGCTGAAACCCTTCGGTTCCAGCCTCATCATTTCAACTCTAAAATCCCAGGATGTTAAATTCCCAAGGCTACAAAGAGCCCGGCACTGAGGCCCTTGGTCTTGAAGATATCCCCGGGTTCTGGTCCCTGGGCTTTAAACTGGAAGTCCACTTCCACTAGCCATAGGTTTACACCCACCCCCACAGAGGTTCCCCACATATAATTCTTGTTTTCCAGTCCCAGGGTGAAGTCTAACACCCGGAGGAAATTGACTTCTCCGGTGATACCCCAGTTCAGGCGGAAGGGACTCCACAGCACCATTTCCACTTCAGGAACCACTTCCAAGGGGCCTAAGATGGGGAATCTAAAGAATCCCGTGGCGCTCATGGGAATGAATATCAACTTGTCGCTTTCACTCACGTTGATGGTAGGTTTAGTAATGATGGGGTCAAAGTAACCAGGAATATCCTTATTGGCCACCACATTTGTCCCTGACCAGGATGCTCCACCATTATAGGTAATGGCCCGGGAGGCTTTAATGGCCGACAGGGGAATGTTGTTCAAGGCTCCCCCAAACAGAGGCCTCTTTGTTTTAGGATCCACATAGACCGCACCCACGTCCACCACCAAGCCTCCGTTGGAAATGGCCTTGCTGATCAGGGAACCGGAATTAGTGGTGTCGAAGGTATTACCAGGGGTGAGGGGGATAATGGTATAGGCAGTGGTGTTGAGTACTGCATTATAGGAGATAGCCCCCGATGCGTCGGCGGTGTAGGTAAAGCTGGCGGTGGATTCGGCGGAGACAAGGGGTAGGGTGTACGCAAGCTTTCCTGCAAAGGTCCAGTTGGACATTTCCCACGAACCGTAGAGTCCTGTTTTGATGTAGGCCGTGGCAGTATTCTCTGCGGTTCCACTGGTGGTCCCCAAGTTTATTCCCTGGGCCATAATTTGAAAGAAATCCTGACCAATCTTATTGAAGGTGAATACTTCGGTGGAAAGGAAACCTCCCACTCCCAATGGTCCCAAATGCAGGGTGAGATGGGGCCCCACGGTGGCGTTGGCCAAAAGGCGGAAGCCGTTGGGTCCGATTTCGGTGGCCAGCAGGTTCAGATCGATGATCGGATTTTGATCCGAGAGCATACCGAGATTAAAGTAGGAGTTTTGGGCCCCCACATTGGCACCCAATCCAAATTCCAGGATACCCCGGTTACCCGTGGCCAAAAAGGCGGGATTCAAAGGATGGTTCTGACTGGAGGTGGGGTCTGCTCCCAAGGGAAGAAGGATGCAACCTGCCAGGATGAAGAGTACTAGCTTTTTCATTTACTTGATCCCCTTATAGTTAATATCTGTTTCCAGGTTTAGCACCATGTTTGCTATAAAATTCTGGCCATAGTTTATTTGAACCCTGGGATTGGCTGTATCCTGATAGGCTAAATAAAATTTGATCTGGGGTGAAAAGTTAACCTCCTTCATCAGTTCTATATCTGCGGCTGAGAGGTTAAGTACATGATCCCCCAAGGTTAGGGCAAATTCTTTTGCAAATAAGGGTGGCGATCCCAAGGGATCGAAGGGGTCTGGAACTGTCATAAGGGCCACCAATCCTGAAGCGGGAACTTCGGTCACATTCATGGTTAGGGTGACAGATCCTGCTTGATCCAGGAACTGGTTGATAGGACCGGTTTTGTTCGTTCTGCCAAAAAGGTCTTTTCCTGAGAAGTCCAAGGGATTGGTGGTTCCCAAGGATAATTCCACACCCGGTACATATCCCGCATCCCCCAATACGTCAGTGGTGGTGGGATCCACAGGGGTGGTGAAGGCGAGGGGCAGATCCAGGCTAAATCCCGCGGTAAGGTTGGGAGGCGACGCGGCATCAAGAGAAATCGTAGCCCCCACTATTGTAACCTCATAATTTAAGATGAGGGATTGGGGCCGGGCGTTGAGAATACCCGCAAAGTCCCCACCTAGTTTTAAGACCCCATTTGTGACCGAACTTCCGTCAAAATCCAGTGGAGCTGTGGTCACACTAGGATCATGAATGATGTCTATGGTATTTTCCGTGACATCTGTAGATAGGGTTTTGTAGGTTCCTTTAAGAAAAACCGAACCAGTCACATTGGGACCCAAACCGGCGAGTTCTATATTCATGGGAATACTTTCGAAATTTACATCTGCGGGAAAAACGGCGTTAAGTCCGGAGAAGTCCAAGGGCACTGCAGGGGATTCGGGGAAATCAAAGGGACCAATAGTATAAGAATTGAGAGTGATTTGAGTCGGGATTACCGTCATCTCCACTTTACCGGAAAAACTGTAAGTGGTACCGGGAACCAAGGGTTCCATAGTACTTTTGAGGGTCAAAGTTTTATCGGTTGCATTATAGTCTGGTACCGAAGAGGTAATTTTAAAGGGCAGGATCCCACCAGCTAAAGAAGTAATATTAATTGGCTGAATCTGATTTGATACATCTTTATTTGTTAAATCTACTGTTTCTATTTGGGCAGTCCCGCTATTTTTCGTAAAGAGTCTTGTATCTCCGGGGGCATCAATTCCAAAGGGGGCAGATTCAATGGTGAGAGCAATATCGAAAGGGAGGTTGTTGGTCATGGTCATCACCATCTGACTACCAGTGCCCATGGTTATTTTTTGCACTAGGGATTGTACCGTGGGATCGATGGGCAGGTTTGCATCCACTGAAAAGTCCAGATCTGGAGAAGGCATGACCACTTCGGTAATACTGGTGACAGCCAAAGACCAGTTTAAATCGGTGGAATGGAAGGTCCCGTCGGTATTTGTAACGTTCAGGGAAAACTCTGCGGTCACATCTCCCACACCAAATGCCACAGTATCCAAGGGGAACACAGCCTGGGTTATTGTTGTGTCTACCGTTTTCATTGAATTAACAAGCTCGATTGTATTTTGCTTCAAGACCATAGTTATATCCACGGTACTTCCAAAAGTATCCAAGTTGATAGTTATATTTCCAGTTCCCACTGTCATGGAAGTAAAGGCGTTCGCGCTTCCCAGGGGAATTGTGATGGGGGGGATGTTGTTTACGGTCCCATCAATGGGTGGAATTACAATGGCTTGAATCCCTGAGGAATCCACAGTGGGAATAGTGAAGGTCTTTAAGGGGACATCTTGAGACACACTCTGAGTCAGGGGCACACTGGAACTGAAAAAGTCCTTCAATCCCACGTTCATGATTTCTTTTTTCAGTTTTAACGTGTAGATTCCGGGGGTTGTATCCACGGTCAGGCCGTCAAATCCACCGCTCAATTGCGTGGTAAAGGTGTCCGCATTTAGAATATCAGTCACGGGAACAGTAATTGTTCCCGCTGGCAGGGTAAAGGAAGGTGTTCCTTTAATCGTTATGCTCTGCAGTTCGCAGGCGAAAAAAACCAGGGGGATTATAAATAGCACGTAGTGCATTTTGAATGCCTTCATTTTGACCTCCTCAGTCATCACCTTACATTATAGTCCTATTAGAGAGAATTACCATGGAATTTATTAAATTAGTGATATGATCAGGAATTAGGATCTTTGATAGTTCACTTGGTGCAGG
>CAZUXL010000029.1:0-30605 GCA_964624355.1 uncultured Spirochaetales bacterium
CTTGGGTATTTCCATGGGCACCTATATTGTACTCAGCAGCCCTACTGGCATCCAAGCTATCGATCCCCACCACGATCACTGGAAGTGGTTGAGGCATAACCTTTAGGAAGGTAAATCCTAAGGGAGCGGCTATTTTTTCAAAATGGTGGAAGTGAAACCACTGATGATTTCTTCCCGCCCCCCCAGGGCTGTGGTGAGAGTCCCATTGGTGATGGCAGGGGTTAAAACAACAAGGCCGGGTTTGACGGTTAATCCCGTATCACATCCGGTGACAATGAGAAAAAAAGAACCTCATGCAAATAAAGTAATAAAACACTTATTATTAAACACTTTTACCATCCTGTCCGGTGATTCTAAAGAAGAACCACCGGCAGGTCAAGGTCATTTAACAGTCCCCATGCTTCATCCCCCTGCCCCTCTACAGTAAATCGTCCAACCGCCTGTATACCTTATTCACCAGCTTCCAGTCTTCGGGTTTCCAGATGCCCTGGACCGCGTCGGCCAATTGTTCCACGGACTCCAAAGAGTCCGAGAGGGCTCCCTGGAAACTTTGCTGAACTTTGAACCAGAATTGGCCACGGTTATCCGACTGAAGACTTAAAAAACCCAGCTCCTGACTTCGAGGCCGGGGATAGGCAGGAAAAAGCAGCTTTTCCAAATAGGGAAGTATAAGGATCAGGCGGGTTCCCCCATAGTTTTGTCCCAAAGGCCAATCAGAGACCTTATCCCTTCGGAAGTCCATCTTCCGGGCTACATCCAGAATCTTCTCGAGTTTCACCCCTTCCATGACAATCTGACCATCCAATTCCACCCGACCCCGCCAATTTTTTGCTTCGGGGAGATCCCCTGTTTTTGTGTGATCCGCCAGATCTTTGAGCTCATCCCAGGGAAGAACCAGAACTTTCTGTTTTCCCTTCAAGGTTTTAATGGCAAAAATTTTCCGGCCGATCTGGACCTGCCAAGGGGCCAATTTCCCTGTTTCTTTTTCAGGTACAGACCGGTCCCCGGAGGCCAAGTTCCGCGCCAAGTTAGGATTAAGCAGTCCCAGCCATTCTTTTTTTAATGGACTCACGGACCGGGCGTAGGTCCGGCTGGTGCGGACAATTTCCCCTGCTACGATGAAGGGGGGCGTTTCCTTAAAAAGACTGGAACCGGGGTGAATAAGGATTTTTTCCGCAGTGAGGGACCGGAAGGTACCCCGGCCTGTGGCCATACAAACAAATTGAATCAGTCCCTTGGCGATGGATAACAGGTAATCCTGCCGGGTTCCCCCGGTTCCCAAGGGTACACCCATACGGCTGACAATTTCTTCCAATTGACCTTTGATGTTTACGATCTCGTGCATGGTTTTCGTGTCCAAATAGGACTTTTCACACCATTTTTCCTTGTTGGGAGCCGCTTGAAACCCCTTGTAGATCTTCAGGTAGGACATGAAGTCCCCCCACTCGTCTCCCAGCTGATGATGGGCCCGCCGGGCTTCCAGTTCCTCCCCCTGGGGAAGAAGATAAGGACTGTCGGTGGAAAGAAAGGACGTTCCAATGAGCACATCATCCAAGGCCTGGGGATACTTCATGATGGATTCCACAATGATCCGGGCGTGTTTCGGCAGGAGTGGAAAAGGAACCATCATCTTGCCTATGGAAGACAGACTATTATCCTCCTCCAAAGCTTCCAACAGATTCAAGGTTTCCACAGCACCGATGATCCCCTGACGACCGGGGGGAGATAGAAAATCAAAGGAGGCAAAGTCGGTGATCCCCAATTCCGCCATTCGAAGAACGACTTCGCTCAGATCGGTTCGATAAATTTCTTCCAAGGTGAAAAGATCCCGGGTTTCGAAATCCTCTTCGGCGTACAAACGCCAACAAGTCCCGGGTTGGGTACGGCCTGCACGGCCCTTGCGCTGGTTGGCACTCGCTCTGGAAATTTTGGACTCCACGAGGCTGGAGGTGAAGGTCCGGGGATTGTAATGATTTATTTTAGCCAAACCGGAATCGATCACCACCGTGATGCCATCGATGGTCACGGAGGTTTCGGCAATGTTGGTGGAAAGGACCACTTTCGTTTTTCCTAGGGGAGCGGGGTCAAATACCCTCTCCTGCTCTTCGCTGGAAAGACGGCCGTACAGAGGCACCATATGAAGATCCTGGGCGTAGGGCTGATAAATCAACCGGGCGCTCACTTCCTTGATCATTTTTTCTCCAGGGAGGAAGACCAAAATATCTCCCCCTTGCCCGTAGGACTTCGCCACAATCTCTACGATTTTTTCCACCCGAACTTCATCATCCTCCACGGCGGGAGGGGAGTAGTTCATCTGGACGGGAAAGGTCTGGGTCTCGATGTGTACCACGGGAGCATCACTGAAGTAAGTGGAAAAAATCTCCGCATTGATGGTCGCCGAGGAGATAATGATTTTAAACTCGGGGCGGAATTTTAGGATGTTTTTTAAAAGCCCCAGGATGAAGTCGATGTTCAGACTCCGCTCGTGGGCCTCGTCCACCATAAGGACATCGTACTGGTGAAGCATGGGATCAGCTTTGATTTCCTGGAGAAGGGTGCCGTCGGTGAGGATTTTTATTTTCGTGGAGGGGGTGGTTTTGTCTTCAAAACGCATTTTATACCCCACCAAACCTGGAAAGGGAGTCCCCATCTGCTTGGCTATATACTCACTCACGCTCACCGAAGCGATGCGCCGGGGTTGAGTGACCCCGATCATTCCTTTGGAAGCATATCCCGCTTCGTGGAGGATAATGGGAAGCTGGGTGGTTTTTCCAGAACCGGTGGGGGATTCCACCACGATCACGGGATTTTTAGCCAGGACTTGGAGAATTCGTTCTTTTTCTTTGTATACGGGTAAGTTATGAGGATCCATACCCCCATTATAGCATATCAGCCCCTGTGATTCTTCCCCGGCCTCTCCCCTGTGGTAAACTGAAGAACTTTATAGGTGATCAGTCCCAATCCTGAAAGACCCAGAAGAAATAAGGGATAGGCCACCCACCAGGGAGCGCCGGACGTCCAGGTGGTAAATTCACTCATTCCCCCGACCCCTGCGAGAAGATTTAGGGGCATAAACACCACATTTACAATCGTCAGGCGCTTGATTAAAAGGTTAAGGTTGTTGTTCACAATGGAGCCTCGGGCGTCCATGAGGCCTGTGAGAATGTTAGAATAGATCTCCGCCTGCTTGTTGCACTGCTGGTTTTCGATGATCACATCTTCTAAAATATCCTGTTGGTGCTCCCCCAGACCTATGCGGGTGGAATAGAGTTTCAGCTTTTCCAATACCGTCTGATTGCCCCCGATGCCGTTGAGAAAAAATACCAGGGATTTTTCCAGGGTAAACATATTGATAAGGAAGCGATTTTCCATGCTTTGGTTGATCCGCTGTTCCAAGCTGTCGCTTAAGAGGTTGATGACCTTCAAGTGCCCTAAAAAGTGTGAAGTAAAACCACCCAAAATCCGCAGAGTGGCATCTTTTAAATCTTTAATTTTACCCAAGGGTTTCCCCTCTTGAAGATCCAATTCCTCACCGGAAAGAAGTATCAGACGATCTGTAAAAAGAAAGAGCCCTACGGAAGTAACGTTAAAGAGAAGTTGTTCTTTACTGGAGTAATTACGGGGGCGATTTAGAATGAGCACCAGATGATTTTCATCGTACTCCAACCGGGCCAGTTCGTCGGGATCCAGAGCCGATGCGATATTGTGATCCCCGATACCTAAAGCCTTGAGTTCTTGCTGTTCCGCCATAGTCGGCTCCACAAAAACTTGAACTATGCCTATCTCTTCAGTAGGAACAAGTTTGTTTTCTGATATCGTGAAGTGTTTAACCATGGTGAACTCCCAAACCCCAGTGTACACCATTTTACCAAGAGTTTCGCCCCCGGAATATTTTGACATTTCTGTAACCTTAGTTTAGACTGGATTCAACTTAAGATCAGTCCTGGGGGTACAATTGAGTATCAAAAATAAGATTTTTCTTTCCTTAGGGGTTTTAATGGGAATCCTTCTCATTTATGTGGGAATTTCCATCACCCAAAACATGAACTCCGAGCGGATACTGCATAATTTAACCATCCTCAACACCACCAGATCCGAGGTTCAGGAACTGGAACTTCATGTGGCCAATCTATGGCAACTTTTCACCGATGCCAGCTTAACCCAAGAACCCCAGGTTTTTACCTTGGAAATTCAACCGGAGATAGTTAAAGCCCAGGAAAGTCTGAGCAACGTGGAAAAAGCGGGCTTGGAGGAAATCACCCCAGAAACACTAAGTCAATTCAAAATTATCTTGACTCAATTTTGGGATTCCGGGGAGGCCATGTTTACTGCCTATACCCAAGGACGAACCCAGGGCAATATTGCCATGGAAGAATTCGACCAAATTGGCGCCGTTGTTCTGGAAACACTCAAGGCTCTTACGGGGCCCATCCATACCCATCAGCAGGCTCTGGAGAGGGAGTTTACCCAAAACCTCCGCTGGGGTGATTACCTTTTGGTGGGAACGGGACTTCTGGGTCTGGTTCTCATGATTCTGGTGGGATTGCTTCTGAGCGCCCAGATAGTGACCCCCGTGAAAAAAACCGCCGAGGCTTTGAAGGATTTGGCCACCAGTGAAGGGGACCTGACTAAAACTTTGGTCATCACCTCCCAAGATGAGCTGGGGCAATTGGGCCAAGGATTCAACCTCTTTGTGGAAAAGCTCCGGGTTATTTTAATAAGCGTTTCAAGTCTGGTGGAGAAAAATCACCGTTTGGGTGATTTTCTAAGTACCGCAGCGGGGACAACAGCGGAGTCCGTGGGAGATCTTCTGGAACTCACAAAAACCATGAATGCGGAAATGTCCACCTTGGACAATGAGGTGGGGCGATCCTCTGCGGGAGTTCAGCAGATCATGAGCTCCATCAGCCGGTTGTCCGACCAGGTGGACAAACAATTCAACGCCATTGAACAATCCAGTGCAGCGATTGAGCAGATGATGGCCTCGGTGAGTTCCACGGCCCGGATTGCCGAAACCCGAACCACGGCCCTCGGAGGCCTGGTAGAACTGATAAAGGACGGGGGAGACAAGGTACAGTTCACCAACGAGGTGATCGTGGATATCGCCAAAAACGCCGATGCCATGATGGAAATGATCGATTTGATCAATAATATTTCCAGTCAAACCAACCTTCTGGCCATGAACGCTTCCATCGAAGCCGCCCATGCGGGGGATGCGGGAAAAGGTTTCGCCGTGGTGGCGGATGAAATTCGAAAACTAGCCGAGGGAACCGGTGCCAATGCCCAGCTCATCACCCGCTCCTTACAACAAACCATGGATAAAATCCACCAGGCCTCCCAAGCGGGTAGCGAAAGCGAACAGGCTTTGGGAACCATTAATCATGAGGTTTCCCTCTTTGCCCGCACCCTCCAGGAAGTCTCTTCCGCCATGGGGGAACTATCCAGCGCAGGTAATGAGATTCTCCAGTCCATGGGAACTCTGGTAAACACCAGTAACCAGGTGAAGTCCAATACGGACGAAATGAAAACCGGAGCTGCGGACATTTTGGCCGCCACGGTCCATACCCGGGAGGTGAGCGCACGAACCCTGACGGGGATTGAAAAACTATCGAACACCGCGGGAGCATTGAGTGCCGTATCCCTTCAGGTCTCCGCCTTCGGCAATCAAAACAGGTACAATAACTCCATCTTGAGAATGGAAATCCGAAAATTAAAAACTGGTTATAACGCCACCGAGGATAAAAGTGGGATTGTGGGGATCGATTGGAACGATGTTCTCTCGGTGGGAATTCCCCTGATGGATGAGGAGCATAAAGAACTGTTTTCCCGGATCAATGCCCTTCTCAAGGCCCTATTAGGCGGTGGCCAAGGTATAGAAATCGACAAACTCCTGGTATTTATCACCGAATACACCCATCTGCACTTTGGGGATGAAGAAAAACTCATGAGGGAAGAAGGTTATCCTAAGTACTCAGAGCATAAAAAACTCCATGATTCCTTCGTGGTCAATCTTAGTCAAATTGCCCAGAGGTTCAAAGCGGAGGGTTTTAGTGCCTCCCTGCTCATCGTCCTCCAGGACAGGGTGGTAAATTGGCTTTTAGACCATATTGCGAAGGTAGATCACCAGTATGGTGAATTTATCTCCGGGAAAAAAAGACTTTCCTAGAATATGGCTTATCCCGATTGGCTGAGTTTTGAAGACTATGAAAAATCGGTCCATAACCTGGTGGATCTATACTTTTGGTACCTGAATAAACATTTAAAGAAATCCAAGGAGCCCCTGGCAAAGGCTCTGCGTTCCCGGGTGGATCTGGGGCACCGAAGTCCCATTGCCCGGGACCATGGAACCCCGGATTGGGAACACCACAGTTGGCAAACCTTGGAAAAGGAACTTACCCACCTATTTCTCCGTGGGAATCCCGGGGAATTTGAAAATAAAGGCAGGCAATCGGCCAAGGACTTTATCCAGCCTAAACTCCGGGAAGACTGGCAGTCCAGCCCCGGGGGAGATTGGCCGTTCGGGTGCCTTGCCCTGGAAGAGCCGGGAACCTGGGATCCGGATCCCCAGACTGTATTTTTCCACGTGGGGAATCCCTTGGCACCCCGGTCCATTCTTTCCCAACCTGGCTATTTGGAGGAATCCCTCAAACAAGCCGCCCTTTGGGCTCGGAAAAACTGGGGACCGGATCTCATATTCACCACGGAAACCTGGCTCAATTCCCACCCCCGATTTCTAGCGGCCTTCCCTCCACTTTGGACAGAAAATCTCCAGACTCCCAATCAGGAAATTGCCTGGCATTTGGGGTTTTGGGGTCAATTTCAAACCGCCCAGGGAACTTTTCATGAAAAAAACGCAGAAAACTTCCGAAAAACCGGTATTCTTCCCTTTTCCGTAAGACGATCCTCCCTATCTTCCAACCTCTTCATGACTTAGACTTCCAAGTGGGGCCCCCGGAGGTTCACCATGAAAAAAGAACTAATCGATAAGCTGATGGAAATTCAATCAGTCCTTCATAACGGGGGAGAGCTGGGACGAAAGCGGCTGGAAGAACTGGGGGAGGAGGCCATGACGGCCTTCGATACCGCTATCAAAAAGATCGACCTGAAAATCAATATCCGGGAAGAAATTGATAAACGAAGGGATTTTCTTAAAAAATGGAAGTTGGGATTTTTCAAGTCCGTCTTCCCCCCCAACGTAAAATATATGTTAGCCGCGCCTTTTATCTATGGAATGATTGTCCCCGCCCTCATTCTCCACATCACAGCGGAAATTTACCAACAGGTGGCTTTTCGCTTCTATGGGATTCCCCGGGTCCGGGCTCGGGATTTTTTTTTCATCGATCGAGCCCTCCTTCCCTATCTGAATATTCTGGAGAAGATAAACTGCGTTTATTGCAGTTATGTGAACAATCTTCTTCAGTTTGCCGTGGAAATCGCCGGACGCACCGAGAGATTTTGGTGCCCCATAAAATACGCCAACCGGATGAAAAGAACCCATTCCCAGTACGAGCTCTTTGTGGATTTTATGGATGCGGAAAACTTTCGGGATAAATGGGAAAAACTCCGGGATTTCTCAGATATTCAAGGGCCGGCAAAAACGGTGATCCAGGAAGAAAAAAAATGATGAGTGTCCAGAATCTTTGAGTTCAAATTGCATTAAAAGCTGGGTAAAACCATGTAAAACTGGGAGAGATTATATTTTATCGTTTCCATAGCGCAGCAATATTGGGCAACTCTTGTAATATTTAGGCATTATTTGAAATAATTATTTTAATAAATATATATAATGAAAAGACTTACAAAAACTCAAAGATTCGGGACACTAGCCTTTAATTTAGAACAATTCTCCCCTTTTCCACCAATACCACTTCCCGGTCTTTGTCCGTCAATCCGGTCACGGTCAAATCATCAGATCCAATCATAAAATCCGTGTGGACCAGAGTCACATTACACCCGGAAGCATCGGTCCCCGGGGGAAGCGCGTGGGGATAGCCAAAACCCAGGGCCATATGGCAACTGGCGTTTTCATCCAAAAGAATGCTTCCAAAGAGGATTTTAGACTGGGCAATGGGATTTCCCCCATCCACCAGGGCCACTTCCCCTAAACATCCTGCCTGGGGGTCGATTGCCAGGTAATTTTTTAAGGATTCCTGTCCTTCCTGGGCCCCATAATCCACCACCAGGCCGTTTTCATACACAAACCAGGCCCCCTTGACCAGGGTTCCCAATACTTCCACCGGCCGGGTGACTTGAACCCTTCCCTGAGTGAGCCTCCAATCCGGAGTGGTAAAAACTTCTTCCGTGGGAATGTTGGGCATAAAGGAACGTCCATCCGGGGTCTGAGCACCGCCGCCCAGCCATCGACCACCGGGGATTAGTCCGATTTGAAGATCGGTTCCTGGGGATTGAAAACGAAGGGACTTTAAATTAAGGGCGGTCAACATTTCCCCCCGGGATTCCAGTAAATTACCGGCCTCTTTCCAGGCGTGAGCGGGATCGGCCCTATCTAATCTATTGATCGGTTTTAAAATTTCCCAAAGCTCATGGGTGGACATTCCCAATCTTTTAGCCCACTTTGGCCCGGGAATGGCCAGGACGCACCAGGGAAATTGGTCTCGAATCTGGGCTTCTCGGTACGTCGCTAACTTCTGAGACCGAACCTTTCGGAAATGCCCCAGAGCTTCCTGCAGATCCCCCGACCCCACATCCAGATCTTCCATGTCTTCCAAGGCAATCCGGGCCCAGGATTCCTGAGCATAAGTTTTAAACTCATTCACCAGAAACTCAGGATAATAATCCCAGTCCTTCGGGGATACATACCTGGCTCTGTGGGTATTGAGATACTGATCCTCCTGAAGGATGCGAACAAAAATGGCTCCGACTTTGTAGGCTTCTTCCGCCACCAATCGGGCAAAACCATAAGTTCCCGGATTTGTGGAAATGACCAGATTCTGACCAGGTTTCAAGTTGACTCCGGTGGTCACCGCTAAGTGCGCCAAATCCCGGAAGGATTTATCATTGTACATGGATCGGATTGTAGCAGAAATCAGGATAGATTGGAATCAATCCATCCTTCTGTATTTCAAGTTATGGCTCCGATGGGCTTGGAGCTCCGCTTCCAATAATTCGGGACTTAGAAGCTTTTTTAAAATATAATACTGCCCCACAGGGGCATAAAACCGTCTTTGAAAACCGAGGATGGCCATTTTTCCATAAGCATCCAGGAGTCCTAGACGTTGGGCGGCTTCACCGAACTTTTCCCCAGGGAAGCGGGTTGCAAGAATTTTTAAAATATCACCCGATGTAAGAAAGTTGTATTCCAAAGCCAATTTTCCAAACTGTGGCCGCTGCTGGGATTGCCAAACCAGGCTTTGAATAAGAGTCTCCCAGCTTACCCTTCCACGGTAATACAGGAACTGGCCGAATCGCAGGGCTACGGAGGGCAGTCTTCCTGGGGGGGAATTAGGTTTGACTGGGGCTTTTTTGAAAGTTTTTTCTCTCTGAATCCTCGGTATCCCCGGTTCCCATGGGGGATAAAAAACTGATTCCAGGACAATATTTTTCAGAGTTTCGGGATTTTGAACCATGATCTGATCTAAAAACTCGAAGGCTTTGCTTAAAAGAGTGAAGGGGCGACTGTCTCCCCCGGTGATATCCGGATGAAGGGTCTTCGCTTTCCTTCGATACATTTTTTTAAGTTCGTCCCGGTTTAGGGGAGGATGGAGTTCCCTTCCACGGAGGATTAACCAGGCTTTTTGAACTTTTATAAGCTGTAATTTTCCTTCCATAGGCTCTTAAATAATCGGCTATGAGAAGGGAAAGCAAAAGGAAATAATTCATTCGCTGGGGGTTGTAACACCTGCTTTGGTTCGTTGTATAATGAATACATGAGTATTCCTGTCTACATAATTTCTGGTTTCTTGGGTGCGGGGAAAACATCTTTTATCAATCGATTGTTGGCCGACCACCGTCGGCTCAAACTGGGGCTGGTGGTAAATGAACTGGGAGTAGCCGCCATTGAAAGTTCCCTGGTTAAGCTAAAAACGGGCGGGCTTTTTGAATTATCATCCGGTTGTTTATGCTGTGTTGCCCCTTCAGACTTGGGCTCTGGGATAAGTGCTTTAAAAAAAGAATCACCCGGTTTAGATGCTATTTTGGTCGAAGCCTCAGGACTCACCCATCCAGCTCCGGTAATCCGAAGCCTTTTGGAGCGTGGGGAATCTTGGGGAGTGAGATTTGAAGGTTTGATCACCCTGGTGGATACCCAAAGTTTTTTCCTCCATGAGAATGAGTTTCTACTGGTGAGGGAGCAAATAAACCTGGCGGATTTTATTATTCTAACCAAAACCGATTTAGTTTCCCCAGGTCAAATAAAACTCATTAAAAACCGGCTTTCAGAAATATTACCCCACACCAAAGTTTGGGATGGGGGCAAAAGTTTAAATTGGTCCCTACTTTTAGGCTTAAAAAAGACTTCTTTGGAACACCGTTATGAAGGGGCTTCCTTTCAAGAAAACTTAGCTACAAAAATTCATGGGGTGGAGTCCGCAATCTTCACCTCGGTAAAACCCTTGGAACCCCGAGCACTGGGGATGATACTCTCCCAACTCCCGGACTCCATTATTCGATCCAAGGGATATTTGTGGGTGGCACATCCCTCCGGTGATTCCTGGAAATATCTTTTTCAATACACCGGGAAACAAAAATTTCTTACCAGTCGGACCTGGGAAAAAGGTGAACCCCCCTCCTCCGCCCTCGTTTTTTTTGGTAAAAATCTCCCCTTGGAAAAACTATTAAAGGACTTAGCCGCTTGTGAAATTTAACATCCTATTTCTCCTACTGTTCCTAGGTACTCAGGATCATTTATCATCCCAAAGTAATCCCTTTTTAAAGACCTCTTCAGAAAAATCAATAGCGGAGGGGAGGCCTTCCAGCCCCCTCTCAAGTTTAAAGGATTCGGGTCCACCACCAGGAATCCTGGAAGGAATTGCCAAGATACAAAGACAATTAAACCAGGAGCTGACCTCTTTTATTAAATCGGCAGCTCAAGGAGTCCCTGGTGCCCTGACAATTTTACTCTTGATAGCTATTGGCTACGGATTTCTCCACAGTCTCCTCCCAGGGCACCAAAAACTCACGGTGAGCGCCTACTTTCTTTCCCAAAAAGCCACTTATTTTCAGGCTTTCATCGCTGCGGGGCTTTTTACCTTCTTCAACTCCCTTTTCAGTATTATTCTCTTAATTGTCTTCCATTTTATTTTTGAATTTGGGGCAGGTGCAACTATCGATCAGGCCGCTCGCTGGGGGCAGGGACTCTCCGCTCTGGGACTGGTAATTTTGGGAACCTTTCTATTGGCACTTAAACTGAAGGAATGGAAAGATCTTCGCAGGAAAAAGGCCTTATCCCAGATTCAAAAGTTGATGGGTTTACCCCCAGGCCAAATCTTTGATGAGGTTCTTCCTACCCTGAGTTGGGGGCGATTTATAGGTTTTTTAGCCCTCGCAGCCCTTTTACCTTGCCCCGGAGCCCTCTTAATATTGCTCTTTTCCCTGAGTTTGGGTCAGTTTACCCTGGGCATCCTTACAGTAACGGCAGTGGCTTTTGGAATGGGTGTCCTTTTATGGATCTTAGGTACATTGGTATTGTTTTTAAAAAACCGGGGTAACCGATGGTTAGGTCCGGGTGGACGCCCTGGAGTATACTGGGCTTTGGAAGTGAGTTCTCTGGTCTTATTGACGTCCGTAGGGTTATTGTTTCTACCGGGAATTATTTGAATTGAAAGATTGCTTCCACCGGAGTTATAGTATCGTTCCAGTATTTTCTTTTTGGATTGGGAACCAGTTTGGAAACTACATTTTTTGCCAATGGATCTTTAGATAAAATTTCCAAGGAATTCTCACCCCGGAACTCTATGTCGCAATAAAATGTATCATCGTAGATTCCTACTGTCAGGGAATTCCCTGGTAGTCCAAGTTTATTTATATTGACAAAAAAGCGGTAGGTGAGTTTTCCGGCAGAGACGTAAGCTTGAAAATCCATGGGATTTTCCATGGTAAATGGAGTGTTATTGATATAGAGATGAATAAAATACCCCACACTTTCCAGATTATCAAAATAGGTTTCTTTCAGTTTTTTGTGATTAATTTCAGTCCACTTCCCCTGGGCATCCGGCGGAAAATCTAAGGATACAGCGCTGGTCATCATTTCATCGAAAGACCATTCAACCCACAGCCCCTTAACCAATGATCCCTCCATTTCCAGAACTAAGGACTGTTCCATAAAGACGTGGGGGTGGGCAAAGCTAAATGTGGGAAATACCCAAGTAAGAACAATAAAAAGAAGCCTTTTCACGGAAGACCCACCGGCGGGAGTTTAGCACCCTCCGATTCTTCTGAAGACATTAAATTCTCCGGAGGAAGGAATTCAGGAGTACAAGAAGTTAAAAATATTAGGGTGCCGAGGTCAGTGGGCAGCAATTTCATATAAAGTGGATTTTCAATTTTATTAGTAATTATGTCAAGTTAGGGGGTAGCTCTTACAATCTCCCATGATCTTACCGGTGTATAAGAAAAATTGACACCCGGGAGTGAACATATTACAATGTAGGGAGTTGGGCTTGTCTTTTAGGTAATGACTCGTAATGGATTCTAGGAGTGAAACCTATGGATGGAACGAGAAAGTTGCGCGTAACTGCAGATTCCTCTGAAGTTGGGGACTCCACACCCCAAAAGAAGTGGATTGTACTTATCGCCGACGACGAAAAAGAAGTCCATAACGTAACTAAAATGGTACTGAGAAACTTTCTTTTTCAAAACCATGTATTGGAATTTATTAGTGCCTACAGCGCTGCTGAGGCCATTGAAACAATAAAAAATAATCCCCTGGTTGCTTTAGTTCTTCTAGATGTGGTAATGGAAAACGACCGAGCCGGCTTTGAAGTGGTGGAGTACATTCGCAACACCGTGAAAAATAAGGCGATGCGTATTATTTTAAGAACGGGACAGCCCGGGTATGCCCCACAACGGAATGTTATCGAAGAATATGATATTAACGATTACAAAGAAAAAACAGAACTTACCTCGGAAAAATTATACACCAGCGTTATGGCTTCCCTCAGGGCTTATGAAGATATCATCACCATTACAAAAGGTAAGCATGGTTTAGAAAGCATTATTAAAACCACGGGAAAATTGTTTAAAGCCGGAAAAAATCTGGAAAAGTTATTTGCTGCAATTCTTGAGCAACTCAATGCTCTTTTACAAGCAGAGGGTTCACTGATATCGATGAATAGAAGTCTCATTGCCCTTCATGTGCAAGAACAATTTAATATCGTTGCCGCGTCAACTGAATACCGCCAATATATCAACACCCCCTTGGACAAACTACCAGCTCCCGATGTTTTAAAAAAAATTAAAATTGCCCTCGAAACAAAGAAAACCTATTATTACGAGTTTGAATATGTGGGGTACTTCGCCCTGGATTCCGGTCACGAATCGGTGCTTTACCTAAAATGCGTCCACAAACTTGAACCTTTGGACCAGGACCTTTTAGAAGTCTTTTCCTCCAACATTACCTTGGCCTTTTCTAATATTTCTCTTACACACGACATCGTAGATACTCAAAAGGAAATACTATTCACCATAGGCGATGTGGTGGAAACCCGATCCAAAGAAACAGCGAACCACACAAAGCGGGTGATGGAGTACTCCCGCATCATAGCCCAGGAGCTGGGGATTTCCGACGATGATCTTGAACTTCTGCAAAATGCCTCTCCCATGCACGACTTGGGGAAAATAGGTATTCCCGATTCCATCTTGGCTAAACCCGGAGCCCTTACTCCCGAGGAATTCGCGGTGATCCAAAATCATACTATCATCGGTTATGAAATATTATGCAAATCACAAAGACCCATTCTCAAAGCCGCCGCCACCATATCCCTGGAACATCACGAACGGTGGGACGGTAAAGGGTATCCCCATGGAATATCAGGCGAGAACATAAATCTTTTTGCCCGCATTACTTCCGTGGCGGACGTTTTCGATGCCCTGAGTCATAAACGGGTTTATAAACAGTCATGGACATTGGAAGATGCAAAGCAGTACATACTGGACAACAGGGGGACATTCTTCGATCCCGCCATTGTGGCTGTTTTTGAAAAAGTTTACGAGGACATCTGCCAGATTAAGAATCTGTACTCCGACTGATGGATTCCGGCATGTATTCGATATGATAGGCGAGGCCCCGCCCCGGTTCGGATTGGGCTTTTATCGTACCCTTTAGCTTTTGAGTCACAATGTTATAAATAATATAGGTTCCTAATCCAGAGCCCCCCTCATTTCTCATAGTAGTGCGAAAAGGTTCAAAAATGTGGGGGAGTTCATCGGGACTGAGGCCCTTTCCATTGTCTGAATATTTAATCTTGAGGGTGTCGGAATCCTTGGTTTCCACTTCTATCCGAATCTCTCCATTTACCACATCAGGAAGACCGTGAATTAAGGAGTTGATGATCATATTCGTTAGGATCTGGGCAAGAGCACCCGGGTAGGAATTTATCCGTAAATTTTTTTCACAGATTACCTCCACGTGGGGATTTATTTTCTTTATCTTAGGATGAAGACTGGCGACCACCTCGCAAATGTACCCGTAGGGATAGAACAAACGCATGGCCTCGCTGGTCTGATCCACCGAGACCTGTTTGAACCCTCGGATTATTTCCGCTGACCGGGTAATATTGGAAAAAAGAAGCTCCGAGGCTTCCTGAAGTGTGGTAACCCATTCAGAAACATTGTCATAACTCACATCTTCTGATTTTAAGTCCTGGGACATCTTTTCCACTTTTTCGCTGATAAATGAAGCTGCGGTAACCCCAATTCCCAAGGGAGTATTGATTTCATGGGCAACACCGGCGACCAGGCTTCCTAACATGGCCATTTTTTCCGCACTGATTAACTGGTCTTGAGTCGTGTGTAAATTTTTTAAGGATTGCTCAAGTTCCCCTTGAAGCCTTTGGGACTCTATTCTCTGGGTTTGTTCAATTTGAAATCTTTGTTTTTCCAACTCCAATTTGAAGGAGTCTTCTGCAGCTTGGATGGTAAATTTCTTTATATGTTCTTCCCGGTTCTTTATTTCATCTTTCAGGTCGTTAATGGCTTTTGAAAGAATGACCAATTCTTCAGGAGCCTTAACCTTTTCGATGTATTTTAAATTCCCCGCTCCGATTCCTTTTAATTGTTCAACCATTCTATAAAGTGGTTTGGTGAAGGATAAAGCGGATAGGATCACGATACCATTAAGACTGAATTCCAACACAATCAGTATGAAAACGAATTGATAGATCTGATCTAAAAGAATTTTATTAATTTTGTCCCGTGTAAAAAAAATATTTATTTTTCCGACCAAAATCCCATTATAATAAACATCCTTTTCTATGACCTCAGTGGCTCCGTCATTGTCTTGAGCCAGCTCGGTCTTTATTGTATTCCCCGTACCCTGGACAATAATTTTCACAATATCGTCGTCAGCCACCACCGTTTGTCCAATCTGATCGATGGCAACGATATTCAAATCCCACAAAGGTAGACTTAAAAGGGTAATCAACATCTCTGTGTATTTAATTTTTTTTTCGTCGAAGCGGCTGTACTCTTCATTATATTTTAGGCTGAGGGTAATGACGGAAAAAATAGTCACGATAAGAGTTGTCGCCAGGGATATGGTTAAAATGAGCCTTTTCTTAATGGTCATACATTAATAGTGTTAACGGCAACGTCCGGATATGTCAACTCTGTTTAAGCATTCAAATTCCATGAAAGGTGCCACGATGTTTAAATGGATTTCCCAACGGATTCCCTCACAATATTTCTGAAATCCTAAGAGAGTCCTTGACTTCCAAACGAAATGTTGCTATTGATAATGCATTCTCAATAGCAACAGGAACATATATGGAATACAAGAGATTAATAAGCGTCCTCTTACTTACATCAGGTTTACTTTTTTCCTGCCAAGAAGTTCCAAAGTCTCCCTCTCATGCAAAAAAAGTGATATCCGTGACCTACTCGGTCCTCGGAGCCTTAGTGAAGGAACTGGTGGGGGATGATTTTACCGTGAAAGTCCTTATTCCCAACGGACTGGATGTCCATGAATGGGAACCCTCGGCCAAAGATATGGAAACCCTGTTTTCCAGCTCCCTCATCGTGGAAAATGGTCTGGGGTTGGAAGGGGGGCTTTCAAAAACCCTGGAACAAGCGAGAAATTCGGGGATCCCGATTTTCACCGCCAGTGATCACATCAACGTACGAAGGGTGGGAAAAGGGGAAGGGATTCCCTCGGAGGATCCCGACCAGGCCTTGGGTGCCCAGGATCCTCACCTGTGGACTGATCCCCTAACCCTAAAATCCATTCTACAAGCTTTGGGAGATCAGTTGGAAATCACCTTTAAAATTGATTTAAAAAACCAAAAGGCAGCCTTAAGTCACAGGCTCACCATACTGGACAGTTCATTAAGGTCTCAGGTAGAATTAATTCCTGAAAACCAGAGAAACCTAGTCACCGGCCACGAGTCCTTGGGATATTTTGCCCAGGCTTACGGGTTTAAACTGGTGGGTGCCATTATACCGAGTTTAAATACCCAAGCTGAGGTTTCCGCCGCAGAAATGGCCAAATTAAAAGTATTAATCCAGGAGAACCAAGTGAAGGTCATTTTTACAGAAATCGGGACACCTCCCAAGGTGGCTCAGGCTCTAGCCCAGGATGCGGGAGTTAAAACCGTGGAAATTCACACCCACTTGGTTCCCCCCGATGGGTCCTACTTTACCCTTATGTCCGAGTTGGCCACAGCCATTACCCAGAGTTTAAAGTAGATGGAATTTTTCTTTGCCCCCTTTTTAAATAATGGCTTCATGCTTAACGCCCTGGGGGCTGGTTCCCTCGTGGCCGTGGCCTGCGGTATCGTGGGAACCTTTGTGGTCCTGCGGGGTCTGGCATTTCTGGGGGATGCCCTGGCCCATGGGGTGCTTCCAGGTGTGGCCTTAGCTCTTTTGTGGGGATTCCCCGGATTTATTGGGGCGGCGGTGGGATCCCTGGCCATGATCGGGGGCATCAGTTGGGTGACTAAAAAATCAAAACTCACTGCGGACACGGCCATCGGGCTTTTGTTCGTGGGAATGTTGGCCTTGGGTGTGGTCTTAGTTTCCCAATCCCAGTCCTTCTCCGGGGACCTCATCAAAGTTCTTTTTGGACAATTTCTAGGAATTTCCACCCAGGATCTATGGATTCAAGGAATTGTAACCTTGGTCTTGGGGCTCGTGGCTTGGATTTTCCATCGCCCTTTTTTACTCCTTTGTTTCAGCGATGAACAGGCTCAGGTTTCTGGATACAATGCAAAATTTTACCACTTCCTTCTTTTAGTCATGATCGCCGTGACGGTGATTGTGTCTTTTCAAACCGTGGGCACGCTTTTAGTCTTTGGAATGCTTTTGGCCCCGGCAGCGGCCAGCTCACTGCTCTCAAGGCGTTTGGGAACCATGATGTTGATTGCCAGTGCCTTGGGTATCCTTTGCGTGTACCTCGGCCTGCTTTTTTCCTACCATTACAACTTGGCTGCAGGGGCCTCGGTGGTCCTGGTGGCTGTGGGAATTTTCTTCCTGGTCCTGCTGTTCTCCTTGGGAAAAAAGGGAGGCCCAGCACATGAATAAGTCCGGGATCGAACTCCATAACTTAGCCATTGGTTACGATAAATCCCCGGTGATCACGGGGATGAATCTCACCCTTCCCCTAGGTAAAACCTTGGCCTTGGTCGGGGGCAATGGATCGGGAAAATCCACCCTTTTAAAAACCTTGGCTGGGCTGCTTCCCCCTTTGGCAGGAACCCTAGAAGTCCTGGGGGCTAAACCGGGAAAACAACCATTGAAAATATCCTACCACGGGCAATTCCATCCCAACACTTTCCTCCTGCCGCTGAGGAGCATCGATGTGGTGAGAATGGCTAGATTTCCCCATAGGGGATACTTTGGGCGCATTACCCAGGAAGATGAAAACCTCATCCAGAATTCTCTGGCACAAATGGATGCCTTGGAACTGGCGGAAAAACCCATCAATTCCCTGTCCGGGGGACAAAAACAAAGGGTTTTTCTCGCCCATACCCTGGCCAGGGAAGCGGATCTGGTTTTATTGGATGAACCCACCGCCGGTCTGGACGTTCCCGGATCCGAACTTTATGGAAAAATGATCCAAGAGCTTAAAAATCAGGGGAAAACGTTAATCATTGCCACCCATAGCATCAAGGAAGCAGCTCAATGCGACTTTGTACTTCTGTTAGCCTCCCGGGTGGTGGACTTTGGGACGCCGGCCCAGGTCATGACCTCGGTCAATCTCATGGAAACCTTCGGCCTTGTAGCTCAATTGTCGGGAAATGATATCTTGATTGTGGATCCCCACCACGGACACGATCACCCCTGATGGAAAGAAAAACCCGCCAAAGAGATGCCATAGAGAAGGTGTTCCTTAGGGAAGGCCGGCCCTTAAGCACCCTTGAAGTGCTCCTAAACGCTCAGGAATTCCTTCCCACCCTGAGCCAAGCCACAGTCTATAGAGCCTTAAAAAGTTTACTGGAAGAGAAATGGCTCACCACTGTGGAAGTTCCTGGCCTCCCCACCTTTTATGAGATAGACCATCACCACCACCATCATCATTTCCACTGCGAAACTTGCAGCAAGATCTTTGAAGTGGAAGGATGCACTGCGGTGGATGCCCTGACGCCTCCCGGATTTACCCTTCATTCCCACGAGATCATTCTCTGGGGGATATGCAGCGGGTGTCAAAGCCCCAAATGATCCTTTACGGGTGATGCTTTTTGGAAGCGTTCCAGAGATCATCCATGATGGTAAAATGCTGCTTCTCCAGGGGGAGTCCCTGATCCTTCATACCGGATTCCACGGACCGAAACCGCCGGTCAAATTTACTGATTGTCCGGGAGAGGGCTTGGTTGGGATCGATTTTGGTGTACCTGGCCAAATTAATCACTGAGAAAAGGAGATCCCCGATTTCCGATTCCAAGTCCTTCATATGCCCCAACCGATGGGCTTCCCGGGCTTCCTGGAGCTCTTCAAAAACCTTATCCCACACGTCTTCCACCTTCAGCCAGTCAAAACCCACTTTCGCGGCCTTTTTCTGCATGGCGAAAGCCCGTTCCAAAGGATGGAGGGCTTTGGAGATCTCATCCATCAGGGAGTCCTTGGGCTTTCGTCCTTCCACCTCCACTTTAATGGTCTGCCACTGGGCGAGGACGGCCTGGGAATCCTGGGCTATGGTGTCTCCAAATACATGGGGATGCCGGCGGATAAGCTTATCCGAGACCTCATCCAAGGCTTGGGAAATGGTAAACTGACCGGTTTGTTCATGCATATAACCAATCATGATAAGGACGAGGAAGACATCCCCCAACTCTTCTTTCAGGTGTTGGGGATCCCCGTCATTGATGGCTTCGATACATTCATAGGCTTCTTCGATGAGGGCCCCCCTCATGGTCTGGGGGGTCTGCTCCCTATCCCAGGGGCACCCATCCGGAGCCCTCAGCCGCCGGATGATCTCATAGAGCCGGTCGAAAGAATCTTTTGTGGTTAGTTGGTCAGGGTTTTGGGACATGGGTTGAGTGTACCGGGATTTTTGTTCATGGTCTATTGTCCCACGGCTTGGAGTGTGGCAGAATAAGCCCGTGACCGATCCGTATCATTCCTTAGCCGCCCTGGCCAAAGCCTTCGCCGATCCCAACAGACTTTTAATCCTCGAGCACCTGGCCCAGGGAGCCAGTTCTGTGGAAGATTTATCTGGAAGAACCAATCTGCCCCTGGGTAATCTCTCCCATCATTTGCAGATCCTCAAATCTGCAGGTCTGGTGAAAGCCACGAGACGGGGCCGGCAGATCTACTATCAGGTTCAAGGTCCCTTGGTGATCAAGACTTACCAGGGTTTAATGCGCCTGGCCGAAGCTTTGGAGACCCATGACCATTGGGGAAGCCGCCAAGAAACACTGGTTCTCGGACCCAAAATCCCCCGTCAGGAAGCCCTGAAGCTTATTCAGCTGGGAAAAGCTGTCCTCTTGGACGTCAGACCTTTGGAAGAGTACAACGCTGGTCATATTCGGGGCGCCGTCCATATACCCCTGGAACTCTTGAATGAGAGGATTAACAATCTTCCCCAAGGGAAAATGATCGTCAGTTACTGCCGGGGCCCCTATTGCCAGCTCTCCCTTAGGGCTGTAGCCTTACTCAAAAGCCACGGGAAAGAGGCTCATGCCCTGGAAGACGGTTACCCGCAGTGGTGGGCTGAAGGACTCCCCATCGAGGTTATTGACGAAGAACACAATAATAAATTATATTCTAACATTCATTAGAATATAAGGATGTCATATGCCCGTCCCCTGGAAAAAATCCCTTGCCCTCCTTTCTGGTGCCCAAGCCATCTCCCAAAGCGTCTCCGTTTTCATCATGACCCTTTCCTCCATTGCGGGGGCTTTCCTCAGCACTGATTCCCGGATGGTAACGGTACCGGTGGCCGCTGTGATCCTAGGAACTCTCCTAGGCCTTTTCCCTTCCGCAGCCTGGATGGCCGTTAAAGGTCGGCGATCCGGATTCCGCATCGGCACGGCTTTTGGACTGCTGGGGGCTCTTATTGTGGTCCTGGGTCTTTCCCAAAGAAATATCTGGGTCTTCGCCGCCGGTCATCTCTTTATCGGATTTCAACAGGGGGCTTTCCAATACCTGAGGTTTGCCGCTGGGGAAACGGTTCCCATCACCCATAAAAGCAAAGGAATTTCTTTGGTCCTGGCCGGTGGGGTGATCGCAGCCTTCCTAGGCCCCTGGATTGCCCATTGGAGCCGGTCCCAGGGTTTGGAAACCCTATGGGGCCTGGCTTATGGTCCCCTCCTGATTCTCTATTCCTTCATGATCCTGATTTTTGTTTTTTTGCCAGAGTTAAGTTCCCAGGGTCCCCACCCCTTGAACGGGACCACGAAGAGGCCACCCCGGAAACTAAGATTCATCATCACCCAGCTACCCTACCTTCAGGCGCTCTTGGGAAGTGTGGTGGGTTACGCCATTATGATTCTCTTAATGACCGCGACCCCCTTGTCCATGGGGCATTCGGGACATTCCAGCGCTGACACATCTTGGGTGATTCAATGGCATGTCCTGGGGATGTTCGTGCCCTCATTTTTCACCGGCAGCCTGATAAAAAAATTCGGTCACCGACCTATTTTACTCCTGGGGATTCTGGCTTTAGGGGCCGATGCCCTCACTGTGCTTTTACTCCCGGGCCTCTGGGGCTACTGGCTTTCCTTGACCCTACTGGGAATCGGTTGGAATTTTCTCTATATTGCCTCCACCAGCCGCCTTACCGGGACCTATAGACCTGAAGAAAAAGAAAAAGCCCAGGCCTTCCACGACGTGGTGGTCTTTACCATCAATGTGGCAGCAACCTACGCTGCCGCTCACCTACTCAAAGTTCTAGGCTGGGAGACCCTACACCTGGGAATGATTCCCATGGTTATTATTTCCGGGGCTTTCATTCTGTGGCCTCGAAAAAAAAATCTATTATGACGGCGCCCGGATGACCACTTGCCCCCGGAACTTGCAGTATAATTCTCTACCAGGAGAAAAACCTAGAATATGACACTCTCGACAATTAAAAACACACCGGGGCTCTATACCAAGGCTGCAGCTATCTTCTTCCTCGTTCTTACCGGAGTGGTGAGTCTTTTTGCGGATATGAACTACGAAGGGGGAAGGTCGGTGGTTGGCCAGTACCTCCAGCTTTTAGGAACCAGTGCCCTGGCCCTGGGTCTGGCAGCGGGTTTGGGCGAATTTGTGGGTTACGGGTTCCGCCTTATTTCCGGCGCCCTGGCGGACCGGTCAAAAAAATATTGGTGGTTCATCATCGGGGGCTATACCGTTCAATTAGGATCTCTCCCGGCTATGGCCTTTGTGTCCGGGTGGGAACTGGCCATTGTTTTTCTTTTCCTAGAACGACTGGGAAAGGCGATCCGGAAGCCCGCCCACGACGCTTTGATCAGCTTTGCAGCCAAGCAGACCGGCAGCGGTTTCGGCTTCGGCCTCCAGGAAGCCATGGACCAGATCGGAGCCTTCCTTGGTCCCGTACTTTTTTCATCTCTTTTATTTGCCCAGCAAGGGGCAGGAAACTTAGAAGTTTACCGAACCGGATTACTCTGGCTTTTGGTTCCCGCAGGCCTGGCGGTGGCTGTTACCGTGGCCGCCCGTTTCCGTTTTCCCCATCCGGAAAAATTTGAAATTCCCAATAAAACACCGGTTGTAGCCTTCGGGGGCTTCTCTCTGGTGTTCTGGCTCATATGCGGGGCCGCAGCCCTATTGGCCATGGGCATCACCGACTTTCCCCTGGTAGGGCTCCATCTGTCCAGAATGGGAACCTTCCCCGAACAAGCTATTCCCCTACTTTACGCAGGAGCCATGGCCGTGGACGCTGCAGCCGCCATGGTGGTGGGATTTCTTTATGACCGGTTTGGACTTAAAGCCTTGGGTGTCTTGTTTATTGTGGAAATTTTCACCGCCCCCCTGCTCTTTCTGGCCCCCCTACCGGGAATTCTTGTGGGAATGGCCCTCTGGGGAATCAGCGTGGGAACCCAAGAATCCATCCTCAAGGCCGCCATCGGCGACCGGGTTCCAGAAGAACGACGGGCTCGGGCGTACGGTGTTTTCCATACCCTCTTCGGAGCAGCCTGGTTTGTGGGAAGCGTAATCATCGGAGCCCTTTACGATCTCTGGGGCCCCTGGCCGCTGGTGGTGTTCTCCGTGGTGGTTCAAGTGGGGGCGGCGGTCTTGTTTTTATGGGCAATAAAAAAGGATCATTCCTTTAACTCCAATGTCGTGGTAGGGTAGATTCAGGCTTCGGAGCGGTGTGATTGGAGACTTCCTTATTTCCCACCTGTGGGGATCCCAGGTGCAGATTGGCGGACTAACCGGGACGCCAGTGGGATTACGGTGATTCGGGACCTCCTGAAATCCAACCCAAGTAAGGACGTCCACTCCTTTCGGCTGCCCCCCGGTTTGACTTTCCGGTACGAGATCATCCATATCAACCAAAAGCCTGCACCGGCGGCAAACCCCAACACGGAATTCATTACCCGCCGTTCAATACTTTTAAAAAAGAAGACCACCCCTGACCCATGTCCTGGCAAAAGTGTTTGCAGGATAAGATTTTATTGTTGAAACCTTTCCATGAATCGTCTCCTGAGTCCGCTATACAAGAAAAAATATATATTGCCCAAGTGACTATATTGCAGTATTATGCAATAATGCAATCTGTATCGTATATGCAAGCTCTTTCCGATGAAACCAGACTCCGGTGTTTCAGACTTATTGCGGCAGCCAACACACCCCTTTCCAGTCCGGAGCTCGTGGATATTCTCCACAAGCCCTTATATACCATCAGTCGAGGCATGTCGGAACTTAATAAGGCCGGAATGGTTCGGGAATTCAAACAAGGGCGAATCGTCCTCCACGGTTTGAACACCACTCCTGGGGTCCAGGAATTGGCAGATTGGGTCATTCATCATTGCCACTGTGAGTCGAATTTGGGTAATAAAAACCTGGATGGTTCAAAAACCCCAGGACTCGATGCCTGTGATTATGACTTAGAGCGTCTTCACTGGAGATTAAATCTAAGAGAAAAGGACAAGGTGGTGGTTACTTACGAAAAAAATGAAGCCACCGACAAACAAAAGGTGCTATTTGTCTGTGTTTATAATTCTGCCCGCAGTCAAATGGCGGAAGAATACCTTCGCCGGGCGGCGGGGGATATTTACACCGTGGAAAGTGCCGGACTGACTCCGGGTATTCTGAATCCCTACGTTGTGGAGGTCCTCCTGGAGGACGGCATCGATATTTCGAAAAAACCCCCTGTGGCGGTAAAGGACTTATACCGCCAAGGTAAAACTTACGACTGGGTGATTACCGTTTGCAGCCGTGAAGCGGAAAAAAACTGCCCCGTTTTCCCAGGCCCCATCCGAAAGCTCAATTGGCCATTTGCGGACCCCGCCACCATTCAAGGCTCCTATGGGGAGATAAAATCTCAGATAAGAGCTTTGGCTGATGAAATAAAATCTCGGATAAAACAATTTCTGGATGAAACAAAAAATATTAAAGGAGTCAACATTTGAGTACTAATGAAAAATCTTCAGGAGGAATGTCCTTCTTTGAGAGATACCTAACCCTCTGGGTTCTTCTCACCATGGTGACCGGGGTTATCATAGGGCAGTTTCTACCCCAATTCCCCCAGTTTCTCGAGCAATTCACCATAGCCCAGATTTCCATACCCATCGCCATCCTGATCTGGGTGATGATCTACCCCATGATGATGAAGGTAGACTTCGCTTCGGTACTTCATGTTGGCCGGAATCCTAAGGGGCTCTACCTCACTTGGGTGGCCAATTGGCTAATCAAACCCTTCACCATGTTCGGAATTGCAGCCTTTTTCTTTTATGTTGTATTCCAAGCCCTCATCCCCCCGAAACTTGCCAAGGACTACCTGGCAGGGGCCGTACTTTTAGGAGCAGCCCCCTGCACAGCCATGGTCTTTGTCTGGAGCCACCTGACCAAGGGTAATCCCACCTACACAGTCTTCCAAGTAGCCACCAACGATCTCATCATCCTTCTGGCCTTCGTCCCCCTTGTGGGCTTTCTGCTGGGTGTAAGCGGAGTTGCCGTACCCTGGGATACCCTGATCCTGTCAGTCCTTCTTTTCGTGGTCATCCCCTTGGGAGCAGGGATACTCACCCGCCTTTCAGTAGTGAAGAGCAAGGGCAAGGAATGGTTCCACCAAACCTTCCTTCCAAAATTTAACGGTATTACGATCGTCGGACTACTCCTGACCTTGGTCCTAATCTTCTCTTTCCAAGGGAAGGTCATTCTGGAAAATCCTCTTCATATACTATTAATTGCAATACCCCTGGTGATTCAAACTGTTTTAATTTTTATAATCACCTACGGTGGTGCAAAGTTTTTAAAGTTACCCCACGATATTGCCGCCCCGGCGGGAATGATTGGGGCTTCAAATTTTTTTGAACTTTCGGTGGCCGTAGCCATTGCCCTTTTCGGTGCCCAGTCCCCAGTGGCCTTAGCGACCATCGTGGGCGTCCTGGTGGAGGTACCAGTCATGCTCGCCTTGGTGAATTTCGCCAATAAAACGGTCCATTGGTTTCCCCATTTTAAACTTCAAGGAGAAGAAAAATGAAAAAAAGGTTTATGTTCATCTGCATCCATAATTCCGGTCGCAGTCAAATGGGGGAAGCCTTCCTTCGTCATTACGCCGGGGATAAATTCGAGGTCCACAGTGCCGGTATCGAAGCGGGGAAATTAAACCCCTTGGTGGTGAAGTCCATGGCTGAAATTGGCATTTCCATGGAAGGTCATTTCGCTAAAAGAGCCCAGGACTTTATCGACCGGGGTGAGCACTTCGACTATGTTCTCACGGTCTGCGACGAGACCAATGCGGAGCGCTGTCCCCTCTTCCCCGGAAAACATACCCGGATGCACTGGGGATTCCCGGACCCCAGCGCCTTGGGAGGCAGCGATGAAGAAAAACTGGCGGGTATTAGGCCTATCAGGGACGCCATCGGGGAGAAAATTCAAGCATGGCTGAAGGAACAGGCTGAAATTACTGGGTGATGGGTTTTTGCGCCATGATCCAGGCGGAGACCACATAGTCTTCAGCCTGGGTTCCCGGTATCCAATTTTTGATAAAACTGCGGCTAGAGTCTTTGGGCAGGATAGAAATATCCTGGAAACCCGCGGTTTCCAGCAGGGTTCTAATTTCATCTGCCGAAACGGCCCCACCTATACACGCACTCAAAGACCCCAGGTCATTCTTCAGACTTTCCGGAAGTTCGCCGGAGGCGACCACATCAGAAATCCTTAGTCTGCCTCCGGGCTTGAGCACACGAAAGACTTCCTGGAAGACTTTGGATTTTTCAGGGGAAAGGTTGATCACACAATTGGAGATGACCACATCGATGGTGTCGGATGCCACTGGCAAATCTTCTATCGTTCCTTGGCGAAATTCCACATTTTCGACCCCCGCCTCAACCGTCAGACGCTGGGACTTTTCCACCATTTCGAGGGTTATATCCACCCCGATCACAGATCCTTCGGGTCCCACTTTTTTACTGGCTAGAAAACAGTCGATACCCCCGCCGCTTCCCAGATCGAGAACTTTCTCGCCAGGCTTTAAATCCGCGAAATCCTGGGGATTACCGCACCCCAGCCCCATATTAGCTCCCTCCGGCAATCCCTTCAGATCCTTCAGAGAGTATCCTAAAATCTCAGAAACCCCCTGGGCATCCAAATCACCCCCAGTGCAGCAAGAAGAGTCGGAGGAGCATCCGCATCCAGATGAATTGACCTTCAAGGCCAATTGTCCGTATTTGATCCTCACAGAAGCTCTGATGTCTTCGGGTTTAGGGTTATTATTGCCGGTACTAGTCTTATCCTGAATTTCCATAGTGGGAACCTCTTTGATGGTCCTAATGTTCATCATATCTTTCGGTAGGAACCATTTAGGGAGCCTTTGTACTCAGTTTTAATTCTTTTGATAATAGTTTCAAGGTCTTTCTCACTTTCATAAGACCCTTCACACTTTCTTCATAAACTCCCGGTAATATCAGAGACATGAAGAACATGAGTACTCTGTTATTGCTTTTGGCCACCTATCTGGGTGCACAACCCCATCCAGTGGAAGAGTTTTTACGATCTTTAGAGGATTCCCCCAGGCTCCGTGGGATGCACATGGCCCAACAAGCGCAGTTGACCTCCGGAGACGCCAGGACCATGGGAATGGACCTCCGGGTCGGATACGAAGTGATGGACCCGGACAACCCGGATATGAGAACCCACCAATTTCAAATTAAACAAGAACTCACGGGGATTCTGACCAACCCCCTGGAAAGGGAAAAGGGTCTACTCCGGTCCAGGATGGCAGCCTTAGAAACAGAGAAGTTAAGAAGGGATCTCCGAACCACAGCCCGGGTTTCCCTGGCCCAATGGGCGTCCCTAGGTCTTAGGCGTCAATACTTAAAAGAAACAAAAATCCTTCTAGACCAAATCAAAGCCCTAGCCCAGGTCAAATTCGCCACAGGCACATTGGATCTGGTGGACTGGAACCGCTTGGAAGGGGAGTTGGATGAAACGGACCTGGAAAGACTTGAGATAGAAGAAAGATTTCAAATGCTGGTCGGTGAATTTGAAAAACTCACCCCCTCGGGGGCGGCGATCCGGGACTGGGCTGCCTTTCAAGCTGTAACCAGGACCGATTTTCCCCCTCGGGAGGAATTCCTAAAGAAGGCTCAATCCAACTGGCCAAAGTTGAATAGCTCCGAATCCATGGGGGAAATTTTGGAACTGGAGAGATCGGGGGCTTATTCTGGAGCGTTTCCGGCGGTCATGGCCATGGCCGGATGGCGATTTCCCGAAGCCCAGCCAATCCAGGGAACTCTGACCTTGGGGATAGAATTCTCCTTACCAACCCTCACCCTACCCTCCCGTTTCGCCATGGCTGAGGAGGCTGGATGGATGAAAAAACAGGAAGCTGAAAACCAAGCCCAAGCCCTGTTGGATCTTAAATCCGCCTATGGGGAATACACCGGCCGAATCACCCTCCAGGAACAAATGATCCAGAAAATAGAAACAGGTCTGATTCCTCGTCAACTCCAGAGTATCCAGCTTCTTATGGATGCTTACAGGGTGGGAAGGGCTGAGTTTTCACAACTGCTTGAGACCGGAATATCCTTAGCATCGTTGCGGGACGACCTAGCCCAGCGGCGGCTGGAAGTGGCGAAATTATATCTTGCTTTGGAAACCTTTACTGGGGAAACATACCTAAATTTTGAGACAATCCGGGAGGATGATATAAAGTGAAAGCAGCAATTATTGGGGTGGGAATCATGGTAATTCTCACCGCCTGCGGAATTCAAACTCCGGAGCCGGAGAACAAACCCCTTTACTGGGTTAACCCCATGGACCCCTCGGTTCGCAGCGAAGTCTTTATGAAAGATCCCATGGGAATGGATTACCTCCCGGTCTATAAGGAAAATTCGTCGGTGACCACGACAAGCACTCTGGATGAAGGGGTGATCAGCCAAGTGGCGGTGAACAAAGGGCAAACGACTCTGATAGGGCTAAAGACATCCAAGGTTTTGAAAGAGCCCTGGTTCTCCGAAGTTCGCTCTGTGGGTCGGATCTCAGTGGACGAAAACAAGCTGATACATCTCAGCGCCCGGTTTAGCGGACGGGTGGAAAAACTCTATGTCACCTCACCTGGGATTAAAGTCCGCAAGGGCGACCCCCTTCTGGAGATCTATTCCCCGGACTTGGTGGCAGCCCAACAGGAACTGATTCAGCTCGGTGGGACAGAGTTTGCCTCCCAGGCTAGAGAAAAACTTCTGTTCTGGGGTCTGACCCCAGCCCAAGTATCCAACCTCCAGTCTACCAGACAAGTACTTTCCCGGGTTCCCCTCCTTTCCCCGGTCTCCGGTACGGTCCTGAGCAAGTCCGTGAACAACGGCATGTACCTGGCCGAAGGGGAAATGATCATGGACCTGGCGGATTTGGATCAATTGTGGGTGGAGGCGGACTTTTACGAACAGGATGTGGGTCGGGTGACCAGCCAGAGTACCTTAGTCCTGTCCTCCAATTCCATGCCCGATTGGTGGGAAGAGATCCCCGTGGACTTCATTAGTCCCTCCATCGATTCAGCCACCAGAACCTTCCGTGTTCGCGGCGTTTTGAATAACAAAACTGGAATCCTCAAGCCGGGAATGTACGTGGACCTGGTGGTTCGGACCGCTTCCGTGGAGCCCGTTTTGGCTGTCCCCCGTGGCGCCGTACTGGATTCCGGAGACCGGCAACTGGTCTACGTTCTTCTGGGTGAAGGCCAATACGAAGGCCGAGAGGTCCGCACAGGAGACCGAAACGATTACCTGATCCAGATATTGGAGGGCCTTAAGGAAGGGGAAGAGGTGGTTTCCTCAGGACTGTTTTTACTAGACAGCCAGGCACAATTGGCGGACGTGGATTACAGAAGGAACTGACATCATGGAAAAATTACTCCACTACATTCTTAAAAACCGTCTCATGGTCTTTATACTTTTCGGTTCCCTGGCGGCAGCGGGGATCTTCGCCCTCAGCCGCGTTCCCGTGGATGCCCTTCCCGATCTGGGGGAGAACCAAGTCATCATCTTCACCGACTGGCCGGGTCGAACCCCCAAGGACGTGGAAAACCAGATCACCTTCCCCCTTTCCACCGCTCTCCAGGGAATTTCCGGGGTCAAGGACATCCGTGGTCAGAGCGCTTTTGGCTTTTCCATGATCTACGTGATCTTTCGGGACGATGTGGACTTTTATTTCGCCCGGACCAGGGTTTTGGAAAAACTGAACTCCGTGGGGGAAATCCTCCCCAAGGGTGTGGTTCCTACCCTGGGCCCTGACGGGACCGGTTTGGGGCAGATATTTTGGTACACCTTGGAAGGGGGAGGTCTGGATCTTCAGGAGCTCCGATCCCTTCAGGACTGGTACGTCCGCTACGGCCTGGCTTCGGTGGAGGGGGTGGCAGAGGTGGCCTCTGTGGGGGGCTTCGTCAAACAGTACCAGATCAACGTGGATCCCACCAAGGTTTTTGCCTATGGACTAAAAAACAGCGACATTGTCATGGCTGTCCAAAACTCCAATCAGGATGTGGGTGCCAAAGTTGTGGAAATGAACGGCATGGAATACCTGATCCGGGGGGCCGGATTTCTTCAGTCGGAACAGGATCTGGAAATGATCGTAGTGGGGGAACAGGAAAATACTCCCCTGCGCCTGAAGGATGTAGCCCAGGTAACCCTAGGACCAGACTTCCGCCGGGGGGTACTAAACAAAGACGGCACTGAAGCCGTGGGCGGCGTGGTGATCATGCGGTACCGGGAAAATCCCCAGAAGGTCATCGAGAGGGTAAAAAATAAACTCCAGGAATTGGCCACAGGCCTCCCGGAAGGGGTCAAAATTGTTCCCTTCTACGACCGCACAGGCTTGGTTAAGGAAACAACCAGTACTTTGATGGAAGCCCTTTCGGTGGAAATGCTCATCACCATCGGCGTCATCCTGGTCTTCTCCCTGCCCTTTTCCCATAGCCTATTGATCACCCTGAGCCTGCCCTTTTCCGTCCTTCTGTCTTTCTTGATGATGTATTTATTCAAGGTAGACATGCACCTCATGTCCTTGACAGGAATCATCATCGCCATCGGAACGATTGTGGACATGGCCATTGTGATAACAGAAAATATCCACCGGACGGTTCATTCCAAAGGTGATCCCGGGGGCCACACCCCCGCCCTCACCCGCACTCTGGTGCATAAAGGTGCCCATGAAGTAGCCAGCGCCGTCACCGCAGCGGTGATGACCACCATGGTTCCCTTCCTGGCCATCCTGGTCCTGGACGGCCAGAGCGCCCGGCTGTTCCACCCGGTGGTCTGGACCAAAACATTCGTACTCCTGGGTTCCCTGATTACCGCCATTATCCTTCTGCCCGCCCTCTACCTGGAAATTCACCA
>CAZUXL010000030.1:0-8148 GCA_964624355.1 uncultured Spirochaetales bacterium
TTTTCTTGGAACTGGAGATTCTATCTTCATGGGCGTTGGTTCGCCGGCCTATTTGGGTGGACTTGGACTGGTGTCCACAGTGAGGACACCCATTGGCAAATTTCCCAGGCTTATCAGAGAAACCGCAATTGGGGCATTTCACCGCAGCGAAGTTTTTCCGGCAGTTGGGGCAAATCTCCGCATTGAAAGGGACCTCGTGGTTGCAATTATCACAGAAGAACCGGGGAGCAGTGGCAGTGGTAGGGGCTTTGGAATAATCAGCATTAAAACGAGGGGGCATGGGATCTCCTATGATCTATGGTGTTTCTATTTAATAATGGATATGGGGTTTTTTGCAAGCTATTTAATTATTTGACCCTAATCGCCAGCAAAGTCAGATCATCGTACTGATCATCTTCCTTCATTTTTGGAAAAAACCTGTACTCTTCTTCATGTTTTTTCACCAGTGGCGTGGTTTTAAAGTATTGGTTGTAGGATGAAAAACTATTTTTCAGCATGTCGTCGATCATCACATCCACCCGGATGATGTCTTCGCTGGTGGCTTTGGGATCGGGATAAATTCGAAATAGTTTCTCCACTGCCGCCAATCCGATGATACATTCTTTCACGGTCCCTTTCATGTGAGAAAAATCAAAGACCAAGTTTTCGTCCGGTATGGGATTAAAGTCTTTTACCAAGGTAAATTTGCGGTGATGGAGGATGGACTCAATAATATTGTGCACGGTTTCTCCCCCCAGGTCCTGACCATCTATAGCATCCTTATCCTGACCATTGATCTTCATTTTTGTACCCGGGGGAACCAAGGTCGAAATATCCTTGGTATCCATAAAAGCTATGGGTTCGAAATTTTTGTTACGGAAATTTCTCTTGGCTTCATCGATACCGTCCGTATAAAGAAAGAGAATATCTCCGGGATTCAAGGTATACACCACGTCCCGGTACTGCATACCCTTCATATCCATAAGATCCTTGGGAAACACTCCTGTGGCGGGGGAATCCGAAAGTTTTCTGGTTTCCATTTTGCCCTTGGCACTGTCGAAAAGCTGTATGTCCCGGTCACCGGCGTGGCAAAGATGAACCTTTCTCGTCTTTTTATTTAACAATCCCAAGGTCAATGCGGCAAAGCGCCCTTTAAATCCCCGTTCTTCCAAAAGGGTGTTGATCCTATCCACCGTGGGAGACAGGCGAACCCCGTCCTTCTTGGGATCCCAAAAACGGAAATGGTTCAGCACAATGGTTGCCACTTCCACCATGATGAGGGCTGCGGGAACACCCTTCCCAGAAACGTCGCATTTGATAAAGTAGAGATATTCCTCGTTCAAATCACCATAATCAAAATAATCCCCGGAAACTCCTTTTGCCCCTTCGTAGTACCCAAAGAGTTCCAGCTCCGGGGTTTCCAGACTGGCGGTGGTAATTTTCCGACCCCGGGCATCCTTATCCAGGTTGATAAACATCTTTTGGGTATCCTTACCCACGGTGAGGTCTTTTGCCGCTTCTGCCGCTTTATACAGTCCATACGCCATGGTTTTGATCGAGTCCGCCAGGTCAGCTAATTCATCCCCGGTATTCACCTCCAGCTCGAATTCCTTCAACTCCGATTTATCTTCCGTATTTCGGATCCTTTCCACACCCCGAACTAAGATTTTAATGGGATTAACGGTGATGTAGGCGAGTAACAAAGCACCCACCAAGCCCAATCCCATGGCGAAAGCGGAAATAATAGCCACAAGTAAAATTAGTTGATCCCGGGACGTGTTGATCTGCGTTAGAATGGACTCCACAGAAACTTCGATCCGAACGGCCCCTTTGTAAAAATTGGGATCCGAGGCTGTGGAAAAAACCACGGGCTTAAAGAAAATATAGGTTTTTTGCCCTGGACTCAGGTTATCAGGGTCGAATTTGGGAATACTTTCAAATTTTTCTGTGGTGATATCCCCTTCCACTTCTTTTTTCTGAATATCCAAGCGGTCCAGTCGGGAGGTATAATCATTATTAATCCTCACACTCTCCGCATCGGTTTTCCCAAGGTACTTTTGCTGTTCCAATTCCAGTTTACTGATTTCATCGATCACTGAACCCAGGGTGTTTTTAGCGAGGGTATTCACTTCTTCTTCCAAAACCGCCAACCGTTGAGAAACAGCATCATTGAGTGACCGGGATCCGAAGGGATTTTGAAGGGGAGCTCCGATCTTTTCTGCAATACCGGGGTCATTGGAACCCCAAACATAATTGTACCCTGGTTTGGTAGTGGCCGCATCGGTGGTATAGTACCAACCAGTGACCGTGGCATAGTTGGCATCAGACATGGAAAGAATTTGACGAGGAACACTGGGGAGAATGAATTTGTCCCGAGTCTTGAGTCCAATGGCTGAAATACTGGAGAGGGAGTTCGCTAGAACCGAAGTCCGTTGTTTTAACCCTTCAGCCAAGGACCGCTGGGAGTTTCCGATGATGAAAAAGCCCATGGTCAAGGATAGGAGCAAAATCACCCCGACGGTCAATCCCAGAATTGAGGCCGTAAATTTAAACCTTAGACCCAATCCCCGTTTTTTTATAGCTTTGACAATCTTCTCTTTTTCTTCTAAGGCCATGGGTTTACCTCCCAGTGTGGCAGAAATCAATTTCATACTCGTCCCTAGGGTTCTGTATTCCCTCACTGCAGAAACAGCCCCGGTGCTGGAAAGAACAAACCACAAAGCCAGAACTGTGAGCACCAGCCAATAATAGACGTTATCCACCGAGAGAACCCATTTTCTTACATCTTCGAATTGCCAGGGGTATTCCCCCCATTGGCTAAAATCACCGAACTTGACGGTACCCTTTTCGTCCACTTTCATGACCGGCCTGGAAAAAACCAGACCTCTGGTGGGATGAAGGACCCCCAGGCGATAACTCCCCTCCCGAAGGTAATCCAAAACCCCTAAACGGATCTGCCTGTCGGAAAGCACCTGGAAATCTGTGGTTTCCAAATCCCAAGGAATTTGACCGTCCCGGTCCACCACGACTTTAGCGATTAATCCTTCGGTATCAAATCCCCGCCCATTAATTCTAACGGCCAAGCGTCCAAATTCATCCTGTTGGTAGGCCACCTCATCCACCCGGGTACTGGCGATGAACTTTCCCAACCGGAAAAAATAGACCGAGGGCTCGGAGGCATTACCCGCCTGATCCACAGCCAGGACGGAAAGTCCCCACAGGCCATTTTCCCGGTTCACAAAGGAAGCCCGGGGCGTTTGTGTGATGAAAAAAGGACCGGGGGGTGGGACATTCACCCTTTCCCAATTTACCGGTATCAAATTGGACCCCACGTATTCCAAACGATAGTTGTAACCCAGAGTATCCTCGGACCGGGGCTCCCAATTAATCTCAAAGGAGTTGGACAGGAAGAATCCTTTATCATCCCTCACCGGCGGAATAAACTTCACCGGTAGCGGGGGTGTTTTATCCACCAAAACGGAAACCACGGCTTCCGGGGACCAGTTTCCTGCCCTATCTTGGGCAATGGCTTTCAGGTACCACAGCCCTTCGGTCTCCAGAACCTTGGACTGAGCTCTGTCTTGGATAGAATAAGAACTCACCTGGGGGACTGATTCCTCGGGATCGTTCGTCCACAAGAAATTAAACCCCAGGATTCCATTGGGATCCCGAGGAAGGGAAAAATTCACGTTATAACTGGAAAGATTATACCTTTTGTCAGTCTGAAAATTGACCGGTAAAATATCCGGAGGGTCAACTTTTCTATCGGGACGAAGTATAGCCAGGGAACTTTGATTGTTAAATCGATTTTCCCAGAAAAAGTACAAACCGTCGCTGGTGGGTACCCCCTGAACAAACAAGGAGTCCCCGGAAAGGCTGGGAAGACTCCGGGTCTGCCATAGATTTCCCTGCCTGAAAGCCCAGAAGAAATTATACGATCCACTACGGTTATCCAGCCAAGTCACATAGAAGGCATTTTGAAAGGAAAGTATCTGGGGAGAGGATATACCCGTGGTAATATTCGTCACCCCAGATGTCTCCTGGATTTTCCCCTCTTCGTTTAACAGGGCGTACTGGACCTGGGCACGGGTTCCCACCTGATTTCGTTCCCAAACCACATGAAGAGCCCCCGCCGAAGAACTGAGGAAAGGCCGCTGGTTATTAAATTGATCGGCTCCCAATTGCCCTTGTCCCCGATCAGACACCAGCACAGGGGAAGACCAAGTGAGGCCGCTATCCTCGGTGGTTCTCAAAAATATTTGATAGGCGGTGTTGATACGGCTTTGGTAGGTCATATAACCCCGGTTATTATGATTTACATAACTGGGAGAAAAGTTGATCGTCTGTTCAGGATTATTGGTCACGGGAATGAAAGTACTCCACCGGGCGGCATCGGAACTCCCTTGGGAAACGAGGATCTGAAAAGAGTCCTCCCGAGCCTGGGTAACAAAAAGTAAAAAACTGCCGTCGGGATTGGTATACAACCGGGGGGCGAGAAGGGTGCCCTTCACTGTACCAGGATTTTTCAAGGTGGCGGAAGGGGAAAAATTACCCTCAGGCCCATTGGCCCGATGAAGAATGATGGATCCATTTTCTTGTAGTACGGCAGCAACCAAAAGATCCTGAGTCCCCAATGCCAAAGAAAACAAACTTACTTCCTGACCAGGTATGGTCACTGAGCTCATGATATTCCGGCGGATCTTCCAATCCCCAGCGCCGACCTTGGTACTAAGAGAAAAATTATATTTAGGCCAGTCACCATTGAGGGTTTGGCGTTCCTGCCACATGACCACGGCCAAATCCCCTTTTACTGCAGTTTGCGGGAACCGACCAATTTCTCCCCGCCGGACTAAAAAATCAGGGTCATCCCAAAATTGCTCCTGAGCTGAAAGATTGAGGAGGGTTAAAAGGAGCAGGGTAAAAAAGAAAGGAAATTTCAGACTCACTGATTGGCCAACTTTAATTTAATATCCTGGATTTCCGCGTTGGTTCTATATTTTCCATTCACATCTAACTTATTAAATTCTACCTGAGCCTGGCGGTAACTTTGGTTGGCCATGAGATCCACCACCTTATTCAAGATCGCTTGGTCAGAGGGGGAAATACCCACAGAGGTGGCCCCAGTGGCTGCAGAAAGTAGAATTTTGTACTCCTCGGCTTCCGCATTATTAGGATCCAGGACCAGGGCATCTCGGACTAAGGTGAGGGCGAATCCAAACTGGTTCAGGTTGCTGGAATCGTAGATCCCCTTGGCCCTGTTTGTCAAATTCCTGCTTTCCCTGAGTTTAGCCGGATCCGGGGGACGGATCCTCAGTCCCAGTTTAAATTCCACCTCGTTCATGGCCGCCTGTAATCCGGGAAAATTGGGATTGATGCCCTTGAGATCCTGAAGCTCCCCGTACCCCTGTTCCATCACCGTACGGGAGCTTTCCTGGGTTCTGCTCACAGCGGTGGTGAAATAGGTATTGAGCCGAGATTGGGCGTTGGCAGGGTCTTGGAGTAAGGCCACCCGAAGTTCTAAAATCCGGGCTTCTTGATTCCGGGCGTAAACCATTTTTACATTGGACAGATGTCCCACCGCTTCATTTAAAAGTGCCTGCCGTTGGGCCGGGGTGTTTTGACTTCTTTCGGCTAAATCCAAGGCTCTTTTGGCAAAATTGATGAGCTGCTGAATTACTGGATAAAGGGCATCGGTGATGAAAATCTCCCGATCTGCTGAAACCGTCAGGGCTGATTTTATATACTCCTGCCATTTGGTAATATCCGGATTGGGTTGATCATTGGTAACCTTCCACCGATTGGCCGCTTGATTGAGAAAGTCCTGGGCCTGGGTGAATCTTAAATCGTCGTAAGCAGCCCGGCCTTGGCGCAGAAGGGCGAGCACATCCCGAACGACTATGATATTTTCCTTTTCATTCAACCGGGTGATTAAATCGGTGTAGTTTTGATCCGCTTGGGTTTTGTAGACTTGGTCGGTTTGTAAGGCTAAAGCTTCTGAAACCCGGATACTGTAATTGTTCAAACTTTGACGGGCTTCATTGAACCGGTTTTGGTCAATTAGAGTCCCAATATTGGACTGAATATTGGCCGCATCCCGGCGTAGGGACACATTTCGATTGTATTCATCAGAGGCTTGTTTGGCTAAGGTTCCCCGCAGGGTGATGAGGGTATTCATCCGATCCAGGAGTCTGGACCCTTCGTCCACTCGATTTTGGAGACTTCTGGGATTCCCCAGGGTAAGGGTTTCCTGTCTATACTTTTCTACGAAGTTCACCACCCGGGTGCGCAATGCTGTCTGGGGGATATCTTGGGATTGAAAGGCCTCCAAGGCTTGTTGAGGGAACCTTTGGGTATCCAGTTCATCCTTTCCGGACAAAAGCTGAATATTTTCCCTCTGATTGGTGGCCAAGGATTCATATTCTTGGTTGAGCCGGACAAATTCCAAGCCCCCCAAGGCCATGACTAAGGAAATTTCCCGGGTGTTAAGTCTATCCACAGCCCTCGCCCAAAGATTGGAGAACCTTTGAAGAGATTGGGGGGATTGTTCCAGATTCCACGCCGGGGAGGGGAAGGCGGCAAATTCCGAAGTTTTGAGTGTCAAAGATGCTATGAAACCCCTGTAAATCTGCTTTGCCTCCTGCAAACGCAAACGGGCCCCTAAAAGTAACTCCTGGGAACTCAAACTATCTTGGGTCAAATCCTTCAAGGACTGTTCAATTTCCGTTACCCGGCGCCCCTGGGCAGCGAGAATGCCCAAGGATTGGAAGAACCAAAGCCGGGCTAACCGGGATCGATAGGAATCCAGGGAAAATTCATCCTGGTCACCTTTTTGAGATACCAAACTTTGGTTCCAAGTGCTTTGGGTTTTGAGAGCAATTAAAGAAATATCGTAGACCTGGGTAAATTCTTCCTGAGCCTTCAGAAAATCCCCTTGATTCCACGAAGATTCCGCCAGTGAAAAGGCCTCTTCCAGACGCTTTTTGAATCCGTCACTCCACTGTGTCATCCCCTGGGACCAGAACATATCCAGGGATTTATACAGACCTTCTTCCCAATTTACTCCCAGGCGTCCCCGGGTTACATTTACGTTATAGTCCAAGAAAAGGTCTTTATTGTCGATTCCCTTCGCCTGAACCACCAGGTTGTACTGGCTTTTAAAGACCTGGGCACTTTTAAAGATCCGTGTTTTCAAATTGGCCAGGGATTTCCAAGTATCCAATAAAGGAACCATTTTCTGGTTCATTTCTCCGGAGGAAGTGGATGAAATAAGGGCGATTCCCTGTTGTAAGATTTTACGGAACTCCGCCTCCTGGGAAATAAAAGTATTTGCCGCTGCTTCCAGATCCGTCAAAGATGACAGTACCTGGGCTTTCAAAATATTCCCGTATTCCGCCTCATTGAAATCTTCCCGATGGAAGTTATACCCTTCCAAATACTTTTGGGCCGCCTGCCCCCAAGCCTGCCTATCCATAAATGCTTTAGCATCCGCCATGAGCGCATTAAAACGAGCCAGGGAAACCCGGAAATTGATGGTCTTTTTAAGATTCTTTTGGTCTTTGGCCGTGGAGGCATTGGGATTGGGTATCATGGATTCTGACTCATTCATCAAAGCCAAAGCTCCCTCTAGATCTCCCTTTTTTATGGCTTCAATGGATTGTTTTGTTTTTTCTACGCTTAAAGATTGAATATTTCGGATTTCCCACAGAAGTTGCTCCGCTTGTTCAAATCGATCAGGATCATCAATACTCAGCTGTTTGAGGATTTCCACGGCTGCATTATAATCTTTTAAAGCCATAAGCTTTTTAGCGGTTTCCAGACGATCCTCCTGCGCACCCCCAGCAAAAAGGCCGCAGAGGCTAAAAAGGAGGAGGAAAATGAAGGTAAATAGCCGCCTGAACCTAAATAACATATTTATTTTATTATCGGTCTGCCAGGGCCGATAGAATAATTACCTACTTGATATTATAATGATATGGATGCGAAGAATAATTCTTGGCCTGATTTTAACACTTTCTCCGGTTTCGGTCGCCTCCCAGGGCCTGGAGGATTGGTACGCCAAGTTTTCCGAGTGGGCCGGGGTGGATCCCAACGCAGGACTCACCACGTTTATAACATTAGTCTTGCCCACCGGTGGGATCTATCAGAGTATGGGAACGGCCTACACAGCCG
>CAZUXL010000030.1:8158-30256 GCA_964624355.1 uncultured Spirochaetales bacterium
AGGATTCCGGTTATTTGGAAGCCAATCCCGCCGGCAGCGCCCTTCTCCAGGATACGGAACTTTCCATTCTCCACAACGACTGGATATATAATTCTTCCTTGGAAAGTATGATCTATACCATCCGTTACCGGGACTTCGGCATTGGATTCGGCGCTAAATATTTACACCTTCCCCTGACCTCCATAGATTCCTGGGGAGAACGGGAAGAAAACAACGGGAAAGTAGCCAAGGGTGAGTACCGTGAAGTCGTGGGGACCGCCAACCTTTCCATAAATCTCTTCAGCAATTACTATTTTAGCGGAATAACCCTGGGGGGCAATTTAAAAATGGCCTACCGCGGTGTTCCGGATGTGATTTATTCAAATCAGTCCGCCTTTTCGCTTATGGCGGATCTAGGGGTGATGACCAAATTTAATTTTTTAAAATTCTACCCATCCCGGACGCGGAATTTATCCTTTGGAGCGACCCTACGGAATCTTGGTTTACCGGTCCAAGGGGATCCTCTTCCTTCAGCTCTGATCCTCGGTATGGCCTACAATCCCATCAGACCCCTGACTTTGGCGGTGGATGGGACCCTTCCCATTGTCCTTTCAAAAGATTTTAGTCTGGGTAATTTCGGTAGTTTCTCGATAGGAGGATCCACCGCAGAAAAACCCCATGTGAGTGTGGGAATGGATTTGGTCATAACTAGTTTTTTCAGTCTCCAAGGGGGAATTCAATTCAAAACCGGTAGACCCCGCATATCCGCCGGGACCAGCATAGCCTGGGAAAGTGTCACCTTCAATGTAAATTATTCCCTGGATCTTACTTCCAAAGCAGAAATTTTTGACAGGTTTTCCCTGGAGGCGAAATTTAATTTGGGGGACCTGGGAAGAAGAGATACGGAAGAGAGGGCGAGAAGTCTCTATCTCCAAGGCTTGGAATTCTATGCCAAGGGAAGTCTGACCGAAGCCATCGAGGCCCTGGAACAATCCCTCATTTTGAATCCCCAATTCAACCCAGCCCAAGAACAGCTACAAATTGCGAAAGATGTACAGGAACTTCAAAAGACCTTACGGGAATTGCAGCAGATAGAAACCCCAACGCCTTAAGAGAAGTCGGACTTCTATGACTTGGTTTCCAGACCTTCATACAGGGATTTAAGTTCCTTATTTTTAAAAAGCCCGGCATAAAGAAAGGCACTCATACCCAAAAGATCCGGTTTACCAGGGTCGGCTCCCGCATGCAATAGGAGTTTGCAAATATTTACCTGCCCTTGGCCGGTGGCCAGAATAAGGGCAGTTTGTCCCGACTTGCTCACCGTATCCACCCCTGCTCCCTTTTCCAAAAGCAGGGAAACCATGGCTTCATGCCCCTCCGCTGCCGCATCCATCAGGGGGGTATTTCCCCTATCCCTGCTCTGGAAATCCAAAGAAGCTCCAGCCTCCACCAATTCCCGGACCACAGACGGATGATTTTTCCTCACCGCAATACAAAGCAGGGGGACTCCTTTTTTATTAGTGAAATCCGGAGAGTATCCCGCATCGAGAAACAAGGAAAGAGTGAGAGAATCCCCCTCTTCCACCGCCTCGATAAGGGCGTAACTGCTTACTTCTTTTCCCCTGAGTTCCAGCTCCTTTTTTGCCCAAAGTTGTTTAAGCAAATGGTGGTAGTTTTTGTATTCGTAGTTGTAGTAGACCACCAAAGTATCCACATCTTCAAAAATATGGGCGTTTTCCGGCCATTCTTGAGGAACCTTCAAGCCGGGAAGGACAAGTAAAGTCGTACTTACATGTTTACCAAAGGCGTAGCCCGCTGCAAAGGAAAAAAATGGAGAATTCCACACTTTCTGGTCCAATAAAAAAAGCGAATGGGCGTAACGGGACATCAGGGGTGCGAGATCCCTAGATTGGGCGATATTCCAGATCTCAGGGACTATCTGTGGAATGAAGGAAATTTGATTAAAAGAAAGATTAAGGGCCACCTCTTCCAAGGTAGAAATCTGGTCTTGGGAATAAAAAATTATCAGTTCCATTAAGACCACCTCCTTTTCTATTAACCTTGCGTTTCCTTCCTTCAAATGGTAGTTTGTAGGCAAGGAAAAAATATTGGACAAAGAAATATCCTTTCGTTTTGAAAGAGACCCAGAATACCGGGTCCTCGTCGCCAACGGCGCTTGGGGAGGTCCCACACCCCGGGGCGAAATCATGTTTGATCTCTTTTTTGAACATGCGGACGTACCGGAAGAAATCGCCTATATGGCCACACCCGATGGACTTGGTCCGGAGATTAGCAGATCACCCCAGACTAATTATATCATAAGAGATGCTCTTGTGGGTGTGGTTATGACACCAGAAAACGCTGAAAGTTTAGGCCGTTGGTTATTGGAAAAAGTTTCGGTCATGAAAACTAAGGTTCCTAGACAGAGCTTTCCCGAAAATAAAGAAGGCCAATGAAGACTCATTCAGAGCGCCTGCGGGGTTATATGGACCTCCTGAAAGGGTGGAAGGATTCCCGTCCGCCCACCCCTTCGGATCTCAAAGCCTGGCAGGAAATATGGACGATCTCCGACGATGACCTGGTATTGGTGGAGGAATTGGCCTTCAAATCTCAAAAGCGGGGTTGGAAGCTCTGGGACGAGGGATTCCAGGATAAAGCTTTGGAAATATGGGACCAAGGGTGGTCCTTGAGTCCTCGGGATTTGGATTTTCACCAGAAAGTTTTTGACGCTCTGGAACCCTTGAATTCCCCACTCTTTTTAGAAAAAAAAACAGCCTACAAATTAAGAATAACCTACTTAAAAAATGGGAACGTCTGGAAAGGGATCGATCCCAAACTCAGAAAGTATCTGGGAGCTGGGATGATTTCCGCAGGTATCCTGACCGGTGTTTTACTACTCTTACCGCTCCTGGGTCCTTGGGTGAATCCCCCCCCCGATAAAACTCCTCCCCCCTCCCCCACGGGACAAACAAGAGCCTTACCCACCATCATGTACCCCTCCCTTTCCGGGACGACCATAAAAGAAGCAGCCTCAGCTTTGAATATTTTCCCTGAGACCCAAATTCTATCCATCAGCGGCACCTTAAAAACCGGGGACACCTATTATCAAAACCTGGATATTCAGGCCTCTTTAAAAGATACCCAAGGTAATGTTTTATCCCAGCGAAAATGGTCCCTTACCGATGGGATTTCCGCACCTTCGGGGGGTGGCTTTCACCTTCCGTTTCGAAAAGATTTTTTACTCACCGAAGAGAATCTCCAAGGAGCATCCCAAGTTTTCCTGGAACTATACCCCAGCCAAAGAATATCCCCGCCCCCAGGACCGGGAACCCCTTTGATTCCCACTACCGCCATTCCCCTAGGGGAATTTGATCCCGGCTTCATTATCCAGGACTTGAAGTGGGAAAAAGCCTTTTCATCCTGGAAACCTTCCCTTTTATTGGAGGCCCAAAATAGGGGGGTAAAGCCCATTCAAAAATTAATGTTTAAGTTAATCTGGGTCACCAAGGTTGGAGAAACCATCATGGAAAAATCTATTTCCCTGGTGAAAGAAGGTTTTCCATCCTTGAAGGCGGGTGAAAAGCTTTTATATTTAATCCAAGATGATTACCCCGAAGAGCTTTATGATTTCACCACCGGGGGATTTCCATCCCCAAATCTCCTCATAGAGGAGATTAATTGATGGCTCTGGATTGGAGCGCCTGGAACCCTGCAGAAAAAGCGGTACTTCTCTTTCTTTTCCGTGACAAGGATGTCCTACTTATTCATAAAAAAAGAGGACTGGGGAAGGGAAAAATCAACGCACCGGGGGGAAGATTGGAACCAGGTGAAACCTATGAACAGGCAGCCATCCGGGAAACTCTCGAAGAAACCGGTATGAGGGTATGGGGGCTAAAGGAAGTCACGGAACTCCTATTTGCTTTTCAGGACGGATTTAATCTCTACGGCCGTGTCTTTTTTGCCTTCCAATTCCAGGGTGTTCCCTATGAAACCGATGAAGCCATACCTTTTTGGTGTCCTATCAGCGAGATTCCTTGGGATAAAATGTGGGAAGATGACCAGCACTGGCTCCCTCGGGCCTTGGAGGGTCATTTTGTCAGTGGGAAGTTTTTCTTTCAGGATGATAAGATGCTGGACTACCACATCACCCTAAGGCCCGAAGGAAAGATCGAGCATTTTTTTAAAGGCTGAATCTACCTTTTTTAGTTCTTTGCTTCCCCGGGTAATTTTGCACAGGGAAACCCCCAAATCCTGGGCAATCTTTCGTTGGGAATGTCCCTTAAGCAAATCTTGAACCAGTCGCCAACGGGACTGCATATCCGAAACTTCCCTCAAAGTGAACCAACTCAACAGAAATTCATGAATAATCTGAGGATCATCACACCTGGCTAAAGCCCTGGCCACTTCTTCCAGGGGAAGATCATTTGCGTTTCTCTGCATAAGAACAATTTAGCCCTAGACCCCTGACCTGTCAACTCAAATAATTCGGGATTGACAACAGAAGATAATGGACTATAATAGACTCTTATAGAAGGAATATGCCATGGGAGACCAAATCGATACCGAAATCATGACCCTTTCGGAAGTCGCTGCTTATCTGAAAATTGCGGAGAAGACCGTTTCGCGGATGATCATTCGTAACGAAATACCCTGTACAAAAGTTGCCTCCCAGTGGCGGTTCATGAAAAGCATGATCGATGACTGGCTCATTTCCCGGATGAATGTGGTTCCCCAAAATGATCTTGCACGTATCCTCGAATCTCCCGAGGGTCTCATACCTTTTTCCCGTATTCTTTCTGAAGAGCTCATCCTCACAAACCTAAAACCCGGGACCAAAAAGGATATTCTCAACCAGCTGGTGGAACCTTTGGTGGAAATGGAAGTGGTGGATGATAAGGAGGACTTTCTGCGAAAGCTTCTCGCTCGGGAGAAAATGGTAAGTACCGGTATTGGTCGTGGTGTCGCCATTCCTCATTTGAGGCATCCAAAAGAAAACCCCGGCGGTGGACCTCGGCTGGTGATCGGGATATGCCCCGAAGGAACAGACTATGACTCCATGGACGGCCACGCCACCCATTTATTTTTCCTCCTGATCTCCGACAGCGAAACCCTCCACCTGAGAACCTTAGCCAAGCTCAATGGGATCCTCCGAGAAGGGGATTTTATTAAACGCTTTTCCAGCTGTGATCAGGGTGAACATATGAAACTTTTGTTAGAAGCGGAAAAGAAGTTCGAAGCAGCCCGAAAAGGTTGATTTTCTGTTAACTTTTCGAGCCCGAAGCACCCCAAGTCAATAAGAAATTAAAATATTCTCCGGCACCCAACCTTCCCGAGTGCCGGCTTTTACTCTAATCCACCCCGATCTTTCATCTAAAACAAACAATTCCTGTCCTGGTTTCCAGGGCTCACCCAGGGCTTCATAAAACTCCCCGTCCCCTTTTCGCGGAGAAGTAGAGGAACCGAGGATACGCACATCAGGAACCCAACTTAGCAATCCTATAAATCCCAACCCTATGACCCCTAAAAATGACAGGAATAAAATCCAGTCTTTTGGTTTTGAGTTCTTTCCTATTATTACTAAGTAACCCTGACGAAGTAGGAAAATCGAAAGTGCACCAATTACTGTTAAACCCATTATCCAGAGTACAAGAGTTTTCCAGTTCACATCCCATCCCGGATCTACCAAGGCCCCATCCCTGCGAACCCTTTCTAAATTATCTTTGGCTTCCCAAGAAAATGGATTTTCTCTTAAATAAGATCTCAAATTCTTTACCGCTTCCCGATAATCCCCGGCGAGGGCCCAACTGGTTCCGGCGTTATATTTACTAATTCCCGAGGATTCCATGACTTCCCATTCTAGGGCAGCTTTAGCGAAGTACTCATGGGAAACCTCCTTAGTTTGGGGATTTAAATTTTCCACACCCAAGCGGAAATTTTCCCATGGGTCAGCAAAAATTAAACCACCACCTATTCCCCCACTCAAAAATATAAGTATAAGTATTTTATTCATTTAAAATTTGACCTCTTTTGTTAAGTCCGACCATCGGCTTTCCGGATTCCAAAGCGGGGCTTCAGGACTAAAAAGGGAATTTTCCCAGATAACCAATTCCTGATTTAATAAGGTTGCCTTGCTAGCTTTTAAATTTTTAATCATTTTCGATTCCTCTACGAGGAGCCTCAAACGACTTCGTCCTAATAAAACCATGTCTCGCCCAGTTCCCTTGAGATCTAAAGTTAAAAGTCTATTCCACCTACGTCTCTCCCGCAGTCCCTGGAAAAAGGGGGAAGTGTATGCCAATGCACCCAAATACCAACTTAGGGATATGAGGGGAAGTAAAATAAAAAGCCAGATATAGGGTTGTCTTGGGACCAAGGATTCCAAAGGTGCCCAATACCCCATAAAGACCTGAGAACTGTCATCCTGGGGGAGATCGGTTGAATTTGTTCCGATAATTTCCAAAGTTAAATCCGTAGTCCGTGCCCATTGGTAGGATCTTTTTTGAGGATCGTAATAGTTAAGTTTTATCCCAGGCATGGTCTGTTTCCCAGGTTTATTTACCCTCAGACTATAACTTCTCCCCCCCTCCTCTAAAGGCTCACCTCCGGTAATTTGGAAGGAGGACCCTTGGTAAGCAGATGAAATCATGGAATCTAAATCCAGGTTAGGTTTGTTGAGTAATCCTTTCAGCCGTAGTTTCAAGGGAATTGATTCTCCCACTTGATAACTACCGGCTGGGATTTCCCAGGAAAGATCCAAATTCCCAATAAGACCTGAAAAGACCGGAGGTCTTCCCTCCTCGGGGAAATCCCGAACCTGTAAAGTGAGGGGATTTGCGGGGATGCTCATGGGTCCAAAAATAGGCTGACGTTTTTTCTCACCAAAAAAGTCAAAGAATTCCTGATACCCCGTGGCCCCTTGAAAACTCAAGGCGGTATTTCCCAAGTCCCATATCCCTGGTTTGAGGGTTCTAAGATGAAAGGAAAAGGAAATGACGGTAAATTGTCGCCCATCCAGGATTTCTGCGGACTTTTCACCATAGATTTTCCGTCCTAGGTACTCTAAAACCACGGGATCGCCCCCTGTGGGCTCTGGGGTCTCCAACCATTGAAAGTCTGGACTTTCCATAAGGGGAAGGATAAACCTGGGATCTTGGGCGGTTTCCCCAAGAAACCATTTTACACCATAGACAAAATCCAAGCCCGGCACCAAATCTGAGGAATCCACACTCTGTTTTAAAAGAAAATCCCGGGAGGTTTGGGAGGGTTCCACTACCCATGTTAAATCTGGTAGTAGAGTCTCCTTACCATCCATAAGAACTTTATATCCATTTAAACGATAAGTTCCGGCCTTGTCTCCCCGCAGGGACCAAACCGCTTGATAACCCACAATATTTTTGGTAGTGGTCTTTCCGTTAATGGTGATCATGGAGGTGGATCTTTCCGGTGCCGATCCTAGAAGAGAAACCACTAACCCGTTTTGGTTTAGTTCCGGTAACTGAACCTGATCGGTTCCATGGACTTTTAAGGTAACCCGAACAGGTTGTCCCAAGGCAACCCGGTTACTGGACAAGTTCCAATTTACACCGGCATCTTGGGACCAGAGGGTACCCACGGTCATAAACAAAAGTAGAATAATTGACTTTTTCATCACCAATCCTTTTGAACGGCCCCGACATTTCCTGGGGTCTGCTGTTGTCTCTGCCATTGTTTTTTATTCTCTTGAACCATTAATTCTTCCATTCGTTTTTCGTCCTCTGGTCGATCCTTCACGAGAGAAGAAATATCCTTGGGTTCTGTGGAATTATTTTCTTGTGACTGTTCCTCGGACTTTTTCTGATCCTGATCCTGATTTTGATCCTCGTTTTCACCCTGCTCTTGGTCTTTTTTATCCTGGTTCTTATCCTGTTCCTGTTGTTCTTCTTTAAATAAAATAGCTAGATTGTGCCTAGCCTCTGGCTCTAAACCGGATTCCAGTTCCAAAATTCGAAGAAAAGCGCCCTGGGCTAAAAGTCTTTCCTTCCCCGGATCCATGGGAACTTCTGGATTATCATCCATTTCAGGAGATGGTGACGGGGTTTTCTGGGATCTTTTATAAAAGGTATCACCGAGTAAAAATAACCACCGGGCTTTTTCTTCCAAGGATACAGCAGCCTCTACTTTATCTTTTAAAAATTGCACACCTTCATCAGTCAATGCCGTTTCAGGGTTTTTAAGCATCTCTGGAAATTCAGGGGTACAACCGAAAAACCCTAGAGGGACGAAAAATAAAAGGAATACTAACTTCATGGGATAAGTCTCCTTTTCCTCAGGCAGACTGAATCAAAGGCAAACAATAGGAAAATTAACCAGAGAATATAATAGGATCCTTCCTGATAGACCCGGTCGTGAACGGCGGAAGTGGTATTATTCCACCGATGAGCTCGGTAGGTCTTGGGAAAATTTTCTGGATCCCCTTCAAAGTAGGCCCCTTCCGGTGTGACTTCGACCAGGGATTTCAGGAGTTCTCGATTTAGACTGGAGGTTACATCCCTCTGGGGTACCGCTGCCCCGGCCTCTGTTCCTAACCCCCAAATCAAGATACGCCACCCTTTACTTCCCAAACTCTTTGCCGCTTCCAAGGGAAAACTTTCTTGATCCCCCCCGTCGGTAAAAAGCCATAGGGTACCAGGAGAACCATCGGTCACAAAGGATCTTTCGACTTGCCTCAAGGCATCTCCCAGGAGAGTTCCCCCTCGGGATGCTAAGTTTGTATTAATCCCCCGGATCACCTGGCTCAAAAAAGCTTTATCCCGGGTTAAAGGACTTCTCACCACCGAGGTCCCGGCAAAAACCACAACCCCGGCTTGATCAGATTCCAAATCGGGAATCAACCGAAGTAGGGCTTCTTTCGTGGCGTCTAGACGATTAGGAAGTACGTCGGGAGAAAGCATGGATTGGGAAACATCCACCAAAAAGAGAACCTTTTGTCCCAGCCCCTTCGACTCCACCCCTTGAGGATCCCAAACAGGTCGCGCTAGAGCCAAAACTAAAAGTAGTCCCATAATCCCCCAGATCACCGGACGCATTAAGGATCCGTGAAATACGGCCTTAGGATTCCATACCTGGGTCCTGACGAACCCTCTCTCCAAGCCCAATCGTAGGATTAGTCCCAGAGCAAAACCGAAGGGGAGCAAAAATAATATTTCAGGATGAAGAAACTTCAATCGATCCCCCGCTTTAAGATAAAAAACTTTATTAAGGGGCTGGATAATAACAATAGACTTAAAATCCAGAGTCCGATTTCCAGGTTAAGGGTTTTTGGCGTGATGACTAAAGATTGTAATCGGGCCAACTCCCCCGTTTCCAGCTTTTTAAGAAGTTGATCCAATTGCCCCGGATCATCGGCTTGGAAAAAATCTCCCCCGGTCAACCGGGAGATGGCTCTTAGTCCAGGAACATCCAAATCCACCACCTGCCCGGTGAGTACGGGTCCAAATGGTCCCGACTGCTCGTAATATCCCTTCCCCCCTAAACCTATGGCGTACAATTTGATCCCCAGGGAAGCAAGAATCTTAGCTCCTTCTTCAGGGGTACTTTTCCCCGCATTTTGACGACCATCGGTTAAAAGAAGGACGACCCCGGGGGTTTTAGCCCCTTCACTTCGTCCTTCCTTTAGGCGGGCAGCGGCTAAGACTAGGGCGTCACCCATGGCGGTTCCACTCTCGGACTCACTCACAGCCAGGGGGATCAAGGATAAAAAGCCTTGGATTATTTCTGGATTGTTCGTAAGAGGTGTGTGGGTTTCGGGATAAAGGGCAAAGGAAAGCAGTGCAATCCCATCACCAGTACGGCGAGATAAAAAGTCCTTTAAAACACCCTTCACTGCATCGAAACGGGTGACGTCTGATGGATTTTCCAGTGTAACCCCCATGGATCCAGACCGGTCTAAGACTATGGCCATGGCCAATCCCTGGGACTGATTTTCTTCAGGGGTGACCGGTCTTTCTGGGCCGGCTAAAAGGAAAATAATTACCCCAAAAGTCACCAAGGTCCAAAATTCCGGCACCCACCAAAATAATCGTCTCCAGGAGGCTTTCCCCCTTAAACGAGTTTTAAGAGAAGGAAAACTATATCCTTTTTTGTTTCGGAAAAGATGAATTCCATGGATAATGAGGGGTATAAATAGAGAAAACAACCATGGATACCTAAACATTTTTCCCTCTCTCTTTAAAGATGAGAGTATCCAAGTCTTTTTCAGCCTCTTCCCATCCCAGTCCCTCAGCAGTATAAAAAAGCCTTTTACGACGGTGCTCAAACTCTAATTTTAAGGTCTCCCAACTCATCCCCGGTTCAAAAAACCAAGCTTGGGACAGAACGTTCCCTGGAGGCTCAGATTCCTGCCAAACATTCTCCAAGAAAACATAAAGTTCTCGCAGTCCCTGGGGATCCAAAGAATGGAGTCTAGCCTTGAAATTTTCCAAGGGTTTTAGAAAACCCACAGAAGCGGGTACAACCGACTTTTTTTTAAACAGAAAGGGAAGAAACAAAAGTATACCTAAAAGTACAATCCCCCCAAAAATCCATGGAAAGTAGTTTGGAGACGTAAAAAGATCCCCATAGGTTTTTTCCACCCAACCCGCTGGGAAATTTTCTTCCTTCCCCAGGGTCCAAAGTTTTTCCGGCCAACCTTCGGGAATAAAATCCCCTTCCACTTTGGCTAAGTAAAGATAATGGTATGCCCCTGGATTTCGTGCCACCATAATTCCCAACTCCGGATAGGGATCGAGACTCACCAAGTCTGTGGTGACTTTTAGAATTACCCTATCCCCAATCCTAGGCTCTGAGGGAGTCCACTGGAGCGACACGGGATGTTCCCTGACGTTGCCAGACCAGTGGCCAGTGGTAACAGTCGGAGGATACAAACCAGAGCAGGATAATAAAACCAGGACAGGTACAAATATTGTGCTGACCTTAAACATGTAAAAGTCTCTCCCGGGTTTTGAGGAATTCCATCAAACCTGAAAAGGGATCTCTGGTGACGGGGAAATGGGCGTACCACCCCCCACCACGGCGAATTTCCAAGGAAAATCGAATTCTTTCTTCTTCGCTCATAAATCCCATCCGATGATTTTCCTTTTTTTGAGAAGTATCCACCCATTTTTTTTCCCCAGTCTCAGAATCCATAAGGTTTACCAGCCCGCCCTGGGCGAATTCCCGGGGATCAGTGATGTGAATAATCCACAGATCGTGGCGCTGTGCCAAAGCTTTAAGGGAAGGCAGGTCGGGGTCTCCATAAAAATCGGAAATTACAATCACCGTGCTTTTATGATTAAGAATTTGAAAGAAGTGACGCCAAAGGGATTTGAAACTTGTTTTCTTACTTTGGGTTTCATGACTAAATATATCCTGGAGGGAACTCCATAACTGGGCTTCCCCTCGGCTGGGTGATCGGGAAAATTCTATTTTATCGGTAAATCCCGTTAAGGCGAATCTATCTTTTTGTAGAACGGCTGTCCAACCAATCAAGGTTAAAAGCTCCCGGGAGTACTGTAGTTTGTCTCCGAAATCCATGGAAGCGGAAAGATCTAATCCCAGATGAATGGTTTGTTGCCGTTCTTCCTGAAACTGCCGAAGCTGGGGTTTCCCAGTACGAGCTGTAGCCTTCCAATCCAGCCTACGGATATCGTCCCCGGGGACATAATCCCGCAGATCCCGAAATTCCAAACCTTGTCCCAGGACGTTACTCTTCCATTCCCCCACTAAACGATTATCCGCCAGCTGCCGAGCCTTAATTTCCAGAGAACGGAGTTTCTGGCGAAGCTTTTCCTCCATCACGGTGCAGGAACCCCCGCAAGTAAGGCTCTAACCAAGTCATCGGGAGTTTTACCGTCGGCCAAGGCTTCATAACTTAAAAGGAGCCGATGCCGAAGAATCCCCGGTGCCAAGGCTTTTAAATCCTCGGGCAAGACAAAATTTCTCCCTTCAATCAGGGCTTTAGCCCGGGCCGCCCAAAGGAGAAAATAAACCGCGCGAGGACCGGCTCCCCACCTGAGGTAATTATCCAACCCCAGGGGTTTAGAATCCCGGGATGAGCGCACCAGATCCACAATAAATTCCTCCAAAAGGGGATCCACGTGAACCTGAGTAGCTAAAGAATGAAGCCGGTCTAAATCCTCCAGGTTAAAAACCTGCTCCGGTTCTTGGGTCTGGGTTTTTTTCTGTCGCAATATATTGAGCTCTTGATCTCTGGTGGGGTAATCCACGTGAATTTTAAGCATAAATCGATCCAGCTGAGCCTCTGGAAGACTATAGGTCCCCTCCTGCTCTATGGGATTTTGGGTAGCTAGAACCAAAAATGGTCTCGGAAGGGGAAAGGTTTCCTCTCCCAAGGTGACCTGCCTTTCTTCCATGGCCTCCAGGAGGGCGGATTGAACCTTGGCTGGAGCCCGGTTAATTTCATCTGCCAATAAGATGGAGGTGAAAATAGGCCCTTTTTTGATGGCAAAGTCCCCCTTCTGGGGATGGAAAATTTGGGTCCCCAAAAGATCCGAAGGTAAAAGATCGGGGGTAAATTGAATGCGCTGGAAACCCAAACCTAAGGTCTTGGCCAAGGTTTTCACCGTCAGGGTCTTGGCCAACCCCGGAACCCCTTCAATAAGCACGTGCTGTCCACAGATCAAGGCCACCAGAAGACCTTCCACCAACTCGTCCTGACCCACCAGGACCTTTTTCATCTCATTTTTAAACATTTGGATCTTATGCTGAATCCATAAGGTGTCATTTTCATCGTTCATACTGGTAAAACCTCATACTTTGTCACTGGTTTCAAAAAAGACATTGCAAATCCCTTTCCCAAGCTTTAATATCTTAAATAATGAGAACTGGCAAGAATTCACCCAAAACTACCGATAAAATTAATAATATGGAAATGATAATTCGTGGATTAACGGCAAATAAACTTTCCTTGACCAATGATGGTCAGTTGAGCCTCTTTTTCGTGGGCGTGGGAAGTGCATTTTCCAAACGGCATTATCAGACGAATCTCCTGATAGTAAAAGGAAACGATCACCTGATGGTGGACATGGGAACCAAGACTCCCCAGGCTTTTTATGAGTTAGGAACTCCCATCACCAGTCTTAAAAACTACTTTGTTACCCATAGCCATGCGGACCACGTGGGCGGTTTGGAAGAGGTGATGCTCATGTCCCGGTATATGAGCCGGACTAAGCCCAATATCTACATCACGGAAACCTATCAACACATGCTTTGGGATATGAGTCTCCGGGGTGGATCTTCCTTCAATGAGGAGGAGGAAGGGCGACATTTGACCTTTGGGGATATGTGGACGGTTCATAGACTCCGTTGGTTGCCTAATTATCCCCGGGAAACCTATGAATTTGAAGTGGGCGGCATTAATTGTAAAGCTTTTCGAACCATGCATATACCGGGAAACGCCCCATCCTGGGTCGAAAGTTCCTGGTCCACTGGACTGGTGATCGATGACAGGATCCTTTTCACCGGGGATACGAAATATGATCCGGATCTACTTTTAAGTTTCGATAAAAAATTTAATCTGGACTATATTTTCCACGACTGTCAGTTTTTCCCCCCCGGGGGCGTTCATGCCTCCATAGAAGAGCTCAAAGAGCTTCCAGAATCCATCAGAAAAAAAATTGTGTTGATGCATTACGGGGACGATTGGGAGAAAAACCTGGAAAAAGTTCAGCAGCAAGGTTTTCATAGCCTGGCTCAGCAGTGGGTCTATTATGATTTCCCTAAGAAGTGAGCCTCTTGCAAAAGGACTGCGGTGTATTTTCAGTGCGTGAAAAACTCGTTCAAGTAAGAACCTCGGGTAAATTGTAAACATCCTCCATGGTTTCCACCAGGATTCCCCCCATTCCCAACTCCAAGGGAATGGCGATGTCCACATCGTACCTATCCCCAATAGACAAAGTATTCTCTTTTACAAATCCTGCCATTTCTAAGGCCTTTAAAAAAGGCTGGGGACTGGGTTTGGAGAATCCGGAATGCTCCAGGCCTGTCACCCCGGGAAAAAGGTCCTCCACACCCAAGACCCTTAATGTTCGTAGACCGATTTCTCCGGCGTTGTTGGTTAAAGCCCAGATATTCCAGCGTTTTTTAAGCAGCTTAAGCGTTTTCCGGAGAAGATTATCCTTAACCAGGTAATCTTCAGGCCGAAGGGCCTCCAACCTCAGGGCTGCGGACTCTTGGATGGTGACACCGTAGAGTCCATGGAGTATATTTCCAAAGGATGTTTTTTTCCCCCCATGGGTCTTTTGATATTCCTGGTCCCAGAGATGGATTTCTTTTTCCATTTCCCCAGGGCTTTGATCCCGTTGATGAGCCAGAAGTTTAATCTGATTGGTGATTTGGGAGTCGTAATATTCTTGATGTCGGTACAGGGTCAGATCTATATCAAAAAGAAGACCCGTCAGGGGATTTGGTAAGGAGTATATTTTCATGAATTTGGAGTTCCATTATTACACCACGTATTTTTTGGCGCAAAAAGCGGGATTTTCTGATGCGGAAGCTCAAATCCTAGCGTATTCTTGCCAATATGTGGACAATAACCTAATCACCTATGAAATTTCCACCCCCCAAGGGTCTTATCTCACCCAGCCCACTCAAAATTTTGGCTTCTGGGATGATAGGTTCGCCCTGGAAGTGTATATTCCTTTCCATTTTTTCCCCGGAGACGGGGATACGCTTCCTAGTCCTCGTAAGGATGGAAAAACCCAGGAATTCTCTGTGACCCCCGGGAGTTTGGGCGCAAAACATGTGTTAATTACCGCCTTGAAATCCAGAAATCTCTACCAGATCGGAATCGCCCTTCATACCTTTGCCGATACCTGGGCACACCAGAATTTTACAGGCCTCAGGGAAATTTGGAATGAATCGGAACCCAATTCCGCCATCCCGCCGGTGGGTCATGCCCAATCCCTACGTAATCCCGATCGTTTCGACCAGGTTTGGACCGATCGCAGGCTCATCAGCTCCCTGGTATCCAACCGGGAACGGTTCCGGGAAGCGGCAAAAAAGATATACCGCTACCTGTGTACTTATCAAAAAAAAGATTTTGTGGATGAAGATTGGATTTTGGATGAATGGGAAAATCTGTTTAAAACCGCGAGAGCCGGGGACGATACGGAATCCCGCATGGCGGATTTCATCATCACCTGCGAAATGCCCCATTATAATAGAAAGCTCTGGATAGAACAGGCAGTGGTGCCTGGTTCAGTCCACTGGGAGGACGAAAGTCTGTTCAAGGGATTTGATAAGGTGATGTGGCTCGCCGATGAGCTCCTCTACAAGAAAAATTTTTTAAAGCGGGACACTTTGAAAGGGAGGGAAGATTTTTACACTACCCCTTACTTTCACTGGCAGGAAGCATCAAAAGTCCATAGAAAAACAGCCCAGGATTGGTTGGATCTCCATCGCCAGGGCTGGAGGGAAAAGGTATGACGTCCGATATGAATACCATGCGGTTATTTCCCTTATTAATTTTATTGTTCCCTTTTCTCGGGGCCCAAACCCTGGATCTCACCTCCTTAGGCATGACGGAATTGAAAGTTCCCGAATCCGGGGTGTATCAATTCAGTTGGACCACCCCACCCCCGGTGGGAGAAGTGGGTATATGGGCAGTGGAAAAGCAAGGCCGAACCCTCATTAGCCGCAACCGGGGACAGGAAGGGCAAATTCTAACACAGTGGACCGTGACCCTGGAAAATGACCGCACCTACCTGATCCTTCTCCAGGGGGGAGCAACCCAAGGACAGATTCATTATGGAAAGGCCGCCTGGGGCCCCCTGGTGACCCAACTCAAACAGGAATTAACACCGGTGAGCCGGGATAGGGGTGAACTGGGATGGATGGGAAAGTTGGATATCCTACTGCCCTTAGTGGGCGCAAAAGTGGTTCCCTCATCCTCAGGGATATTCCTAGGAGCTCAAGACTCCCAGGGATTGAAAATCTATCGGAGTACCCAGGATATGTGGGAAAACTTAGGAAGCTATAGGAATATAGAAGCTTGGGAAAGCTGGGATTTGGGAGTGGACAAACATCCCACCCTCCTCTACAGCTTTTCCAAAACTTTAGAATTGGGTCCCGAATTTCGGATGGATGTTTGGAATTCCCCAGATTGGCAGAATATTAATATTTTCCGGGACAATGTGGGTGGTCAAGTCCAATTAACGAATTACCACGGTATTCTTTATGGATCTTACTGGCAAATCCAAGGTCTGCCCCAGTGGAAAATTAGGGACCTGACCAATCAAAAAGAATTGCCAGCGCCCCCGAATTCCCTCCCCCTGTCCTCCCAGTATTTTATCGGAGTCAAAAACACGGGAATCTGGGCAGTCTTCCAAGAAGCCCACGGACCGGATCGCTGGTACTTTATTCAGCAGTTCGATGGTAAACTTTGGACTAATATGAACTTTCCCGTGGTTAAAAATCCCAAGGCTTTTTTGCATACCCCTGGTACTACGCCCCTAGCAGGAGTCATCGACTCTCAAGGAAAACCCTTGATATTTCGATGGGAAAAGGAAGTTTGGACAGCCTTGAACTTTCCCGAACAGTGGAAATACGACCCTGGTACAATTTATAAACTCTTGGAAACCAATACAGGTATTTATCTCTTTTCCTCGGGCAAATCAGGATTTACCTATCAAAGGCTGGCCGGTGGTGTTTGGTACGGGGAAGTACGCCTCCAGGGTTTACAGCTTCTGGATTTATGGAATAATCCCGAAGGAAGCGGCGCTCTTGTGGTCCAGGAAATGAATAAACCCGGACCCCTATCCCTGGAATTTTATTCCCTTCCCTAATTCTAACCATAATACAAATAATAAAATTTAGGAGTTTTTATGAAATTAAAGTACAATGCCCCCGTAACCCTAAGCTTTGCTCTCATGGCTACGGTTATTCAAATCATTTCCACTATCCTGGGGCAAGGTTCCACAGAATACCTTTTTTCCGCTCCCGGGGCCGGGAGCTTTTCTCCCACCGCTCCCTTGGATTACTTTCGCCTCGTCTCCCACGTTCTCGGGCACTCGGGATGGGAACATCTGGTGGGAAATTTTACCTTCATCTTGCTTTTGGGACCCATCCTGGAGGAAAAATATCAATCCAGCAGTTTGATTTTTATGATGGTCATAACCGCCTTGGTCACGGGTATTTTAAATACCTTGTTTCTTTCCACCGGTTTGATGGGGGCCAGCGGTATCGTCTTTATGATGATCCTCATGGCCAGTTTCACCAATATTAAATCCGGGGAAATTCCCCTCACTTTTATCGTGGTCACCATTTTATTTTTAGGAAAAGAATTTATCAACGCCACACAAAATAACGATATCAGTGAATTTGCCCACATTATGGGGGGAATCACCGGAGCCTTGTTCGGATTTTTGGCTCCGGTTTTAAATACTAAAGTGACGAAGTCCTAGGAGGCTCCTGGAGGCTCTTAATTCTGCCAGGGACGAAATCGATGATTTGTTTTTCTCTGGCTCAAAAGATCCATTTCTGTGGCTAGGATTTCTTTCCAAGGCAGTGATCCCTGGTGATCGGGGTGGTCAATTCGATATTGATCACCCAAAATGCGGATTCGGTAGGAATTTTGAAAAAATACCAAATACCCTACGGGTCCGGGGAGAAAAAACACCACGAAAACGGCTATTCCAAAAACCAGGGAAAATCCCATGTTAGTAAAATAATTCAAGGTGGCGGTATCTCGAAAAACCACGAACTGCATCACAGAGACCGCCAGAATCAGGGTTAACAGGGGAATAAGACCCATGATCAGTCCATAACCCAAATTCTGAAAAAGAAATCGGAAGGCTTCTTTATAGGCTTTAATTCCCTTCAGGTTCTTTTGTGAACGAACTGCGAGGTAGTAAGGGGATGCCAAGGCAAAAATAATCCCCGTGGCGATAACCAGACCCGCAGCCACAATACCGGAAGCCCCCATCTTTTCCAAATAAAAGGGAACGGCGACCAAAACCGCTGCGGCTAAAAAAGCAAAAATACTGTAAGACCAGAACAAATCTCCAAATCCCCGGGCCATAAAAGAAAAAAAGTCTGCTTTTTTGGCTTTTCTATAATCCGCCAGGACCCAGGAATAGGGACCCGCCGCTCCCAGGAAAATAAGGGATATAACTATTCCCCCCATGGCCACAGCCATGATGGCAACCTGTGGAAAACTTTTAATGGTCGTGAATGAAAAACCCAACAGGAATGGGAAGATGACTACCAAATTGATAACCAAAGTTGGGATAAAATTTTCCCAAAGATCGGAAATAGTTTTTTTTATAGCAAGGGTAAACATGGGGCCTCCTAGGACACAGTGAACAATATCAGAGTTTTCGGGATGATTATACCATAGGTGAGAGGGCGAGATGGTCCAAGAGGCGACGCATAATAATCCAACTTTCTCTTTCCAAGGTTTGAGGGAGATCGTCTGGTGTATGCATGGTTTCCCACGCAGGAGGTTTACTTTTAGGATTTTGTTTCAGATGCAGGGCTTCTTTTCTCGGAAGAAGGCTTATCTGGAGAGCGGGAATCCCCAAACCCAGGAGCCCCAAATCGTCGGAAAAAGGGGTATGGAGTTCTAAGATTCCCCGGCTATCCAGAGCGCTGAGGGCTCGTAGTCCAGCCATTCGGTTTTTTTTCACCCTTGCCACGAGCTCTGCATCTATTTTTTCCTTAAGGTTTTTTATAACTTCCTCACCCCCTCGACCTAAAACCAGGGTATCACCCTTCCCCGTCATATCCAAAACGACGAAGAGTCCTTGGGACAATCCTTCCTTCTGAAACCTGGAACCCAGGGAAAAAACCCCCTGGTCTTTGTAACCCTGTCCCGACATTAACTCCTCTCCATCGGTAAAAAGAATATGAAGGGGACGGAGATTAGTGGGTTTTCGTCGGAGAAAATCTAAAAGGTGAAAGACACTGGCACCGTTATCATTGGCTCCGGGAGATCCGGGTACCGCATCGTAGTGGGCTAAAATAATGAGGGGATCCCCCACTCCTTGGGCATAGGGGACGTAAAAATGGGTTCTAGTTCCCTCTTTCCATACATGGACGGGTCTTTGTAACTTCGAAAGTCTTGAAGATAACCCAAGTCGCCTTTCTCCATCACAGAATTCGCCCAAGTCCCCTAACCATTCATTCCAAGAAAGTCCAGCGCTCATAGTTTGATTTATCGGCAGTCTTTCTTTCCCGACCTTGAACCAAGGCGCTACATTGGGTAAATTGACCTATGCGATTTTTACTTTGTCTCACCTTTAGTTTATTGACCTGGAACCTCGGAGCACAGCAGCCCCTGAGTACCCAGTCCTTTGAAGCGGGAATTTTAATGGATGCGGCCTCCGGTCGAATCCTATGGTCAAAAAACCCAGAACAGGAAATTATACCTGCCAGTCTCACTAAAATGATAACGCTCTACATGGCTTGGCAAGCCATGGAAGAAGGACGGTTTACCAAAAACTCCTTATTTAAAGTTCCCAGGGAAACCTCAGCTCAGGCCATGGGTCCGGACTCATCCCTCATGTTCCTGGAAGAAGGTATGAACGTGAGTCTATGGGATCTTATGCAAGGATTGGCCGTGGACTCGGGAAATGACGCAGCGGAAACTCTCGCACTCATGATCGGGGGGACCAAAGCAAATTTCATGGGATCCATCGACTTTAATTTAAAATCCTTGGGATTTAAATCCTTGAAATTTTACGATCCTGCGGGTTTGGATATCCGTTCCCGGATCACTGCTCGGGAATACGCCGAATTCTGCAGAATTTATATGGGTAAATTCCCCCAGGCTTTAAAGGAGCTCCATAATTTAAAACGTTTTACTTTTCCTAGTAAAAAAATACCCGGCTTTCACACCAGACCCATCACACAATTTAATCGGAATCTTCTTGTGGGGACCTATCCCGGGGTAGATGGCTTAAAAACCGGTTATCTTCCGGAATCGGGATACCATATCGCCACCACCGCCATAAAGGAACAAACCCGGCTTATTGCCTTGATTTTGGGAGTCAGGGAAAGAACCACAGATGCAGGAACCCGGGTGAGGGCCAAGGCCGCCAGTCAACTATTGGATTGGGGTTTCAAAAAATATGAGCTGCGAATCTTACCGGCTCCGACTTTGCCTGTTCCGAGGGTTTTTTATTCCACTGAAGAGTACCCCGTGGTTCAACTTAAAAACCTTCCCCAATTTGTTCTCTCTGCCCAGGAACTTTCAGCATTGAAAGTGGAGATCAGGATGCCTTTAAGATTTGAAGGCCCCTTGCATCCCGATAAGGTTTTGGGTGAGGTGGTCTATCGTCTACAGGGAAAGGAAATATTTTCCAGTCCCATTACCACGGATAAATCAGGAGATCATACTCCATGGTATATTTCCCTTTGGCAATTTTTTGAAATTTTATTTCAAAACCTCATGGGTATACCGGCTCCCGTGAAGTTATAGCCTTGACTTAATTCCAACCCTTGGATACTTTGATCTTAGATCTGGGGAGCCCGTTGGGCTGAGAGGGCACACACAGGTGTGCCGACCCAAAAACCTGATCCGGTTAGTACCGGCGGAGGAAGTATCCATGAATTCCCTTTTTTCCCCCCTCAATATCAGTCTCAAAATTTTGCCCCGGGTTTCTGATGAAGAAATATATCCTGTGGTTGATAAAGTGATTGAACTCATCCAAGCCTCCGGGGTTAAATACCTCGTGGGACCCACAGAAACGACCATGGAAGGCGACTGGGATACTATTTTTGATATAATCAAAAGAGCCCACCTGCTTTGCTTTGAACTAGGCGCAGGGAGAGTTTTATCCTTGATCCAAGTGGATATGAAGGCCGGTGGGGTAACCATGGATGAAAAAATCTATAAATATCGCTAAAAGCTGGGGACCAGGGCTTTTTTGGATCGGTCTACTGGCCTTCTGGGAAGTCACCGCCGGATTAAACCTGTATCCCACTGCGCTCCTCCCCCCCCCTGGGAAGATTTTTAGTGCCCTCGTGAGGGATTGGCCCCTGATCCAGAAGCATCTAATCTTCACCCTTTGGCTCACTTGGCAGGGTCTATTGCTGGGGATAGGATCAGGGTTAGTCACGGCCTTTGTGGTGGACAAATTTCCTAGGTTCAAACCCTATATCTGGCCTTTTCTCACCATTAGTCAAACATTACCGCCTTTTCTCATTTATCCCCTCCTACTTTTACTCCTGGGGTTCGGAGAAACTCCCCGGGTGTTAATTGCAGCCTTGGTTTGTTATTTTCCCGTGGCCGTGAGTTTTGCCCAAGGATTAAAACAAACAGATCCGGACAAGATGGAGCTGTTTCGTAATATGGGGGCTAAAACTTTGGTGACTTACCGGTTTTTAAGAATTCCTTCGGCCTTACCTGCTTTAGCCGGGGGAATAAAAGTTGCTGCTGCCTATTCTGTAGTTGGGGTAGTTTTTGGGGAAATGATGGGGGGGCCCATGGAAGGAATGGGATATTACATGATCAGGAAAATTGACACTTTTCAGCCCGCCGCTGTCTACGGAGCGGTAGTTCTAATTAGTCTGGTGACCTTATTGATAATAAAATTTTTTGAAATCTGGGAGCAAAAATTGCTCTCCAAAAGAAATAGGAGTGAAGAGTGAAAAAAAATATATGGCTATGGACATCAATTTTGATCCTAGGATCCTGCGCTGCCCCGGAAATTAACCAGATAAACCTGGTGCTAGACTGGTCCATCAATACAAATCACACCGGGGCATTTGTAGCCCAGGATTTGGGCTATTTCCAGAAAGAGGGTCTCCATGTCCAGATTCTCACCCCCCCTGAAACCGGTGCCGTTGGAGCCTTGCTTTCAGAAAAAGCACAATTTATTTACAGTTACCAGGAAGAAGTAACCCTCTCAGGGGCCTCCGGACAGGATGTCATCGCCCTGGCCGCCGTACTCCAAAACAACACCTCCGGTTTTGCTTCCCCCGTGGGAAAAAACATCCTCCGTCCCAAGGATTTTGAGGGTAAGGTCTACGGAGGTTGGGGAAGCCCCATGGAAGAAGCGGTTCTCAAAGCCCTCATGGAAACCGACGGAGGGGATTTTTCAAAGTTGAAAATGGTGAATATGGGATCCATGGACTACTTTG
>CAZUXL010000031.1:0-30002 GCA_964624355.1 uncultured Spirochaetales bacterium
GGTTTAGATCGACTTTTGGCAGCCTTGGAGGAATTGGGGAGAATACAACCCCGCAGAGGTCTGACGAAGGTCCTGGTTATGAATCAAAAAGAAGAACTTGCCACGGCTTATCAGGCTTTGGCGAAGGATTTTCGCCAGGCTGGTATCAACACGGAAGTGTTTCTTGAGTGTAAAAAGCTCCCTCCCCAGTTCAAATACGCCGAGTCAAAAGATATTCCCTTCGTGCTATTTTTCCGTGACGAAGGTGGTTATCAACTCAAGGATATTCGCTCGGGAGCCGTCCATGACTTCCAAGATATTCGGAATGGGATTAATTTTTTAATTTAAGAAAGGTAACCCAAAAATTATTTTTCCGTAACTACTTTTTCGATCAAGTGAATGGAGGCCTCTCGGTTTTGGGACAGGTCTCCCATTCCCCAGACTTCAAAACTCATCCGGGTCTTTTCCAGTTGTAGGGAAAGGAAGCCGAGTTCTGATAAGGTTTTTTTAAATTTGATTTCGTCTTCCCTCACGGGGTAGGCCATTAAAGTCCCTTCCAAGGATGACGCATCCATACGGCTATAGGGTTCCGGCCAGTTCCCCGCAGGGGGAAGAACCACATAGCCCACACCTTTTCCTGCACTCCGGCCGTAACCTGCAGGGGCTTGTACCCCGGGAAAGTTTACGGGAAAGGTTCTCTGGTAAGCGTGCACATGGCCAGTAAAAACCCAATCTACCATTCCCTCGAAGAAAGGGGTAAACCCCCGGGTCAGTTCGTTAGCGACTTGATGGCGGTTCAGAGCGTGGTAAGGGGGGTAATGAAAGAGTGCAAGGACCCAAGGGGTCTCCTGTACCTTAGACAAATAGTTTTGAGTAAATTTAACTTGGTCCAGATCATCCTCAAAGTTTCCCAAGGCTGTGGCTTCCGTATTCAGCATCAAAAAAGCCCCGGGACCAGCTTCAAAACCAAAGTAAAGGGATCCAGGAAAAAAATTCTGATAATTAGTATAGTCCCGACCCCTGGCCTGACCGGCGGGACTATCGTGGTTACCCGGGACAGTTATGGATGGATAACGGGCTAGGAGCTCTTGTCCTTTGTCAAAATAGGATTTCCAATAACCCAGGTGATCATCTTCCGTCATGTCCCCGGGGATGAGGAGAAAGGAGGCTTTGATCTCCCGGGCCTTTAATAAAGCGGCATCGGCCACTTCTTTCCATCGCCTTGCAGGTTGTAGGACACCCGCATCCTGCATATCCGCCAAGAGGAGAATATTCAACTGGTCTTTATCCAGGGCACCTAGGGAAACATCATAGACCCGGGACCAGTCTTGCGCCCCTTGAACTTTGTAGTATAGGGTTTTTCCACCGGGAAGCACCGGAAGGGATAGCTGGTGAGCAGAAGCCGTCATCGGACTGATAATTGTGGTTCCTAAATCCGGAGTTTCCCCGTATTCCAACACCGACGCCATGGGCGGATAAACGTGCCATCGAACCGATATCTCTTTAGTTTGAGGATCCATCAATAAATAAGGTCCAATAGTTGCGGGTTCCCATAGTTTTTTAGGAGCCCCTTGACCCCAGAGATTCCCAGGGAAAACAACCATGATTAACAGAATTAAAAATCGGGACATGGAAATTATTCCTATAATTAGTTTATGAAGTGTACTTCTAGTTTTTTGAGGAGTTGCTTTTTTAAGGCTAGCATGGGAATCTCAGCCATAAATCCGGAGGCTCGAATGTGACCTCCTCCACCGAAATCTTTGGCCAATTGAGCCACGTCCACAAGATTGCGACTTCTAAGGCCCACGGAGGTTTTACCTTCGGATTCAGCTCTCAGGAGAATGACTACTTCGTTCCCGACTACCCCTTGGAGAGTTTGGTAGATGCTGTCGCTCTCCCGGTTTTCAGCCCCCAACCGGCTTCGGTCGTCCTGAGCTTCCCAGGAAACCAGAACTTTATTATCCCAATATGTTTCGGTTCGACTGAGGACAAGGCCCATGAGTTTTTGATTTTCCAGAAGTTTGCCACCGTTGAGATGAGCGTGTACTGATTTTAATGAGCATCCCACATCGCTAAGGTCCGCAGCCAGTCGCAAGGCTTCACCGTTTCCCCCTTCCAGATGACGAAAAAAACCCGTGTCTGTACACAACCCCAAGAGTAAAAACTCAGCTTCCATTCGATCTGGTTTTTCTTCCAGTGCCAGCATAATCCGATAGATCAAAAGTGTCGTGGAAACTGCTTTACTATCCACGTACCGTATATCCCCAAATTCCGACCCAGTGGCATGATGGTCAATGACCATAGTTTTCAAGCCCGATATTTTCGATGAAATGGACTCACCTAGCCGGTCGGGGGTTGAACAGTCTAGGATGACGACCAAGGGTTTTGAGGATTTTTGTAAAGGTTCTATGGTGGCATGAAAGGATGATTCATACTTTTTAATTTCGGGTTTTTTAAAAGGTCCCTTATTTATGGCCTCTACATTTTTTCCCATTCGCCTTAGGAAAAGAGTAAGAGCCATCTGGCTGCCCACGCAATCACCATCCGGCTCTTCATGACCTAGGATTAAAAAGTCCTTAGTTTCCTCAAAAGCTTTTATCAAGCTTGCATTGGGATGGAGCTGGTTCAGAATGTAAACTCCAAATCTTTATCAGGTGTGAACTTATCCGCAGCATTGACGTTTGGATCTGTGGTACCCCAGCTAGGATCACTATAACTTTGACGAACTCTCAGGACCACGTGGTGAAATTTCCCATTTTTCCAATATATGCTTAAGTAAGGATATTCAGCACCCACCCCATAGTAAAGTTCTGCTTTTTTATTCCCGTCGTCGGTCTTATACCCAGCCGTGGTGGTAAACCATTCTATGGGGATAAAAGTATTCTGTATCTTGAACCCGTTGGAAAAATAGCTGACACGATAACCCTGCTGATACAGGTAGACCTTACTTACCATGACGTTCTTTACAAAAAAGGGAGAGGCTTTACTCTCTGCTCCCAGGGGGGCCAGACTCCCGAGGATGAATAGGGCAACCAGAAGTGAAACAAGTTTCTTAGGGATCATGAACATTCCTCCGTAATCGATTATAGTCTTTCTCTAGTACATCTTCAAGTGAAATATTAAATGGTGGCGAGCATGAGGGCTTTTATCGTATGTTTCCGATTTTCCGCCTGGTCCCACACCCGGCTTTGACTTCCTTCGAAGACCTGGGCGCTTACCTCATTATCCCGAACAGCCGGCAGGCAATGGAGGAAAATACACTCAGGGTTTCCAGTGGCCACGAGGGCTTTTTCATTAATTTGATAAGGAGATAATAAGGCCACCCGGTCTGCCAATTTATCCTCCTCCCCCATGGATGCCCAAACATCTGTGTATAAGGCGTCTGCCCCCTTCAAGGCCGGAAGAAATTGATCCGTGGTTACCAGCTGTGCTCCGGTCTCCTGGGCTAACTCTCGGGACATGGATAGAATCGACTGTTCAGGAAACAAAGACTGGGGAGCACATATGGTTAGATTCACACCCATACGGGCACACCCCACCAACAAAGAATTGGCCATATTATTCCGGCCATCCCCCGCGTAGACCAATTTTCGACCTTCCAAGGTTCCCCAACTTTCTTCCATGGTCATAAGATCGGCAAGAACTTGTGTGGGGTGATATATATCCGTTAAACCATTGTAAACTGGTACACCGGAGTACTTAGCCAGAGTTTCTACTGTATCTTGTTTAAAACCCCGGAACTGGATGGCGCTAAACATTCGCCCCAATACCCGCGCTGTGTCTTCCACGGTTTCTTTGAAGCCCAATTGGATATCACTTTTAGCCAGGTAAGTAGGATGGCCCCCTTCTTCAGCAAAGGCGGTCTCAAAGGCACACCGGGTTCGGGTTGAGGGTTTTTCAAAAATAAGGGCCAGGGTTTTTCCGATAAATCTCTGCCTGATTTGTCCGGCCTTTCGCTCCCTTTTCACTTCATGGGCTAAATCCAGAAGGTAGCGAATCTCTGAGGTGTTAAAATCAACCAAAGTCAACAAAGACCGGCCTTTCAGAGGGGAAATCATGGAATGCTCCTCGTAAAAATACTGATACGTGAATGTACCTGGCTATTATATCGGAAAAATTCCTTCTCCGAACAGGGTAGAAACCGCATCCTCCACGGTATTTACAAAAAAGAATTTCACTTTTTCTTGAACTTCCAGGGGAATTTCATCCAGATCCTTCCTATTTCCTTCAGGAAGTAAAATGGTGTTCCTCTGATGTCGGAAGGCAGCCAGAACCTTTTCCTTGAGTCCACCGATGGGGAGGATACGCCCGGTGAGGGTCACTTCTCCTGTCATGGCCAATCCCGGCTTTAGAGGTTTCTGGGTAAATGCGGAAACCAGAGCGGCCACCATGGTAATGCCGGCGGAGGGGCCATCTTTGGGTATAGCCCCTTCGGGAAAGTGAAGATGGATGTCCTTGCCTTCAAAATCCTTGGGTTTTAGACCCCAACGGCTGTGGGTGGATTTGATATGGGAGTAGGCGATGCGGGCACTTTCTTTCATCACGTCCCCCAGACTGCCTGTGAGAATGAGTTCGCCTTTTCCAGGAAACGTATTCACTTCCACCGAGAGTACTTTCCCCCCGGTTTCAGTCCAGGCTAATCCGTGGGCGATCCCAGGTCTGTTATCCGCCAGAAGGCTATCCTCCCCGCGAAGGGGTATCCCCAGGAGTTCTCTAATTTTTTCCTCGGGAACATCCACCCCAGGGAGAGGTTGAGCTTTGAGATCTTCGCCGGCTTCCATAAGGATGCGGGCGGATTTTCGGATGACCTGGGCGATGGACCTCTCGAGATTTCTCACTCCCGATTCCATGGTATAGGAATGGATAATCTGGAGCAGGGCTTCTGGTCCAAGGGTAAATGGCAAGTGTTCCAGGCCATTTTCCCTCAGCTGCTTGGGAATGATAAAGTGGGTGGCTATCTGGACCTTCTCCATGTCTGTATAGCCGGGTATCTCGATGATTTCCATCCGGTCCAGCAAAGGTCTGGGAATATTGTGGAGACCGTTAGCTGTGGTAATAAACATCACATTGGACAGATCGTAGGGAACTTCCAGATAGTGGTCCACAAAGGTGGAGTTCTGCTCCGGATCCAGAACTTCCAAAAGGGCAGCGGAGGGATCCCCCCGGAAATCGTTGGACATTTTATCAATTTCATCTAAAAGAAAAACAGGGTTTTGGGAACCGGCTTTGCGCATGCTTTGGATGATTTTTCCTGGGAGGGCACCCACGTAGGTTTTACGATGTCCCCGGATTTCCGCTTCATCTCGGACACCCCCTAATGAAATTCTCACAAAGGATCTTCCCAAGGCTTTAGCGATGGACCGTCCGAGACTGGTTTTTCCCGTCCCCGGTGGGCCCACAAGACAAAGAATGGGTCCCTTGGGTTTATCCTGAAGTTGACTGATGGCAATAAAATCCAGTATCCGTTCTTTAGCCTTCACCATATTATAGTGCTCTTCGTTCAGGATCTTTTGGGCTTCAGCAATGGGTTTGGGAGGGGCGTCTTGGTTTTTCCAGGGTAAGTCCGTGAGCCACTCCAGATAGGTTCTCAAAATTCCCGATTCGGGAGTTGTCGCTTGGAGACGGGTGAGGCGAGCCACTTCTTTCAGGGCTTTTTCCCTCACTTCCGGGGGCAGGGGGAGGGCTTCAATTTTCTTTTTTAGTTCAGAGGAACCCGTGGGGTCCCCGTCATCGTGCCCAAGCTCTTTATTGATCTCTTTGAGCTGTTCATTCAAGTAGTATTCTTTCTGATTCTGTTCCATCCGGGTTTTCACCCTTTTGGCGATATCGCCCTGCAGAACCCCGAGCTGACCTTCTATTTCCAGTTGAACCGCTAAGTTTTCCAGTCTGATCCGGGAATTTTCCTCCAGGAAAAATTCTAATTTTTTTTCATCGGTCAGATTCAATAACGGAACCACCAGGTCCACTAATCGGTCAGGGGAATCCGCTTCCATGATGAGGGGGAGTTTTTCTTTTTGGGTTTTTCCCAGAATATCTTTTTGATTTTTTACCAGGGTTTGGACGGTTTGAAAGAGGGCGGTGACATCTGTGCCCGTATCCAAGGGGATCTCTAAAAGCTGGACTTCTGCCCGTACGTAATCTGGTTTAGGTTGATACTTTATCAATCGGGCACGCTGCCGGCCTTCCACCACCACCCGGACCGTTCCATCCGGTAGTTTGAGAGTTTGAACCACCGCAGCGACCACGCCAATGTGGTACAAATCATCCTGTCCTGGAGATTCAGTTTTATTTTTTTGAGGAATCAGAAATATTTCCTGCTCCTCGCTTAAGGAAGCTTCCAAACTTTTTAGGGAATTACCCCTTCCCGCAAAAAAAGGCGTGGTCATCCCAGGGAATACCACCAAATCCTTTAAAGCGAGAAGAGGGAGATTTTTTTTCGAAAGTTTAGGCCGAGTTTTTCCCAGAAAACTCATAAAGTTCCCGTTTCCATGGTTTTTGCATCTCCTCTGCGGTGGTCAGCACCACAGGAGGGGCACCTTCCAGGAATACTTCTTTGGTTACGATTACTTTCTTTTTCCCCGGCTGGCTGGGGATGTCGTACATAATATCCAGCATGGATTTTTCGACTATGGACCGTAGTCCCCGGGCTCCGGTCTTACGGCTTATGGCCAGATCGGCGATGGCTTCCACCGCTTCTTTTTCAAAGTGCAGTTCCGCATCATCGATCTTAAACAAGGATTGATATTGTCTGACGATGGAGTTTTTTGGTTCCACGGCGATGCGGATGAGATCCTCCCGGGTCAAATCTTCCAAGCTCACCGAGATGGGAAGCCTTCCGATAAATTCGGGGATAAGTCCAAACTTTATCAGATCGTCGGGGTGTACATCCTTGAAAAGCTGGGAGATGGACTTGGAATTTTTAGCTTGAATGTCGGCGTTGAATCCCAGGTTTGAAGTGGTGATCCGGCGTTCGATTATCTTATCCAGACCAACGAAAGCCCCTCCGCAGATAAAAAGAATCTTGGAAGTGTCTATTTTAATGGTTTCCTGGTTAGGATGCTTTCGTCCGCCCTGGGGAGGGACGTTGGCAATGGTTCCTTCGATAATTTTCAAAAGTGACTGCTGAACTCCCTCGCCGGAGACATCCCGGGTGATGGAGATGTTTTCACCTTTTTTAGCAATTTTATCGATTTCATCCACATAAATAATTCCCCGTTCGGCCGCTGCCACGTTGTTCCCCGCGGCTTGGATGAGTTTCAGGAGAATGTTTTCCACGTCCTCACCCACGTAACCAGCTTCGGTTATAGTCGTTGCATCGGCAATGGCAAAGGGAACTTTCAACTTCCGGGCCATAGCCCGGGCGAGAAGGGTCTTTCCCGTGCCCGTGGGGCCAATCATGAGAATGTTGGACTTGTCCATTTCCACATCTTCATCCCGAGGGATGTGGGTGGCGATTCTTTTATAATGATTATATACAGCGACGGAAAGCACTTTTTTGGCTTCATTCTGTCCCACGACGTATTCATCCAAGAAGTGTTTAATCTCTTTGGGAGTGGGAAGGGTAAAGCTCATGTCAGCCTGAGGATTTTCTTCTTCATTAACGATTCGGTTGCATAGATCTACACATTCATTACAGATGCTGATCCCTCGAGGACCCCCGATCATCCTCTCTACCTGAGAAGCCTTCTTTCCGCAGAAAGAGCAGGAGGCCTCATTTTTTGGCGCCATTCTTTTCCCTTATGAGTACTTTATCGATGATACCGTATTTGATGGCTTCATCTGGGGTCATAAAAAAGTCCCGTTCCATATCCGCAGCCACGGTTAGACGGTCTTTTCCAGTGTGTTTTGTAAAAATATCGATAGTCAGATTTTTAAGTCTCAGGATTTCTTTGGCTTGTATTCCGATATCCCGGGCTTGCCCTTGTGCACCACCCCAGGGCTGGTGAACCAGGATCCGGCTGGAGGGAAGGGAATACCTTTTCCCTTTGGTCCCGCCGGTTAAAAGCAGGGCGCCCATACTGGCTGCCTGTCCCATGCAGATCGTAGCCACATCGGGTTTGATGTACTGCATGGTATCATAAATGGCCAGACCCGCCGTCACACTTCCACCAGGGGAATTGATGTAAACAGCAATATCTTTCTCCGGGTCCTGACTTTCCAGGAAGAGCAGTTGGGCCACTAGAACGTTGGCGGAAAAATCATCTACTTGTCCGTCCACAAAAATAATCCGGTCTTTTAGTAGACGGGTAAAAATGTCATAGCCCTTTTCTTGTCCGCCCACCTGATCTATCACGTAGGGGACAATGTTTACCATCTGTTCATTCATAGTTTCTCCCGAAGAAAGTTAGTAATAATTACTCCTGAAGGTCAACAAGTTCCTTATACTCCATTTTTTTGCCTTTTTTTATTTTAGCATTGGAGAGTAGAAACTCAGTGACCTTTTTATCTTTCAAGTCACTCTTCACGTAGGGAATGAGCCCGGCGCTTTCGTAGCTTTTCTTGATTTCTTCCAAGGTGGTTTTTCGTTTTTCCGCAGCGGAGGTGAGTTCGGCATCCACTTCCGCATCGGTGACTTCAATTTTTTCCTGTTCCAGAACAGAATCTAAAACGATTCTATGGCGGAGAGATTTTTCCGCACCGGATTTCCAGGCTTCCATCATTTTAGCCTTGGTTTCTGGTCCGAAGATGCCGTTCATCTGTTCCCCGGTCATTCGGTTTTGCTGAGCCAAGTTATCCCACATGTGCTCCATTTCTGCCGCAATCATGGATTCGGGAAGATCGAAGGTACTTGTGGCCACTACTTTATCCAAGATGGCGTCCAGGTTTTTCTGCTTAACTTTTTCTTTAACAGTGGTACTCAGGCGATCTTTGATGGATTTTTTTAGATCATCCAAAGTCTTGAATTCATCGCTCACATCTTGGGCTAAATCATCGTCAAGATTGGGAAGTTTCTTTTCTTTTACAGTTTTGATTTTGACTTTGATGGATTTTTTGGTTCCTGCGAGTTCTTTGTGTTCGTAATCCGCAGGATAGGATTTAGAAATCACTTTCTCCGCGTCTTTTACTAGGCCGATGATCTCTTTGTCAAATTTGTATACGTTGTATTCTGTTCCCACAGTGAAGGTGAAATCCTGTCTTTTGGTGGAAGCAATTTCATTTCCAGCCTCGTCCAACTCTACAAAATCCACTGTGACCACGTCAGCGTCGGCCACCTTGCCGGAAGCCTTATCCATGACCATGGAGTTCTGTTCTTGAATGAGCTTTAATTCTCTTTCTTCGTCTTTTTTAGAAATTTCTACTTGAACTTCTTCGATCTCTACGCCCTTGAAGGTTCCCAATTTAACTTCTGGGAAAACATCGTAAATAAGGGAGAAGGTCAGATCTTTAGTCATATCCAGTTTCAAATCTTCATCGGCCAATTTTGGAGCCGCAAAGTTCAGAGGTTTGGGCTCTAAAGTTTCCAGAACTTCCTGCAGACTTTTATCCATAAGATCATGAAGAGCTTCAGCTTTTAGTCCATCGCCGAATTTTGTTTCCAAAACCGCTGCGGGTACGTGGCCTTTCCGGAATCCAGGAATCTGAACGGATTTAGAATAGCGGCTGATGAGTGAATCGTAAGCTCTTTTTACGTCGTCTTTACCCACTGTTAACGTGAGCTTCATGCTGGATTTTTCCAGCTTCTCCAGGGATTTATTGGCAATCACAAAGGGACCCCTTCTAGGTTAAGATTAAAAAAAAAGCGATCCGGTAAGGACCGCTTTTTAAGCGAAAGACGGGATTTGAACCCGCGACATCCACCTTGGCAAGGTGGCGCTCTACCTCTGAGCTACTTTCGCATGTTTACTGCGAGAAGAGGGACTCGAACCCTCACGCCTTTCGGCACCAGAACCTAAATCTGGCGTGTATACCAATTTCACCACTCTCGCAAAGACTATCAAAGTCTGAAAAAATAGTCAACATCTTCAAGAACGTTTGAGCCGTGAAGGATTTGAACCTTCGACCCGCAGATTAAGAGTCTGCTGCTCTACCAGCTGAGCTAACGGCCCGTTCTAACATGCGCTCGGCCCGGTTCGAACGGGCGACCTACGGATTCGAAGTCCGGCGCTCTATCCAGCTGAGCTACGAACGCAGTATAAGGGGTGGATGACGGGATTCGAACCCGCGACAGCCAGAACCACAATCTGGAGCTCTACCACTGAACTACATCCACCAAGTTCTTCCACCGTCAGTAACATTAACTAAGAATAAACTAAGTTATCCGCCAACCGACGCGAGAAATTTTATACACCAGGAAAAAGAAAAGATCAAGAGGTTCTGGGAAATTATTTTAATTTTGCTCCATAGAACCCGTTTTTGACATTTCCAAGATGCCAATGGATCGTTGCCAGCTTTTAGGACCACCGGACCACCACTTTCGGACTGATAGTTGAAGTTCGGACCATTGGCTCTCTGACAGGACCTTACTCATTTGAGAACCCCATCCCTTTTCTCTTTCGGGGGATAGCCATTGATCCAGAGTTTGGGTTGAGGGCTGAATTTCTTCCCTGCCTTCAAGAATCTCCCATTGGGTGACCTGAAATTCGGGTAATCGTTCCCCCCAGTCTTTCAATGAGAATTTCCAATAATCAGGCCGGGTAAGAGAAAGAAATTCACTTTCTTTGTATGCGAAAGCGATGGCATCCGGGGGCAAAAGAGAAAGGGGAGGGCTGAGAAACAAGCAATAGATTTTACCCCCAGGGGCAAGAAAAATTATAGAATCGGATATTTTTTTTACCACATCTTCCAAGGCACTCTGGGGGTTCCAGAAAAGTATGCGTTCGTAGGTGATTTCCTGGGGTAATTCTAGAAGGGACTCTTGGATGAGTGGTTCGTTTAATTCAGGAAGGAAACTCAATTTGGCGGATAACTCTTCTTGATCTCTGGCCGAATAGCCTATAGCTGCGACCTGTCCTTCGGGAACTCTGCGGAGGGCTTCAAACAGGAGTAGACTTTTTAGGTCTGCGGCTACAAGGACGTTGTAATGCCTGACCAGACCGACTTTTTCCATGAAAAATTGCCGCCAGGTATCCAAAAAAACCCCTGAGTTGATTTCAAGTCGCCGTTTCCAGGACTCTTCCGGAGAGTAGGTTCTGATTTCTTCCCGGTCATCATCCCTCGCGGCCAAGAATAGTTCCCGGCGCCTCAAAGTTTGATCCCTGACAGTGCCTTCGTAACCCAGGGTGCCGGGGTGATAGAAGAACGTGTCTTGTAAACCAGAGGGAAGGTATTGTTGGGCGACCCAATGGTCCCGGAAGGCATGGGGATATTTGTAGTTTTCTCCGTGGCCGAAGGATTTTTTGTCTCGGCTGCCGTCCTTGAGGTGCTGGGGAACTTCGGTGGTTGCTTGTTTTTCCACGGCCTTCAGGGCGTCAAAGTACCCTAAGGCAGAATTGCTTTTGGGCGCCGTGGCCAGATACAAGGCAGCTTGGGTTAAGTGGTACTGTCCTTCGGGCATTCCTATCCGTTCAAAAGCCCGGGAACAAGCGTCCACCACCACCAGGGCTTGGGGATCCGCCAGACCCACGTCCTCGCAGGCGGAAATGAGCATCCGGCGGAATAAAAAAGCGGGATCCTCTCCCGCCCGGACCATTTTGGCCAGCCAATACAGGGCCGCATCGGGATCTGAACCTCTTAGGGATTTGATAAATGCAGATATCGTGTCAAAGTGGTAATCCCCGTCTTTGTCATAAAGAACCACCTTTTTCTGAATACTTTCTTCTGCGTCGGCGAGGGAAATATGGAGTTCTGTACCCTCGGGAGGGGGGAATTTTTCACAGGAGGTCTCCACGGCCAACTCCAAGGCATTGAGCAGGCTTCGGGCATCTCCGTGGGCAATTTCCACCAGGTGCTCCATGGCTCCCGGGGAAAAACTCACCTTCCATTTGCCATATCCCCGCAGGGGATCTGCCAAAGCCTGCCAGGCGATGCGGGATAATTCATCCTCTCCCAAGGGGAGAAGCTGAAAGACCCGGCTGCGGCTCACCAAGGCAGAATTAACTTCAAAATAAGGGTTTTCCGTGGTCGCCCCAATGAGGATGAAGGTGCCGTTTTCCACCTGGGGAAGCAGGGCGTCCTGCTGGCTCTTATTCCACCGATGAACCTCATCCACAAAAAGAATGGTTCGCTTTCCATCCATCTTCCGCCAAAGGGAAGCTCTTTCGATATTCTCCCGGATGTCTTTCACCCCGGAAAGGACGGCATTTAAGGAAAGGAAATGACTTTTGGTGGAATTGGCGATGACCCGGGCCAAGGTGGTTTTTCCTGTTCCCGGAGGGCCGTAAAAAATGAGACTGGAGAGCTGGTCTCGGGAAATGGCCCGGCGTAAAAGCCGTCCTTGACCCAAGATGTGCTCTTGTCCTATGTATTCTTCCAGATTTCTTGGGCGCATGCGGCTTGCTAGGGGTTCATAATCCGCTTTAGCGGTATCAAAAAGATCCATATATTATAGTAGCATTTCCCACACAGCCACATCCAGGGGAAGGAACTTAGAGTTTTAGTTTGATCTTTACTTGGGAAATGATGGAACTTAGGTCCGCACTGGGGGTGGTGGTTTCCAGGAATTTCATAAAAAAGACTTTAAACACGCTGGCCTTGTCGTCAAACTGATGGATCCTCCAGGCTTCCGTTATCTCTGGATTATCCTCTATGGATTTTCTCACGGCGGCGATAAGCTTGGCAAAAGCCGCTTGTTCCTCTGGAGTTTGATCGGAAATTAGGTGCCAACCGGCGTAGTAGTGGTCAAAGGCGTCTCTCATTTAAATCTCCCATGGGGTTAAGTGTAGGGGTGTGTCTCATATTCGTCAAGGAATTGAAATATTTCCTAGGAGGGGATAAGTTGTATACATGAAACCTCTGGGTATTTTAGGACTCCTGGCTCTTTTTTCCTGTTCCCAGCCGGTGGTGGATGATACCATTCACCTAGGCGGTTACTATTACGAGTACACCAACCTTACGGATGTTTATTTCTTGAGTTTTTTAGACGATACCCAGGTCATTTACGAAGAAAGCGATCAACCAGAAGTGGACTATTGGAACTCCCTCACGGAAAATCAATCCAGCCCAAAAACCCCCACCAAGAGTACTCCGGTAACATTAAGTTGTGTGCTGGATCAAACAACTGATCCCAAAGTCCCAACTTTAGACATCATCTATAGTCCAAACTCCACTGTCCGGTACCTAATTATTAGCCAGGGACTGGAACTACAGAGCTCATCAAGCCGATTTATAAAAAAACCCAGGCCTTAAAAGCCTGGGTTGTATAGTCTTTTAAATACTAAGTGGTTTTGGTTCCCCGGGCCATGAGCATTTTTCCACTGCGGATAATTTCCCTGATGCCGAAGGGCTCAAGCATGGTTTTCAAAGCATCTAGTTTTTCCGAATTGCCCCGGACCTCGATGGTCATGGTTTCAGCCGTGAGGTCCACGGTTTGAGCCTTAAAGGCCTGTACGATCTGAATAACCTCGGTTCTTTTATCCGGCATGCAGTTCACCTTGATGAGGGCCATTTCCTTTTGGAGAATATCCTGTCCTGAGTAATCCCTGGCGTGAACCACGTCTATGAGTTTATTTAACTGGGAAAGGATTTTTTCCAAGGAATCCTGGTCCCCGCTGGCCACGATATTCATCTGGGAAAATCGGGGATCCTGGGATTCCGAGACCACTAAGGAATCGATATTGAATCCTCTTCGGGAGAAGGTCAGGGCGATTCTATTGAGAACACCCGGTTTGTTGGCCACATAGAGACTCAGGGTGTGTCTTGCGATGTTTGTTTCCATTTTAGGTACTCCCTGTGGGTTTTTCAAGTTTTCGTTTCGGAGCTTCCAATATCATGTGTTTTAAACTCTGGCCTGCGGGAATCATGGGGAATACATTGTCGTGCTGTTCCACTTCCGCATCGATGATACAAGGTCCGGAGTTGTAGGCTAGAGCTGCTTTGAGAACTTTTTTCACATCGGCACTCCGCTTAATGCGGAAACCTTTCATCCCGTAGGCTTGAGCCAATTTCACAAAATCGGGGCTACCTTCCAGATCTACCCCGGAAAGTCGCTCGTCGTAAAACATACTCTGCCATTGGCGAACCATTCCTAGGTATCGATTGTTAATGATCAATATTTTAATGGGAAGTTTTTGAAGAATGGCGGTGGAAAGTTCCGGGAGGGTCATTTGAAATCCCCCATCTCCCACGATGGCGACCACGGTTTCTTTCGGTCTTCCCAAGGCGGCGCCTATGGCTGCAGGCAGTCCATAACCCATGGTGCCGGCGCCTCCGGAGGACAACCAGTCCCGTGGCCCATCGGTGAGGAAAAACTGCGCCGCCCACATCTGATGCTGACCCACGTCGGTGGTACAGACAGCTTTTCCCTTGGTGAGTTTATACATTTCCTCGATCACGTGCTGGGCCCGGAGTTTTCCTTCCTTTTTATAGTTCAAGGGGAATTCTTTTTTCCAGCGTTTAATTTGCCGCAGCCAGGGGCCCGTATCGCCTTTTTGAATCAGGGGGAGAAGCTGGTCTATAACCGCCCTGGCGTCACCCACAATGGAGCAGTCCACCTTCACCACTTTGTCAATTTCCGCAGGATCGATATCCACGTGAATTTTAACCGCTGTTTTACAAAAATCGTCGTAGCGGCCTACGATCCTATCATCCCATCGGCTTCCGATGCTCATGATCAGGTCGCAGTCCACCACGGCTTTATTGGCGTAGGCAGTTCCGTGCATTCCCAGCATCCCCAAGGAAAGTTCATGGGTTTCAGGAAAAGCTCCCTTGCCCAAAAGGGTGTTTACCACGGGAATCTGAGTCGCTTCTACCAATCTTTTTAAGGAATCCCAGGCACCGGATATGATGGCTCCCTGACCTATGAGAAACAGGGGTTTTTTTGCCTGATTCAAAAGTGCCGCGGCTTTTTTGATTTCGTGAATATCCCCGTCCTTGGGTATATGATATCCAGGAAGGTGAAAGGGTTCCTGCATATTGGGATGAAAGAGCTTGGAGGATACATCCTTTGGAAGGTCAATGAGGACGGGACCAGGGCGGCCGGTCCTGGCTATATGAAAGGCTTCCCGAACGATCCTTGGGAGATCATGGACGTTTTTGATGAGATAGGAGTGCTTTACCGCGGAGTAGGTGAGGCCGGAAACATCCGCTTCCTGGAAGGCATCAAGGCCCAAATTGGAAGTGATGGTTTGTCCGCAAACGACTACTAAAGGGACGGAGTCCATCATGGCGGTAAATAAACCAGTAATGGCATTGGTGGCCCCTGGACCCGAGGTCACGAGGGCGACGCCGACTTTCCCCGTGGCTCTGGCGTAGCCGTCGGCCATGTGGACAGCCCCTTGTTCGTGACGGGTCAAGACCAATTTCAGGTCCCGCCCCACTAAGGCGTCAAAAATGGGAATGGCCGCTCCCCCCGGAAGTCCGAAAATATATTCGGTCTCTTCCTGGATGAGGATGTCCACTAGGACATCGGCCCCTGATCGTTGGGCGGTGCTCATAAAGCCCCCTATATGAATTGATAGTTATAGTTAAATATACAAAATGAAAAAAGTCAATGAATTTTATATAAAAGTAAGAAATCAATAATAATTTTCCCTAAAAAAAGCGAAAATTATGATAATATTCAGATTAAAGTAATTATTAAGATGAAAATACTAATGAAAAATAGGTAAAACTATAGATTATTAGTTTTATTTAGAGGAATGGTAAAAATTGGACAAGGGAAATGACCTAAAAGGCGAGGCATTAATTAAAGAGGTAAATCGACTCATTCGATTGGCCCGGAGTTATTGGGATGCTCACAATAATGCGGCTTGTCGGGGGGAAAGGGAAAAAGCCCTGAGACTTTATCAGACCCTCTCAAAGGAGGAAAAAGATAAAATTCCCCAGGTTTTGCGGGTGTGGCTTCGTTATAGGAGCGAAAAATACTTTGGAGAACACCGTACCCCACCAGGGACCAAGGGAAAGTCCCCTAAGTTGCCATAGAACCCAAATCCGGGTATTCTTTTAAAGTGAATAATAAACTAGATATTGTATTTCTAGACCGGGATACCCTGGGGCCGGGTTTAGATCTTAATAAATTTAAAGAATTGGGAAATGTGAAGTTTTTTGAAACCACACCAACCCACCTAAAAGCCCATAACATCGGGCAATCGGCCATAGCTGTATCCAATAAGGTGGTTTTCGACACTCCCTTGATGGAAGCCTGCCCCAATCTCAAACTCATAGTTTTAACCGCCACAGGAACGAATAACGTGGATCTCCTGGCGGCAAGAGAGCGGGGAATCGGGGTGTGCAATGTCCCCCATTATTCCACCCCCAGCGTTGCCCAGCATACCATCGCCATGGTTTTGTATCTCATGGAGCATCTGGGTTATTACCAAAAATATACCTCCTCCGGGGCTTGGACCACAGCCCATTCTTTCACCCATCTGGATAGGACCTTCCATGAGATTGCCGGATGTACTTGGGGCATCGTGGGAATGGGGGACATCGGGCGCGCCGTCGCCCAGGTTGCTCAGGCTTTCGGTGCCAAGGTTCAGTATTTCAGCACCTCGGGAATTGAACGGCCTGAAGCTTGGCCTCGGGTGGATAAAGACACATTACTTTATACCAGTGATATCATTTCCATCCACTCCCCGTTAAACGACCAGACGAGAAACCTCTTTACCCGGATGGATTTTGAAAAAATGAAACAGAATGCTCTTTTAATCAATGTGGGGCGGGGGGGAATCATCCACGAAGGAGATCTCGCCAGGGCTTTGGATATAGGACGGATAGCCGGAGCGGGTTTGGATGTTTTGGAAACCGAACCCATGACCAAGGAAAACCCTCTTCTCCACCTGAGGCACCCGGAACGCTTATTCATCACCCCCCACATCGCCTGGGCCAGCATCGAAAGCCGTACCCGCTGTTTAGAAGTTTGTTACGCAAATATTCTTTCCTGGGTAAATGGCGGGTTGGCTAATCGGGTGGAGTTGGAAGCTAAATGAAAGATGAAGAAGGGCAGAAAAACCTCCTGGACCGGATGAGTGCCTTGGAACTCAAGACAGTTTTTCAGGATGAAACTCTCAAAGAAATGAATTTTTGGCTCTTTCAGCATCAGCAGACCATCGAGTCTCTAGAAAAGACCGTCATACTTTTAAAGGACAAACTGAAGGATATCCAAAGTGGTGAGGGGGATTCGCCGGAGGAACCCCAGTCGGCTCCCCATTACACCCATAGATAACAGGTACTAAATGAAATATTTTATTTCGATGGTCTTATTGTTAATGACACTCTCGTGTGAAACCGATTGGCCGGCCTTTTCAAAAGAATACGGCAACCCTAGTCTTCTAACTTCCCGTAGAATAAAATCTTTCGAGACTTCCACAGCGGTATTGGAGGGTGTCTACCAGTCCACCAGAGCAGGTTCCTCCCGAATAGTTGTGCCTGTGACCATACAAGGGAGCACTTTTCAGATGGTATTGGACACCGGTTGGACCGGTGAACCTTGGCTTCTAAAAGATCGGGTACGCAGTTTGAACTTGGAAAAAAAATGGGTTTCAGAAAGCAATCCAGAAATGGTTAGGTATGGGGAAACAGAAATCCTTGTGGCTGGGTTTCGCCTGATGATTCCAGGGATTACTTCCGATTTTCCCTTTTCAACTGAAAGTTGGATGGATCAAGAAGGATGGGACGGTGTCTTGGGAATTGATACCTTCAGAGACTTTAAACTTACATTTAAACCATTAGCCAACCAATTAGAATTATCTTTAAAAACAAAAAGTGAGACTGATGCTTCTGCATTGGAGTACAGGTCCTTTCCAAAGCCGGTGATAAAAGGAACCTTGGAGGGGAAATCCCGGTATTTTCTTCTGGATACAGGAAATCCCCAGAAGGGATCCTTAGGAAGATGGAATCCTCCAGAAGGGTTCGAACCTTTGGACCTCCAAATCAACCACCCCTTGAGGGATCAGTCTATGAAGGTGACAGGGAAGTACAAGTCCAAGTCCCTCGTCCTTTTAGGCCAAGTTGTTACCGGCGCAGACTTTTCCATAGGGGAGTGGATGAACCTAAGTATTAAAAGTTATCAAAATAACGGTACTAGGGATTCTCTTTATGACAATTTAGGAATGGATGTGATAAACCAGTTTGAAATGGTACTCAATTTACCAAAACGTGAAATCTCCCTGAGAAAAACGAACTCAAACCTTTGATTGAGCCGCTATCCTAACATTGCTCATAACTTCCTATCAGGTATAAATTATCTTAACTTCCCCCATGACCACAATACCTTGGAGGATAACCCGGGGACCTTCGTAACCGGTTTGCAGATCTTTGGATTCCGTTACTGAGCCCATGATGGGTATGATTTTGTTTTCGACCAGGGTTCCCCGGGGGAGTAGGACTTTCAACTCCCCCATGACTGTCACACAATCCATAAGTATAGGCCGGTCTATGTAGGCGTTGGAGAGATCGATAACCGTGGATCCCATGACCGTCAGGGTGGAATTTTGATCCCCCAAAGCAGGAGCCCTCAGGGTCCTTTCTGCCATGAGACAAAAAATGGTAGTGGCCCGGGGGGATAGGGGCTGGAGTCCCGTATTTTTTGGTATTGAGGTTAAATTGGGGTGTTTTCCAGAAATTTCCATGAGATCTGAAAGTTGCCGGTCTATTTCTTCGAAACTTGAGGACATTTCCACCATGGCCTTTTTGTAGCTGAGGGTTTCTAAGTTCAGATGTCCGGTTTTCTCAGCTTCATCCAAAATTCTATAGGCCTTATCTCTCAAAACTTGAAGCTCTGGAACCTTCTGGGAATTCATCTTTACCTTCTTTTTTCAAACATATCTCAAGTACTACATTTTTCCTGAGCGCCAAATACTAATCAGGAGAGCAAAGGCCATGATTCCGGCTCCCACAAATCCGACTATGGCGATGATGGGAATCCCATTCCATAAAGGGGGAATGGGGCTGGACAGGGCTAGGGACGAAGCCACCACAGCTCCGGTTACAATCAGGGAAAAACTCAAACGGTTGGAGATCCTGTCAGCTTTATGGAGGATGACGTCCAGGTGCCCCGCGTCGAACTCCATTTTTAACCGGCCCTTTTTCACCATCCGAACCAGCTCTTTTATATCCCCCGGAAGTTCATGAAAGAGGGAGAAATAATCCATGGCACTCTCCGCTCCCTGGGTAGCTACCCGGGTGGGATTGAGTCTTTGAGCAAAGATCCTTTGGACGAAAGGGGATATGGCTGAGAGCATGTCAAAATCTGGATCCAGGTTTCTAGCCAACCCTTCGGTGGTGATCAAAGCTTTTAAAAGAAGATAAAGGGCCGGGGGCATCTCCAATTTATGGGCCAGAAGAAGCCCCATGGCTTGGTTCAAAAAAGCCGTCAGGTTGATATCTTTCAGGGGCAGATGGGAGTAAGTTTCCAAAAGGTCATGCACATCCTGTTCCAGTTCTTCCACCGAGACATCTTCCGAGTTTAGGCTCAAATCTTTAAGATTTTGAGCCAGGGCTTCGGGATTTTGCAGTCCCACGGCCAAGAGCATCCCCGCAAGTTTTTCCCGGTGTTTTTCATACAAGATTCCCATCATGCCAAAATCAAGAAAACATATTTTTCCATCTTCCAGAATAAGTATGTTCCCCGGATGGGGGTCCGCATGGAAAAAACCGTGGACAAATATTTGTTTGAGAATGAGGTCCGCACCTTTTCTGGCAATTTCTTTCCTATCCAAACCATATTTCTGATAACTGTCAAAGTCCAGGGGATAAATCCCTTGGATATATTCCATAATGAGAATTTTATGTGTACTGAGGTTTTTATGAAGCTTCGGACTATAAATATCCTTTTCATCCTTAAAGTTCATCTGAAACTTTTCCATGTAAATAGCTTCAGTTTTAAAATCCAATTCCCTGTGAATGGTTTTCGAAAATTCATCCAAGATGGCTTTGGTGTTGATCACATCGGAACGCAGGATGAGTTTTTCCACCCACAGACCCAGGGGGCCGAGTACCTCCATATCCATACTTATAATTTGTTCGATCCGGGGCCTTTGAATTTTTACCGCCACATTTTGACCACTGAGGAGCCGGGCTTTATGAACTTGGGCGATGGAAGCAGAAGCCAAGGGGACTTGATCAAATTCGGAAAATATCTCGGTCCAGGGTTTTCCCATTTCCAATTCTAAAATTTTCAAGGCTTCCCCTTGGGGTATGGGAGGAACCCGATCCTGGAGCTTTCTGAGTTCAAGGATGAGGTTTTCTGGGAGAATGTCCGTACGGTTGGAGAAGATTTGTCCCAATTTAATGTACGTGGGGCCTAAATCTTCCAAAAGAAGCCGAACTCGGGACCACTTGGTGTAGGATTCTTCCGGATCCTGAACTTTTTTTCCAAAAATAGATCCGAAGCCATGTTTAACCAAAAGTGCCAGAATATGGCGGGTTCGTTTGCGGACTTCCCGGGGATCATTTTTTGTTTGAAAATAGGTACTGGCCATTTACTTCCAATTTAAGGGATGAATGTACTATAATCAAGTTCGAAGAAACTTATGATAGAAATACAAGATAATTTTACATTGGAACCGGGAAAACCCTACAACCTGGGTGCGACTATGGATCATCGGGGGTGCAATTTTGCCCTATTTTCCCGAAATGCCACCTCAGTGGAGTTAGTTTTCTTTAATAAAGAACAGGATAATGCTCCCTCCCATCGGTTTGTTTTGGATCCGGTCCTCCATAAAACCGGAGATGTTTGGCATGTGTACCTACAGGGGGTCCTTTCAGGCCAACTTTATGGGTACTTGGTGGATGGTCCTTTTGATCCTTGGCACAAGGGCCATCGATTCAACCGTCATAAACTTCTGGTGGACCCCTATGCGAAAGCAGTGGTGGGACAGTACAACTGGCGTTCCCCCGCGGCCTACAGCTATATTTTCGGCCATCCCCACGGGGATGCGAGTTTTTCCAACCTGACCAACTGGGGACAAGTCGCCAAGGGTGCGGTAGTCGATGATAACGAGTTCGACTGGGGGAGGGATAAATCACTCCACATACCCATGAAAGATACGGTGATTTACGAAGTCAGCCTGCGGGGATTTACCCGGTCTCCCACCTCCGGTGTTGCCCATCCGGGAACCTACCTGGGTATGATAGAAAAAATCCCCTATTTAAAAAATCTGGGGATAACCACCGTAGAACTTCTGCCTGTGCAGGATTTTAATCCCTTTGAAAACGTGAAGACCAATCCGGAAACCGGGGCCCCCTTGGTGAACTTTTGGGGTTATTCCACCTTGAACTTCTTTTCTCCCGCCAGGTGGTTTTCCTCCGATGGAGACGGACGTACAGCGGTGACGGAATTTAAGACCATGGTGAAGGCCTTCCACGAAGCGGGGATCGAAGTGATCCTGGACGTGGTCTACAATCACACCGGGGAAGGAAATGAGTACGGACCCACCCATAGTCTAAAAGGTTTGGATAATCGTATTTATTACATGCTGGAACAAGGGCGGTATTATAAAAATTATTCCGGTTGCGGAAATACCTTGAATTGTAATCATCCCGTGGTGAAGAGACTTATTTTGGATAGTCTGCGGTACTGGGTTGTGGATATGCATGTGGATGGCTTTCGCTTTGACTTGGCCGCCATTCTCGGTCGGGATGAGCAAGGTCATTGGATGCCCAACCACTCGGTGCTCAATGAAATTGCCCACGATCCCATACTTTCCCGGTCACAAATTATTGCTGAGGGCTGGGATGCAGCGGGACTTTTCAAAGTGGGTGGTTTTCCCTTGGGTTGGGCGGAATGGAACTCCCATTTCCGCGATGGGGTTCGCTCCTTCATCAAATCCGATCCCCAGACTGTGGGGGAGGTGGCCAAACGCCTTAGTGGTTCCTCGGACCTCTTTGAGCACGCCAGCCGAAGTCCCTTTCAAAGTATTAATTTCATCACCGCCCACGATGGATTTACTTTGCGGGACCTGGTGAGTTACAACGGTAAAAACAATACACAAAATGCGGAAGAAAACCGTGACGGAAATGACCACAACCTCAGTTGGAATTGTGGAGCGGAAGGACCATCCTCCAATAAGGACGTAGAAACTATCCGCCTGAGGCAGATGAAAAACTTCATCCTTACCCTGATGGTGAGCCAAGGAACCCCCATGATCCTTTCTGGGGATGAGGTTCAATTCAGTAAAGACGGAAACAATAATACCTACTGCCACGACAATAAATTAAACTGGTTGGACTGGGACCTCCAGGAAAAAAACAAGGAATATTTTGAGTTTTGCCGACAAATGATTCATTTTCGCCTGCGCCATCCTTGTTTGCGAAGGGAGTTCTTTTTTCAAGGCCGGGATCTGAGTGGAAATAAGCTTTTGGATATAGATTGGATGGGGGTGGATCTTTGGCCTGATTGGGGCAGTGATAGTCATTGCTTGGCTTTTATGCTTGATGGCAGTAAGGCCGAAACCGGTGCTTTAGTGGATGATAATATTATTTATGTGGCTTTCAATACTTTTTGGGAAGTAAAGAATTTCCAATTGCCCAGGGCACAAAAAAATCAGAAGTGGTATCTCGTGGCCGATACTGCAAAAATTCCAGGGATATGGGAAGACGGGAAGGAACCTTTAATAGAGACAGAGTACATCACAGTACAACCCCGGACCTCGGTAATCCTACTTCAAAGATGATGATTTGACATTTTCACATTAGAGAATAATAATTCTTATATGGGCAGTGAATTCAACCCGGAAGTATATTCAAAAGTTATTTGGGAAACCCTTCTCTCTGAATTTAAGCGGGAGTTTACCCAGTCTACACCGGTTTTTCAAAGCGAGTGGGATACGACACACCAGCTGCGCCGTAGCTCCCTGGCTTTAGGCCGGGTAATGTTCAAAATTGTTCAATGGTTTCAGTTCCACGATCAGGATACCTTTATTCGATATGAAATTTCCGTGTCATCTGGGGAATTTCATCTCAAATCCATGGTCATGGAAAGTCCCAGGGAGGGCATTCTAAGCGATCAGGGGGTGGGGATTCCTGAAACCTCTGCGAGAAATCTGGGCAAGGTTTTGGGGAGAATGGGGGGGCAGCTGCTTCCCCCATCATAGGTTAACCATAAGGGACTTCCATGAATAAAATCGTAACAGGTCTATTGGGTTTTGGTATGGGGGGGAGGGTGTTTCACGGTCCGCTTTTGTCCGGTGATGGGGGATTCACCCTAAAATCCGTGAGCGGGCGGTCGTTTTTAGAATCAGCCAAGGACTACCCGGGAACAATAAATCAAACCGTTGATGAGATTCTGGATGATTCTGAAATTGAATTGGTGGTCATTACCACCCCCAATGGAACCCACGGGCCCTTAGTCCAAAAAGCTTTGGAAGCCGGGAAGCACGTGGTGGTGGATAAACCGTTTTGTCTTTCCTTCCTGCAAGCCCGAGGCTTGGTGGATTTTGCCAAAGATCGAAAATTAAAATTAACCATATTTCAAAACCGCCGGTGGGATGGGGATTTTCTGACCGCTAAAAAGTTGATTCAGGATGGGACCTTGGGTTCTTTGGTTAGTTTCGAGTCCAATTATCATAGATTTAGAACCTTAATCCGGAATAGTTGGAAAGAATCCCAAGACGAAGGCGGGGGAATCTTGTGGGATTTGGGGCCTCATTTAGTGGATCAGGCCGTACAGCTTTTCGGTATCCCCCATTCCTGGTCCATGGATAAACGGACTACCCGGCCGGGAGCCCTGACCCCGGATGATTTCGAAATATTTTTAAACTACGGAGCTGAAAAGCGGGTTGTCCTACGGGCGGCCATGGTCAGAGCCTATCCTGATCCCCGGTTTGTCCTCCACGGTCTGGAGGGCAGCTGGGTTAAAACGGGGATGGATCCTCAGGAAAATGATTTGAAATCCGGGAGAAAAATTCAGGATCCGGGTTGGGGCCTGGACGTATCCGGAACTCAGGGTATGTTATATCGAAGTACACCTCAGGGCGTTCAGGGATCTGCTCTGGTCGGCGTACCTGGGGCCTATCCTAATTTTTATAGGCAAATGTACCATAGTCTTCGAACCGGTCAAGAGGTTCCTGTGGATCCTGAATCGGTGCTTCCGGTTTTACGGATTTTAGAAGACTTGTCCAGGGAATAGATGATATACTATCGCTCATGATATCTCGGTTGTTACATTTTCTTGTCCGGTGGTTCACTAGAGCCAGCTACAGAAGTTTTATTAAAAATATCCACGAGAAAGATTTCCAAAAAAACCTCTTACTGGGAATTTTAGACAAAAACAAGGATACGGAGTTTGGCCGGGCCCATGGTTTTGGATCGATAAAAAATGAGTCGGATTTTAGAACCCGGGTGCCCATTCGCTCCTGGGAAGAATTGGAGACTTGGACTGGGCGGATAAAAACTCCCCAGGATCGGATTCTGAGTTCTGAACCAACCCTGCTTTTTGAACCCACCTCCGGAAGTTCCGGAAAGGTAAAACTGATCCCTTATACCGATAGTTTTCGAAAAAGTTACAGCCGTGGCGTCAACGTCTGGCTCCATGATCTCTACCTTAACTATCCAGGAATTGCCCGGGGCAAACACTTTTGGTCCCTCTCCCCTGTGGCAGGTCACATAGCCCCGGATGGGTGCGAAATTCCAGTGGGGTTTGAAGAAGATTCCCAATATCTGGGGATCAGCGGTCGGTTTCTCCGTAGGCTTTTTGTCCTTCCCCCAGACTTAAAAAAAAGAAAGGATTTGACGGAATTCCTAAGGGATGCCGCGGTTTATTTAGTATTGGCGAAGGATTTGACTTTGATTTCAGTCTGGAATCCCTCGTTTCTTAGCCTAATTTTGGATGCGCTATTCTCCCCAGGCTCCCAGATTTTAGAGCAGGTGGGTCAGAGAGATTCCCGGCGTGTTCCAGTGGTCGCTAAGGCCTTAACATTGGGATTATGCAGTCAATCTACTAGGCTGCTTTGGCCACAATTGGCCTTGGTTTCAGCATGGGGAAGCGGGGAAAGTCTCCCCGGATTTGAAAAATTAAGACAGGTGTTTCCCCATGCGGATTTCCAAGAAAAAGGATTGTTGGCCACCGAAGCCCTGATCACCTTCCCGTTCGTTCCCGCCCAAGGGTTTATTCCCGCCTATCAGTCCCATTATTACGAATTTTTTCCTGTGGATGCCCTCTCCCCTGTGCCATCACCCCTGGGTTTACGGGAGTTGAAACCAGGTGGTATGTACAAGGTTATTCTCACCACAGATTGTTTGTATCGATACGACCTAGGGGATTGTGTAAGAGTCCGGGGATTCTATGAAAAATTGCCCCTCTTGGAGTTTGCTGGTCGTCTAGGGGTCTGCGACCAGGTGGGGGAAAAACTAAATGGGCTTCTGATTACCCAAATTCTTGAACAAATTAAACAGACATATGAGGAAATAACTTGGGTATTTATGGCCCCCGATCAAGGGACAAGTCCTCCTTGTTACCGACTATTTATCCAAGTTTCTGAGTCCATAGGGGATTTTCAAGATAGGATAAACACTGTCGTCCTGGAAGTGGAAAAATCTCTTATGGGGGTATTTCATTACCGGTATGCCCGGGACTTGGGGCAGTTGGGGCCGGTGGCAGGTTATAATCTTAAAGCCTCCAGCCGAGATCTTTGGCTTCATCGGCAGGTGAAGGAAGGCATGAAGCTGGGGGATATAAAAGACCAGGCCTTGGATAAACGCCCCGGTTGGGTAGCGTATTTTCAAAAGGAAGAACATGCAGTCAACAACGAAAATTGAATCTCTAGATATCATTTTTATTATGCCTTCAGTGGGGAGAAAAAAGGGATCTGTCTACGTTAAAACCTGGCAGATGGAACCCTTGGCTCTGGCTGTCCTCTCTTCCTTGACCCCGTCACATCATAATAAGAAGTTTTTTGATGATCGATTGGAGCAAATCGACTACGCAATCCCGGCGGATTTAGTGGTGATCAATGTGGAAACCTATACCGCCCGACGGGCCTACCAAATCGCCCAAGAGTTCAGATCCCGGGGAGCCAAGGTAATCATGGGAGGCTTTCACCCCACCTTGGTTTCTGAAGAAGTGGCGACCCACGCCGATGCCATATTGGTGGGGCCTGCGGAAAAGGCTTGGGGTGACATACTGGCGGACTTTCAAAAGGGAAATTTAAAAAAACAGTACAAAGGATCCCTAGGCGATGGATTTGCCCCGGTTCTCCCTGATAGGACATTGTATGCTCATCACAAATATTTACCCCTGACCTTGGTGGAAACCGGTCGAGGTTGCAAATTTGACTGCGAATTCTGTTCGGTTTGCGCCTTTTTTGAGCACAAATATCTTCCCAGGCCCCTGTCTCAAGTGGTGGAAGAGGTGGAAAACTCCAAAAATAAAATTTGTTTTTTTATCGACGATAATTTGGGGGCCGACCGGACCCACCTGAAACAGCTCCTTTCCTTGCTCATACCTTTAAAAATTAAATGGGTGGGGCAGATCAGTATCGATATTTGCGCTGATGAAGAGCTTTTGGGTTTGATGCGCCGCAGCGGGTGTGTGGGCGTCCTCATTGGATTTGAAAGTTTGGATCCGAGAAACTTAAAGGCCATGGGTAAAGGAATCAACCGTCAAGCTAAGGTCTACGAACAGGGGATTCAAGCCCTGCGGCGTCATCGAATTATTCTCTACGCGACTTTTCTTTTCGGTTACGATCACGACACGGAAGAAACTTTTAAGGCCACTTACAAGTTTGCTTTGAAACACCGGATATTCCTGGTAGCCTTTAACCACTTGGTCCCTTTTCCCGGGACACCTTTGTATAAGCGAATGGAAACCGAGGGGCGTTTGTTATATCCGGCATGGTGGCTTGAGCCCACCTACCGGTTTGGTCAGGTGGCCTTCATCCCCAAAGGCTTCACCCCGGAAAAACTGGAAGCCACCTGTTTGGATTACCGCCGGAGATTTTATAATTTTCCTTCCTTACTCTGGAGAAGTCTGGATTTTAGGGCCAATCTGGCCAGTTTTTGGCGATTTACGGTTTTTTGGACCCAGGGAATTATCGGCCGTAAGGATGTGGAACGACGACAGGGATTATCTTTGGGGGAAGAATGACCAGCGGGATTCTAGATCGGAAATGGGAGACCAGCCTTCGGGATCTAAGCTCCAGGACCATGAAGGGAACTACTTCTGTGCGGTACTGCCGGGAACCGGATTTTTTTCAGGGGCTTTCCTATTTGGGAGATCAGACCCAGGTAGTTGGTACCTGGGATAACCTGAAGGTTTTGGCTTACGCGGTTCGGTCCCAAAAGAAAGTATGGTTTCGGGGGGCAAAAAAAGTGTTTGGTTCCCTGGGGAACCTGCGCTTAGATCCGGATTACAAATCCGGAATGGCCATGGCCAGAGGCTATCTGGCTCTTAGGGCCGTCCACAATCAGGATCCGCTCCCAGGTTATTTGGTAACCATAGTAGAGGGGAATATCCCCGCCCACAAAGTCTTGAGAAAAAAAAGACCCCTGCTTCCGGAATATCTCCCCTGGGGAAAGTATTATACATTGATATATCCGGTGAAAACAAAAAATACCGTCACGAATATGGGAAATTCAGGGCTGCGATGGTGCAGCGATCTCACCAATCCCACGTTGAAAGAAAAAAAAATCTTTATAAACCAGTTACCGGACCTCCATGCCAGAGCGGGACAATTTCGGGAGTTTTACCCGGTTTACGACCCCCAAACCTTTGAATCCGGTTACCTTTCTACCCTGGGAAAGCCGGGGACAGAAAAAGATTCCTGTTGGGTATGGCTGTTGAAGGACGATCATTTGGTGGCCGCTGCCTGCGTATGGAATCAGCAAAAGAGTAAGCAGATTATAATAGAAAAATATCCCCCGATTTTACAAATGTTACTTTCGGGAGTGAACCTGCTTTTTGCCTTGGTCGGGTGGCCCAAGCTTCCATCATCGGGAGAGTTACTGAATTGTGCCAGTCTTTCGTGTTGGGCCGTGGAAGACAACGATCCTGAATCATTCAAAACCCTGTTAGAATATTCCCTAAAAGTCAGCCGATTGATGGGGATCGATTTTCTTATGGCAGGTTTTCATGAAAAAGACATTTTTTTAACAATTTCCCAGGAAAAAAAACATTTGGAATACCTTAGTGATATCTACCTGGCCCTTTGGGATGAAAAGAATAAGGATGACCTTTCCTGGGATGGCGAAAAAACAGCGTACCTGGAGTTGGGGACTTTATGAATTTTAAAACAGTGATAACCGCCGTTTCCCGATTGGATGTTGTGATCCGAAAATCCCTTTTTGAGCTCCACAGCCGGTTTTTTACCAACCTAAAATTAGACAGCTTTTTGGCGGACCTGGCGGAAAAACAATGGGTTATTCTTAGCCGAAATCAGGACAGAATTGTGGCGTTTTCAACCTTGATCATTCATGAAGAAACTTTAGGTGGAAAACCCGTGGATTTTATGTTCACCGGCGACACCATCGTGGATCCGGAGTTTTGGCAGGATAATATTTTAGCCCCCGCCATCGGCCGGTTTATCGACCATCAACTGGAATTGAAACCAAATCGGCCCCTTTACTGGTTTCTTATCTGTAAGGGATACAGAACTTACCTGACTTTGCCGAGATTTTTTAAGTCATTTATTCCAAATCCTGAAGCGGTAACAGATCCGCTGCTACAAGAGCTTTTGGATCATATATGCCGCCTGCGTTATGGGGACGCCTATGATCCCCTCCGGGGAATTCTGGACTTTGGGAATACAAAAGATTTTTTGGCCCCCGAGCTCCAAGAGGTTCCTGAATCCCGGTCCAGCGGTAAGTTTATCCGGTATTTTTTAGAAAAGAATCCTGGATGGACCCGGGGGGACGAGCTGGTTTGTCTGGTGGATGTTTCCCCAGGGAATCAAAAACCCCTGTTCCGCCGGGTAGCGGACAGCCTCACGGGTCCGGTGTTTGAATGAAGATTCACTTGATTTTATCCACAGCCTTATCCTATAGGGAAGCGGTGGAGAATGGAAAACCTTATTCGTCCTACGCTCCTTTGACCTTGTTGGTTTTAGCCTCCCTAGTGCCCCCAGAACTAGGGGCACAGATTACCTGGACGGATCTGAACCGGCAGGTACTTCCCCAAATTCTAGATGCTGATCTGGTGGCCATTTCCTCTCCCACCTGCGGGGCACCCTTTGCCTATACCTTGGCCGACCGGCTGCGGAGGGAAGGAAAGACTGTGGTATTGGGTGGTTCTCATGTGACCGCCATGCCTGAGGAAGCTTCTTTTCATGGGGATTGCGTAGTTGTGGGGTACGGGGAAAAATCCTGGCCTCAGCTCCTTCTGGACTGGAAAAAGGGCGATTTAAAACCAAGGTATACAGATTTTTCCTACCCCTTTTCCCAGGGAGAGGTGAATCAAAGTTCCCTGAACCGTCGCGCCCTCAGGGAAATGGGGTACTATTTCTCTGGGTGTTATGAAACCTCCCGGGGGTGTCCCCACCATTGTAGTTTTTGTGTAGTCTCGTCGTTGAACTCAGGTTGTCTGCACACAAAACCTTTGGAACAACTAAAGACCGACTTTCCCCCATCGGGAAGCCGGATTCTCTGCCTGGATCCCAATTTGGCCTCTAGCTTTTCCTCCGCAGTTAATCCTTGGGATTATTTTCGCCAAAGGAAATATAAAGTCTATGGAACCGCTACTTTACCTTTTGCTTTGGACAGGTCAAAGGTAGCCCAGGCTGCCAAAAACGGTTTAAAAGGAGTGCTAATGGGGTTTGAAACCCTGTCGACCGAATCCCTTTCCCAGGCTCAAAAGGGCTTTAACCACCCGCAGGATTACGCCCAGGCGGTAAAAAATCTCCATGACCAGGGCATAAAAGTTCTTGGTACTTTCGTCTTCGGTCTTGAGGGGGATGGACCGGAGGTTTTTGAAAAGACAGCCCGGTTTGTGGATGATATGGGAATTGACGTGGTGAAGTACGGCATCGCTACGCCCTTACCCGGAACAGATTTTTACC
>CAZUXL010000032.1:0-18253 GCA_964624355.1 uncultured Spirochaetales bacterium
TCATCCCCCACACCCTTGGTCACCAGACGGGCATCTTTAAGATAAAAATCCTTCACAGCCTTCCGTTTATCCATGTCCTGGCTCATTTTTTCCGCCAAAATATCCATAGCCCCTTCCAGGGCTTCAGTTTGATTCGCCACGCCTTTTTCTGCATTTACAAAACCTGCTGCCAACTTTTCCAGTTGGGCATCGCTCATATTCAGCATGGCTTCGGATAAGGGTTCTAGTCCTCGTTCAATGGCCAACATGCCCCGGGTTTTCTTTTTCTTTTTGTAGGGGGCGTAAAGTTCTTCCAATTCTGTCAGGGTTTTACACTTACGAATATTCAGAAATAGATCCTGAGTGAGTTGATTTTGGTCAAAAATAAGCCGGATGACGTCATTTCTTCGGGTTTCCAAATTGGTAAGACTGGTAAATTGTTCAATCACATCCCTTACTTGGACCTCATCCAAACTCCCGGTGTTCTCTTTTCGATAACGGGAGATGAAGGGTACCGTAGAACCTTCCTTGTGGAGTTCTAATACGGCCTGAGCTTGCCAAACCTTGATGGCTAGGGTTTCGGAGACCTTGATAAGCAAATGAGCGGAGTCAACCGCCAGAGAGTCGATGAGTTCCTGAGTAATTTCCATGAAACCAGACTACCCAAGGGAAGAAAGATTGACAAGGGGGCAAGAAAAGTTCCCTGGGATGGAGTTGCCCAGTCTTCCTTCTCCGGTTTATAATCTCCCCATGAAAAATATTATCCTAATTGGAATGCCGGGATCAGGAAAAAGCACCCTAGGGGTCATACTCGCCAAAGCCCTGGGTTGGGATTTTGTGGACATGGACCTTCTTATCCAGCAAAGGGAAGGCAGACTTCTCCAGGACATTCTCCAGTCCGAAGGATATCTTGCTTTAAGAGCCTGCGAGGAAGACGCGCTTCTCACCCTCAGGGGCGACCGACAAGTTATCGCCACCGGAGGAAGTGCTGTTTATAGCTATAGAGGTATGGAACACTTAAAAAACTTAGGGAAAATTCTTTACCTTCAAGCAAGTCCGGATACTTTAAAAAAGCGGGTTACAAATTGGGGGATCAGGGGAATAGCGGCTCCCCCCGGCACAAGTTTGGAAAGACTTTATTCAGAAAGAACAGAGTTGTATGAAAAATATGCACAATCCACCATTCCTGTGGATGACGCCACACAGGAGAAACTAGTGGAAACGATCTTATTTTTGCTTAATGAGCCTCTTATTTGAAAAACTCCAACCTTCTTGAGATAAGATCTCCATCTGAAGTTGTCCACCATCCTCGAGGGGTAACCTGATTTCCCCTCCTTTTCCCACGACCCGGTGCCAAGGAAGTCCCAATTTTTCACTTTGTCCCCTCAAAATGTAAGCCACCCCTCTCGCAGCCCCTGGTCGACCGGCTATGGCTGCCACATCCCCATAGCTCATGACGTTTCCTTGGGGTATTTGCAGGATAATTTTGATGACATTTTTGGTAAAATCGGTCAAAAAACCTCCAAGAATCAAATAAATAGTATAACAAATATTTGTATTCTTTCCTGTAAATACTAAAATTACAGAGGAGGACTGGGTGAAATTTTTTAGAAATGGTGATTCTGGAAAACTGGAGTGCTTGGTTTGTGGTCACCATTGTCAACTTGGTCCCGGTCAACGAGGGATCTGCGGGGTTCGCCAAAACACAGGAAGTGAAATTGTTTGCCTCACCGCAGGGAGAATCACCTGTATTCATCCCGATCCCATGGAAAAAAAACCCCTATTTCATTTTCTCCCCGGCGAAAAAGTTCTTTCCGTGGGAAGCTGGGGTTGTAATATGAACTGTCCCTGGTGTCAGAATTGGGAAATATCCCAGAATTACCCCATGGACAGCGCTGCTCACGTTACTGAACCTTGGGAATTGATTGAAATCACCGAAAGAGAAAAAGTACCCGCTCTGGGATTTACCTACAATGAACCCACCGTCGCCTTGGAATACATGATAGAGACCCTAATTCTCGCAAAAAAACGGTCTATCAAAACTATATTGGTTACCAACGGTTATTTTTCTTCAGAAGCCACCCAGGCATTAATACCCCTTTTAGATGGGGTGAATATAGACTTAAAATTTTTCCAAACTGGGAAGTATCAAAAATATACAAGGGGAAAATTAGAATTGGTAAAACAAAATATTTCCCAGTTGTGGGATGCGGGAGTTTGGGTTGAACTCACATCCCTCATTATCCCGAAGTTCAATGATGATAAGGTAGAATGGAAGAATGCTGCCCAATGGTTAAAAAGCATATCCCCCTCGATACCCTGGCATTTTACCGGATTTCATCCCAGTTATAAGATGTCCGATGGTTATCCAACTCCCCCGGCACTCTTGGGAGAGTTACGCACTTTGGCCATGAAAGAGGGACTGGACTACGTTTACTCGGGAAACACCGTACCAGGATTTACCCATACCATCTGTCCAGATTGTAAAAAAGAACTGATCCACCGGGATGGATATAAGATCATCAGTCATGGATTTTCCGGCATCTGCGGGGGGTGTGGTAAAAATATTCCGGGGGTTTGGAAAATATGAAAAATTATCCCATCAAAAAAATGTCCGTGGCAGGGAGTTTTTATCCTTCCCAGCCAGAGAAGGTCAACCAATTTTTGGGCAAAATTTTAGGGAAACCCCAGGTTTTGGACACATCTCATACCCCCAAAGGCAAGGTAAAAGCCCTGATTATCCCCCATGCTGGATGGATATATTCCGCAGTAGTGGCTGCAAAAGCATTAGCAGAAATTCAGAACTGGTCAAAAATTCCTCGGATCATTTTATTAGGCCCTTCCCATTTTTTAGACTTCCCTGGAGTAGCCGGGGGTCCGTTTTCCCAAATGGAAACACCCTTAGGGAATATTACCCTGGATCAGGATTCCCTGGAAAGTTTTAAATCCCCTGGGTTTTATAAAAACTGGGAGACCCCCTATGAAAGAGAACATTGCCTAGAGGTGCAGCTTCCTTTTCTGAAATATTTGGGATGGGAAGGAACACTGGTTCCCCTACTCTTCGGGCGAACTGAATATGTCGCTGCGGGGGAATTTTTAGAGTCCATTCGGAACGGGGATGATTTGATCATTGTTTCCTCCGATCTCAGCCATTTTCATCCCTACCAAGAAGCAAGAAAGAGAGATCTATCTTTACTGGATAGCCTTATACAAGGGGATATTCGGGGGACCATGGAAGGTGAGGCCTGCGGAATGGGTCCCTTAACAGCCTTGATGAACGTGGCAGCATCCTCCCGGTGGGTTCCGGAACTCCTGGATTATCGTAATTCAGGGGACACCAGTGGTGATAAATCCCGGGTTGTGGGTTATGCAGCCCTGTCCTATTGGGAACCGTTATGATCGGCCAGGATTTAAAAACTTCACTTCTGGATTTGGCCCGGAGGAAGATTCAATCCCATTTTGACGGAAATACCCTTTGGAAAGTAACGTCAGGACCCGAAGAGCTGTTTAAAAATGCCGCGGTATTTGTAACCCTGACCCTTCAGGGTGAACTCCGGGGTTGTATTGGCTCCCTCCAGCCGTGGAGACCCTTATGGGAAGATGTGGGAAATAATGCCCACGCAGCAGCCTTCCAGGATCCCAGATTCCCCCCTGTGGAAGAAAACGAGCTTTCCCAGATAAAAATTGAGATTTCGCTGCTTACCCCATCCCAGGAAATACATTTTTCTAATCCAGAAGAACTAATAAGCCTCTTGCAACCCCGTGTTCATGGGGTTATTTTCCAATACCAAGGACACCGGTCCACTTTTTTACCCCAGGTCTGGGATCAATTACCGGATCCCCTGGATTTTTTGAATCACCTCTGCCTTAAAGCCGGAACAAAAATAGATGACTGGAGAAAACCCGGAGTAATGATTCAGGTTTATGAGGTGGAAAAATGGAAGGAAGTTTAAGGTCCGGCAGCACCTATCAAAAACACTGTTTTAACCCCCCGAGCCTTTAGCAACTCACTACAATGATCCGCAGTGGCACCGGTGGTAAAAATATCGTCCACCAAATAAACTTCCTTAGGCAGATTTGTTAAGTTCTCCCGCAGGAGAATTCCATTTTTTATACTACTCTGTCGCTCGTCTTTTCCTAGGTTTTTTTGGCTTTTTCCCGGTTTGCGCCAAAGCACGGCTAAAATAGGATTTTTAGTTTTCCAAGATATTTCTTGGCAGATTACCCTCACCGGATCAAATCCCCTTTCCTTGTTTCCCGCAGGATTGCCAGGCACGGGAATCAAAGGCCAAGGTTGAACAATCATTGGCCTCATGCGGGAGGCAATATATTTTCCCAAATACCAATGTTTCTGGATTTTATACTCTTGGAGAAGTAGTTTCCAGCGGTCCCGATAAGGAACAGCGAAGAAAGATCTGTCGAGACTCCAACTCTTTCTTCGACAGAACCAGCAATCCTCCCCAGCCTCCCCAAGGAGAGGCTGGCCACAAATTCGGCAACCAGTCCCACCCCAGGGGGGAGGAAGAATACAATTTTGTTTGTGGGCATTTAAGGGTTCTGTACAAAAAGGACACGATTCATGGTTCCAAAAGCTCATACCTAACGGAAGGGGCTAGCCCCTCCCTGGGCTTGGGTTTATTTTAACTTTTTTTGTAAATGGAAGAGGGCGTTCAAAGCTTCCAAGGGGGTCATTTTATTGATATCCAAGGATAGTAGCTCACTTCTTAGGAGATCCTGCGGAGTAAAAAGGTCTAGTTGGGGTTCCTTCGGAGTACTGGGCACAGGTGCGGTTAAAAGGCCCGCTTCCAGTTTTTCCTGTTGACTAATTTGAGAAAGAAGAAACCCCGCCCGCTCTAACACCCCCATGGGAAGGCCCGCCAGTTGGGCTACATAGATCCCATATGACCGTAAAGCGCTCCCTGGTTGGACCTTACGGAGAAAGATTACCTGATCCCCCTCTTCTTTGACTGCCATGGTGAAGGGCTGGAGGGCCCGGTGTTCCAATAAAGTCAATTCATGAAAATGGGTAGCAAAAAGGGTTCTGCATTCTAAATGATTTAAAATATATTCACTCACAGCCCAGGCAATCGCCAGACCGTCGTGGGTCGAGGTCCCCCGTCCCACCTCGTCCATTATGACTAAACTTCGGGGAGTGGCATTCCTGAGAATATGAGCCGTTTCATTCATCTCCACGAGAAAGGTAGATTCACCACGGGCCAGAAAATCACTGGCACCCACCCGACAAAAAATACGATCCGCCAAACCCACTTTAGCCTGGGTAGCAGGCACATAGGATCCCATGTGGGCCATCAGGGTGATCAAAGCCGTTTGGCGTAAATAAGTGGACTTTCCTGCCATATTTGGACCTGTAAGTAGGCAAAAACGAAAATCCTGATCAAAATTTAGGTCATTGGGGATGAAGGCACCGCCTTCCAGGTACTTTTCCACCACCGGATGACGACCGTTCTGGATAAAGAGTTGAGTATTTTCCCCAATTTCAGGTTTTGTATAGTTTTCTTCCCAGGCCACGGTCGCAAGGGATTGAAGGACATCCACTTCAGCCATCATAAAACAGGCACTTTGGAGTTCAGGGATATGGGAGCTCACTTGAGTACGGAGATCCAAAAATAGTGCTTTTTCTTTTTCCAAAGCTTCGTCTTTGGCTTTGTTCAGGGTAATTTCCAAGCTCATAAGCTCTTCAGTGGTGAATCTTTCCGCTCCTACCAGACTCTGTTTTCTCAAAAAATGGGAGGGAATATCCTGAGTCTGAAGCTTAGTGGCTTCCAGAAAATGACCGATGATTCTGTTATATTTTAATTTTAACTGGGGTATGGCCGATCGCTGTTTTTCTTGCTCCAGGTACCGTTCCAAAATCTCCTGACTATGATCACGAAAATCGATTAACCGATCCAGGTCCTCATTCCATCCTGATCTAATGAGCTTACCTTCATTTAAAGTGAGAGCGGGGTCAGGATGAAGGGACTTTTCTAATACATCCACTAGAAGACTTAATTTTGTGCGATGATCAGCCGTATCTTTAAACCAAAGGTCTTCCCATTTCCCCAAAGACCGCCCCAGATCCAAGTAAGAATTAAGGGTGTTTTTAATCCCCAAGAGATCTCGACCATGGGCTTTTTCCAAAGAAAGACGAGCGGTTAGACGCTCCAAATCCAAAACAGGAGAGAGCAGGGTACGAACATCCCGCGTCAGTTTATCATCTTCGTAAAAGACCGTGACCTTTTCCTGACGGGCAAGTATGGCTTCCTTACTTTTTAGGGGCTGCACTATCCAGCTTCTCAGTCTTCTTGCCCCGAGAGCGGTTTTAGTGCGATCCAAAACTTCCAATAACGTATATCCGGAGGTTCCTTCCCGCTGATTCCTCACCAATTCCAAATTACGGCTGGTGGCTTCATCCAGAATCAGGAAATCTTCCTCGCTATAGACTTCTAAGTGTCTTATATGACTAAGAATCCCTTTGGAGGTTTGTTGGAGATACTCTAAAATGCTCCCAGCAGCCAAAGTCTGGACCGAGTTTTCCTGAAGTCCTAAGGCTTGGAGGGAAACCACCTGGAGCGTTTTTTTTAAGTAGGTCGAGTGTCGTTCAGCGTTAAAGTACCAGCTGGGGAGTTTATTTTTCAGGGCTAAGTTCTCATGGAGAATTTCCATTACCCCTGGAAAAGAGATTTCGAGATCCTCAGATATTAAAATTTCTTTCGGATTGAAACGCCAAAGTTCTCTTTTCAATGGTTCCAAACGATCCTGAAGTGCCAAATTCGTAACTTTAAATTCCCCAGTCGACAGATCCAGGACTCCCAAGCCAGCTTGAGAATCCCTACAAACCAAAGAAAGTAGATAATTGTTCTCCTTCCCGCCGAGAAACCTATCTTCCACCACCGTTCCAGGGGTCAAAACTTCCACGACCTTCCGCTGGACCAAACCTTTACCTGGTTCTGAAACTTGTTCACAAACCGCTATCTTTTTTCCAGCAACCAGTAACCGGGAGATATAATTTTCACTGGCATGGTAGGGGATTCCGCACATGGGGGTGGAGTGTCGTTTTGTTAGGGTTAGATTGAGAATCTTGCTCGCCAGAATTGCATCCTGATCAAACATTTCATAAAAATCTCCCAATCGAAAGAAAAGAATGGAGTCAGGATGGGAAGCCTTTATTTCTTTGTATTGGCGCATCATGGGAGTCAGTTCGTCCATAAGAGGCATTATACTTGGAAAGATAATATTTACAAAGTACCAGAAGTACTTTAGACTATATCTAGTATTCGGAGGATTTCTTGGAAGAAGCTTTATTTTTTGGAGAAACGCCCCAAGGCCTTTATATTAAAGCCCTCGGGCATATCACCGCCGGTCTTTGTTCCGATTTAAAAAGTCAGATTTTTACCCGACTGGATAAACTAGATCTCCCTAAGCCCGAAGAAATGGTAATGGATTTATCAGCCTGCGATTACATGGACTCCACTTTTATGGGACTCATTGTGGGTTTTAATAAAAAATTTAAGCAGTTAACCGGTAAAAAACTAGAAATTTTAAATCCTTCTAAAGAATGTATGAAGCTCCTCACCTCTTTGGGTATTGTTAAACTTCTGGACATCTCCAGCGACTCGGATAAAATATTTCCACAAAACTTAGAGAAACTAAGTAAGGGTGAAAAGCCCACTGCCGAGCTATTACTCAAGGCTCACGAAAATCTGAGTGAAATATCCCTGGAGAACGAAAAAAAATTCTCTGTTCTCCAGGACATTCTTAAAAAACAACTTAACTCAGGAACTTAATTACTTAGGTTCATCTGTTTTAGCACATCTTCGGTAATATCAGAATCCAAATTGTAAAAAATAAGGTTGGGATCATCGGATCTGAGAACCATGGCAAAGCCCTTTAGCTCAGCCACTTCTTTTATCTTTTGTACGACCAAGGAAAGAAAACTGGTATCTTGCTTCAGACTGTCCCTTTTTGAATTGTACTGTCCTTGCTTAACCCGTACATACTCTTTTTGGTAGGACTGCTTCTGTTGAATTTCATTGTCCAGATTCAAAACATCCATTTCGTTACCCTGGTTTTTGGCCTCTAATTTTCTGGCTTCCAATTGTCTGAGTTCATCGGACATCCGGGTCACTTCTTTTTGTATGGAGTTTTTAAGTTCTTCCAGTTCTCTTACTCCAGGAGAGTCCTTGGCCGCCAACTCATAAATCTTCGCCACGTTTACCACGCCGATTCGGGTGTACTGCTGCGCGGATAAAAATGAGCCTAATACAACCAAGACCCCTAAAAATAACTGTTTTTTCATATTAACTCCCTATTAAAATGATTCTGTGCCCAAGGAAAGTACAAACTTCAGGTCCCAGTCTCCGAAAATTCCATCCCCTTTTGGAGAGCTCATCGCACCATTACTATCAATTTTGAAAGGCTTGCTGAAATAAAAGGATAGGGGTAACTGGGGATTGGAAACTCGAATGCCCCCACCCACACTGAAGATGAATTGATCCATGCTCAGGGGTTTGGTGAAAATTCGATTGCTTTCTCCGGTAAAAGCCACCGCATCGGCAAAAAGGTCAAACCAGAGAAGTTGTTCAAGTATGGGCATCCGTAATTCCAGGGAGTTGGAAAAGAAGCTATAACCGCTTTGAGAACTAGTCCAACCCCGTCCGTTAACCATACCGTCCATATAAAGCAAATCTTTGGGTTGGGCTACAATATACCCATTGTCACCGCCCAATGGGGACAGGATCACTTGCCATAGAGATTTAGCTTTTAATATCATCTTAAAGGTATATTCTTCCACGATGGGGAAATCGATGAGTTTTAAATATGCTTCAGCTTTGGTGTCAAATCGTGCAAGATGGGTTTTCCCCCCTAAAAATCCCCCCATCAACGTGATGGTTTCTGAAAGATAGACCCCCTGGGAGGTGTTGATCGTGAGGTTTCGGGTATCGTAATAGTACCGGCTCCACCACTGATTCTCCAACTGCCAGATGTTTAGATTATCTCTAATGGAAGCGTTCGCCGGTCTATAAATCGCATCATTGTAAGTAAGGTATTGGAGGGTGGTTTTTACCCCGGTGCCCAATCCAAATCGGCCTAGAAAGGTATGGAAGGCATAGCCGGTGTTCAGGCCGAAGGATACGGCGTAATCATGATAATCCATGACATTTTCCGAACTGCGAAGTTGGGAGTTTTCCAGATCATAATCATAACGTTTTTCCAAGGAATAATCGGATATATCGCCGGCACTGGGATTCAATAAAGGGAAACTCTGGCCTGCTTTATACGTGACTCCTAAATAAGTGGTATCCTTCGTAAAAACATATTCCCCGTCCACATAGGGGTCCGGTAAGCCGGTGGTGGAGGTGGAGTACGGGAGACTAACATCTTGAGTAACGTTGGTTCTTAGGGTATGGGAAATGTTAAATTGCCCGCCCAGGGAAAGTCTCTGATTGAAAAGCCATGTTTCCGTGTAGTTGGCTGATAGATTCTGAGAATATGGGGAAACGGTGGTTTCAACCCCAAAAGTTTGACCTCCGCCCATGAAATTCCTGTCCTGCCATTTTAATTGGCCAGAAAGAGGGAACTCAGTACCGCCGGAAAATGTCAGTCCAAAGAGAATTTCCGCAGTCTGACCTTCTTGTACGTTGATGACCAAATCCATGAGACCTGGGGAACTGCCCTGGGGGGTTTCAGGAATAACCGACTGGAAATAGTTGAGCCGAAGTAGGTTCTCGTACCCTTCCAAGACCCGGCTCTTACTAAAGACGTCCCCTTCTTCAATGGGGAGTTCCCGTAAAATGACCTGGGATTTTGTTTTCGTATTGCCATTAATAATGATATTTTCAATGTGGGCTCGGGATTGCTCACTTATATCTATCAAGTAGGAAATAGTGTTGTCCTGACGGATTTCCTGCTTATCAAACCGGTTAAAGATATAGCCGTTTTCCCAATAGAGGTCCAAGATTCTTTGGTAGTCCGCATCAAGTTTCTGTTTAGACACCACTTTACCAGGGGTTTGTCTTACTAAAGCCTGTAGAGTTTTTGTATCAAAAAGACTATTTCCCCGGAATTCAAAGCCACCGAAGGTATATTGAACCCCTTCATCGATGACGAAGGTCAAAGAAAGGTAATTGCGACTTTCTTTCTCGTCAAACATAGCCTCTCTTTTAACTTCCACCACTTTGGCGTCAATGTAACCCCTATCCCAATAATAGGCTTGGATTTTTTTCACATCCGCCGCCAGTTTTCCTTCTTTAAAAAATCCGGGTTCCAGAAATCCATTTTCCTTAGATTCCAGGGTACCTTTCAAGGTATCGGGACTGGCGAAGCTTAAACCGGTGAATTGAATCGTTTTAATCGTGGTTCCCACCCCTTCGTCAATGATAAATATGACATTGACCCCCTCGTTCCGGCGGGAATTGGGTTCGGTGGTGAAACTGATTTTAGCGTTCATGTACCCTTTATCCAGGTAATGTTCCCTGAGGGCGATTTCATCCAGGCGAAGTTTGTTTTGATTGACCAAATCACTGCTTTTTACTTTTACGATGCCTTGGAGTTCCATGTCCCCCAATTTGGAGTTCCCTTGAAACTTAATTTCCACGATGGAGGGCTTTTCCTTGACGGTAAATCGGATTCTCACCGTATTTCCCAGGGCATCGGCCTTTTCAGCGTTCCCTTCGATAAGACCATCGAAATAATCCAACTCGTATAGTTTAGTCTGAAGCTCCCGAAATAGATCGGTGGTCAACGGTTTATTGATATAAGAACGGGTAACCCCACTCAAATCGTTCACACTCACTGTATTGAGGCCTTCAAAAAGTATTTCCACAATGGGTTTATCAAAAAACCACTCGGGAGCCGGTTCTTGAGCCCCTAAATTTCCACTAAAAATACCAAATAACCCAATTAAAACTGTAAAAAACTTCGATTTCATGCCCATGAATACCTCATTAGTAAGTCAATCTCCAAAAAAATGATATCTCATTGTCTGTAATAAATAGACTACTAGGATCCTTAGGAGTTACACGCCAATTAAAAAGAAAAAAGGGTGTAATATACTCTAAGCCTAGTTCTAATTCCGGGGTCAGTTGATCAATATTGTTATTTTCCAAATTGATACTAACCAAACCCTCCATATAAATCAAATCACCAAAGTACTTTCCTAGAAAAATGCTGGTGTTGTCAAGAAGTTCTTGGTTAGAAAGTCTGGTTCCTTGAATATTTCCCTCGATAGCTTTTCGAAAAACCTGGGTTCTAAGGGTGAAAAGATCTAATAAAAATGTTTTTTTCACCGCATCCTCGATGGGACTCATGAGATAGGATATCCCGATATCAGAAGCTATAGATAAATATGTGTTTAAGTTGGTAATATTATTACCTATTATAGAATTGCCCACCAAGGCCATAATTTCCTCTTGCGGTCTGGCGGGACTGGATTCAAACCTGGTGGAAAACCGGCTTAAATAATCATCCACAATAACAATAATGGTATAAGCTCCTTTATCATCCTTTCTCCTCTGTTCACCTCTTACACTGATCCAAGGATCAAATTTTTGATTATTCTCCTTAAAACGGATGAATCCCTGTTTCAGGAAGAAAGAAGCGGCGGGCAAGTTGATGTCCCCTCCCCTAATTTCTATATTTCCGTCTAAGTTGAAATCACTGGTGTTTTCATTAACGCTTATTCTCAAAAGCTGGTTAGCACTGACATAGGCTTTAATAATGGGAATATTCTTTTGAGGCCACAGAAAAGTCACCTGTTTTCCAGTTCTTAAAGTCAAATCCACACCAAAACCATAATCTCCCGTGGGAGTGGACTCGGGAGTGATTCCCAATGCTAGGTTTACGTCTTGGATTAAAAGATTTCCCTTTAAAATCGCCTTGAACAAATTTCCATCCACCCGAAGATCTCCAGAAACCAAACCATCTGCATCTAAACCGGTGAGTTGGTAATTCACCGGTAAAGGGGTGTCCTCAGGAATTTTAATGAGCAAACTATAATTTTCAATCGACCAGTGTTCCAGGTAAATATCTCCATTGAGCAAGGCTTTTCCTGGACCTTGCTCAATAGGTGTATCCGTAAGTATTACTTTTCGACCTTGGAAAGTAAGCACGGTGGAGAGGGGCTTGGTTTCGCTGGTGAGAAATGCTGAGGTGATAATTAAATCTTTTACATTCCACTCTCCAAATATTTCAGGGTTATTGGGGTTACCTTTCACATTTATATTACCTTGAATCTGACCTCCTTTGAGACCGACCAAGGGTACATCCAAAAGGGTTCCCAAGGCGGATAGGTCGATTTTCAGGTCCTTAAAACTGGCATTTATATCAGAAAATCCTAAGATCCCGTCGGCGGTGAAGGTGATGGGAAAAGGATCTTTTAACACGATACGAAAATCGCCATTGTCATTAATTCTCCCTTGAAAATAATTTCCCAACCCCCCTCTGAAGGTGGTGGAATTTTTAACTTTAGAGAAATTCAAGAGAAAATCATCTACCTTTTCATTATTGTTTTTAGTATTGGTAAGACTTATTCTTCCGCTTACCCGGTCGGAAAAAATATCCTGCAAAGATCCAATGGAAATTTTTTCCTGGAGAGTTGCTTCAAAATTTACCGTGGAGGTTAAAAGATTCTTTCCAAAGGCTCCAAAGTAATTACCAGAAAAAATAGCTATACCCGTATCAAAATTAACCCGAGCTTTTATTCCATTTAAAATATTTCCCAGGTATTTCACCTGACCCGAATCCAAAAGGGTTTCTTTAAAACTGAAAGATCCCCCCAGTTGGAGTGAAAAAAAGTCTCTATTGTAGCGCCCATCGGGGATATTCAATAAACCTTTTAAAATCCAGTCATCCAACGGTCCAGAAATGGTCATATCCGTATTAAGTAAGCCCCTCAAACTATCTTGACCCAAACGTCCTAGGGGGAAATTATGTAAACTCAATTCACCCAATAGATTATTTTGACGATTTTCTAAAATCACTGTGAATTTTTCTGTGCCCTCTTTCGTCTGGAGTTGAACCTGACCTTTCCAGTTTTCCATATCATTGGCTCGATAATCCACCACCATTCTACCGAAAATCTGGGACCATTTATCTTTAAAGGAAAGATTAAAAATGTTGAATTGCTGGGGGTTTATCAAGCCTGCCAGGGATATTTCATAATTTTCAAGAGGTCCTAATTTTGCACCCTTTAGGGAAAATTCAGAAATGATAGCCTCCCAATTCTCCCCACCTAAACGGCCTTCCGATACAAGATTTACCAGGGACTTTCCAAAAGTACTCTGAATGGGTAAATCCCTTAGTCCCAGGTTATACTCCCACTCTCCCGCTGTATTTCCCACTGCAGAACCCTTCATTCCGTAAGAACCTTGAAAGGTTACTTCTTTGGATATCCAGGTATAATCACCTTCTATGTGATAGGGTATTTCATTCACGGTTAAATCAATTCCCCAAGTCGTATCAAGTTTGGGATTCCAGGATCCTTGTGAGGAGCCTTGGACTCTCAAATCATCCCACTGGAAGGACAGCTGCTTCAAATTCCATGATCCAGAAGAAACGGAAGCTGTAAAGAATAGGTTTCGTCCGGCGATTTCGGCGCTTCGAAGGCTAAAATTCTGTGCCTCCAGTTTCCAATCGTTTTGAGACCACCTAAATCCTAAATTTCCAAAAGCACTAAAAGGCTGTAAAATTTTAGAAAAATCTTCCTGGTAGAGGGATCCGGTTTGTTTGTAAATAGGATCCATGGCCAATCCGTCAAACATGATAACAGCTTCAACTTTTGGTTTTCCACCTAAAACGGCCTCACCGGTGATCTTAACTTGATTTCTTTCATTTTTCCTAAAATTTTCCAGGGAGATCAGGGACGTCCAGGAGAGATCCAGGTCCTTTCTTTTTATTTGGGTGAGAAAATTTTGCACCACCACTGTGCCATAACTTAAATTCTCCGAATATAACTCCAATTCTCCTTGAGGAAGAGTTCTTGATCTCACCAAACCATTTAAGTTTTCTGCTCCTGGAATATGAATGTTTTTAAAATTTAATAGACCTTTGGGAAGGTAGGTTTTAAGATCTATTTGACCGGAAAATCCCAGGGAACCATAATTTGTAAATAGGTTTAATTCCGGAAATCTTGCTAATTTTTGATCCCCGGACCATCGCCCAGAGGCTGTGACCGCATTAAACGGTGACGGAAGATTCACGGTCATTCTCCCATTCCAACTATAAAACCATTCGCCTTGGTCTTGACCGAGGCTCACTAAGGTAGTGACATTTTGTGGTAGATACGCATTAAATGATTTTAAGGAACCTTTTAAGGTTACAAATTTGGCCATATCGAAATGTTCCGATTGAATTTTTGCTTTCCAGTCCCCAGTGGAAGTGTTGGCTTCATAAGAAAAGTCCATGGGTGTCTGATCTTGAATTTTAACAACTTTTAAATTGGATTTATTCCAACTTAATTGAAAAACTTGAGAATTCAAAGATAAATAATTACTATCAAAATTCTGAAGATGAACTTCCCATTGAGTTTCAGAAAAATTTTGATTAAATCGTCCTCTAAAAGAAAGTTTTGACGACAGTTCTGTCAAACCCCCAAGCTCGAGATCCTGCCCCCGAACAGTACCTTTGAAAACCAAGACATAAAAAGGTTCACCCGGTTCTAAACGGAAAAAAACTTCTTCCCCAGTCCAGAGTTGTCCTTCGTCTAAATAGGAAAGTTTTAAGTTGGTACCGCTCAAGGTTAAGGTGGGAAAGTTAGCCGCAGGACCGGTAAGTAAATTCTCCACAAAAGTAAAAAAGTCCTTATCCCGCTGCTTATCCATAAAGAAACTGGAATTTTCTATGTTAATTTCCTGTACCGCTTTATCGGGCTGATTTGAAATTATTGCCCAGAGGTTAAAATAGATTTTTAACCGATCAATTTTAAAAAACGGTCTGTCAGGGTCTTCTTGACGATAGAGTGTGAAATTTTTCAATTCTAAATATTGAAAGATTGAAGGAGAGATGGAACTATAATAGATTTTACTTTGGGTTTGTTCTTCGATAGAGGCCACGATCTTTTTTTTGACTTCCAAAAAGAATCCGTCACTTATCCGAAATATCAGGGTGGATGAGCCTAAAATTAAAACCGTGGCCAGGAGAAAAAGTAAAATTTGAAGGACTTGACGGTGAGGGGACCCTTTCACTGAGGCCGCCGCATTCTAACTGTCAATTGAAATTTTAGATGGTAGCTTATTCCTTGGGGATGGGCTCTTAACTCCATGGACCGCAGCCATCGATTAATCCGCTCATCCAGTTCGGAGTTTCCGGTGGACGCCTGGGGAATATCCTGCCATTGCCCCATGGAGTTTACTGTTCCTGTCCAGCTAAAATTTATATTTTCTTTGAATTCCATATCGTCCAGTTTTAGAATGTGGGCACCATTCAAGAATTCTCCGCCCTCTTCCCACGCCAACAGGGTTTCAGGGATAGGGAGTTTGATGGGAAGGGGTTCTAAAAGCAGATCTGATGATTTATAATTCTGAAAATCCTCATGGGGTAATAGAGACTTTGATGAATTCGAAGACGAAGATTCAAGGGACAAAAATTTCCCCTCTTGGGGATAACTCAACTCGCTCTGGAATCTGGCGGATGCTTGCGGTGGTGCGGAATAACTTTTACTCGAGACCGGTGGAGGAAGATTTTTAGGTAAATAAGTTTCCCCAAGGGAGGGTAACTTTATGGATAATCTTGTGATATGGGGAGGCTTTTGAGTGAGAGAACCACTGGGATTTAAGAGAATTCCCGTGAACAGACTACCATGAATAATCCCACTCACCACCCAATTAAGTTTATTCACCCCTCATTCCTCACCTTTTCAGTCACCAAGGAAATATTCTCCCACCCCAAGGCTCTGATGCGGTCCATAACTTGAATTAGTACATTATAAGTGATGGTCTGATCCCCCTGGATTAATAGAGTCTCAGGAATCTGCCCTCCGGCTGCATCCTGAAGTACCATAACCAAGGAATCAAGAGTTACTTCTTTTTCATTCACAAAAATCCGCCCGTCAGATTTTAAAAAAACACTCAGATCCTGTTTTAAAGCAGGACTTCCTGTGGAAGCCTGGGGCAAGGAAATATCAAAAGCGGGCTTTTGACTAAAACTGGAAGTGAGGACAAAAAATATGGTGATGAGAAACATAATATCAATCAACGGGGTCATCATAAGTCCGGGATCCCCAGATTTACCTCGGTTTAAGTGTATCTTGGGTATCATAGGTTTGCCTTATGAAAATAATAGGATAAGAATTCGGAACTTAGGACTTCCATCTGATCAGCTTTTCGGTTTACCACAGAGGAAAAATACCCGTGAAAAAAAAGACTGGGGAGAGCAACAGCAAGTCCAGCAAAGGTGGTGACCAAGGCTTGGGATATCCCTCCCGCCACCACCGCAGGATCAGCGGTTCCGGAAGACTGAATGGCCGCAAAAGACCACATCATCCCTGTTACAGTTCCAAATAACCCCGTGAGGGTTGATAAGTTTGCGATGTGGGAGAATACATCCAAACGTAGCTTATATCTATCTAAAATCTGTTGAGCAAAGGAACCGAGTTTCATTGTGGGATCTTTTAGCCCTTCAAAGTCCAGGTGATCACAATATTTAAAAAGGGAAGCTACCGGACCGTTTAAAGAGGAAAATACGGGACGTAGGGACTCCCACTCCCCCTTTTCTAAATGAACTAGGGCTTTAGAGAACCCATCCTCGGATAAATCCTTTTGGGAAAAAATTAGAATGAGTTTTTCCACTGCCACAGCAAGGGATGTGACTGAAAAGGCAAATAAAGGCAAAAAGAAAAACCAATTTTGTAATATTAACTCTGACACTCACCACTCCATTGACCAGGAAATTCCAAAGGACGACTGATCTGTATTTATTAAAAATTTACCCCATGAAGACTGAAGTTCTCCTTCAGTTCTTAAAAGTTCTTCCCATGGACTATACTTTACCTTAATCCCCACGGCATGAACCCAAGGGACCAGAGGAAAAAGCGCGCTTACAAAGAATCCGGGAGGACCCTCTAATTTCGAAAAGGCTCCCAGTTCTCCGTAGCGGGACGAAACAAAAACTTTTCCATATAAATGTTCAAAGGGCAATCTGTTAAAATTATCGGATGAACTTTGTATTTCACCGGTCAACTTTAGAAATTCCCCCTCCCATGACAGAGAAGTGGTTCCTCGGGGGACAAATTGGGGAAAGGTGGTCCATGGAAAAAGTCCAGGGGTCCAAATCAAAGGTTCTTTCACCATAGCACCAGAATTCACACCCCACTGGGTGGAGAACACTAAAAAGCCTGGATTAAACTGGAGAGAAACTTCGGGGTATAACAGAAACCCATTCGTTTTTTCTGACCACAGACCTAAACCAGCCCCTACCACAAGATTAGCCATATTCCAGGATCCCTTCAATCCAAAACCCTGAATTTCCGGAGACATTAAAGCACTTACATGCCCTTGCCACGGATACCAGGGATCAAAAGAGGCTATCATTTCTGATGAGTAGTCCAATTGGGTTCTAGATTTATCCAATTGGAATAAAATTTCCAAATTACCCGAATCCCAAAAGTATTTCCAGGGAATGATACCGCCTGCCCTAAGTGAATCTTCACCATAGAATAAACCCATATGGCTTTGAGGAAAAAATTCTATGGACAAATAGGGTGAATGGGTAGCTTCCATTACTCCCGTCACCAAATCTCCAAAGGGAGTTAAAAATTTTATACCCCCATAACGCCCGGAGTTTTCATTTACAAAATGAAACCCCATTCCATAACCCTTTTTTTTCGAATGGGGCGAATTCCCCTCCGTGTGCCCAAGTTTCAAATTCCCATTCTCAAATACGGAAAAGGAGTTTCCCAAGGAAAGGAGAACCCTATCAATATACTCCTTTTCCGGTTCTAAAAAATTAGAAGGTAAAGATAAAATTAAGCTTTTCCCCGGGGGTAGAGGTAAAAGGGAATAATCCTCCACCAAATACTCCAACTGCTGAACCGCTTGAGAAAAACCTTGAGTCGGCAAAAGAAGAATTGTAATTAGAAAGTAAGGAAAGTACCACTTCATTTTTTTTCCGGGAGCCTGTATTGTATATAAAAAAGAGGGAATATGAAAGAACATCCCGCATGGAAAGGTTTTTTTGTCCTAGAGGGTATCGATGGAAGCGGTACGACCACACAGTTAAAACGCCTGGAAGCGAAGGCCCAAAATTGGGGGCTCCCCTGGCATTCCACCAATGAACCCAC
>CAZUXL010000032.1:18353-29660 GCA_964624355.1 uncultured Spirochaetales bacterium
CATTTCCCCTCCCCCAAACTTTGTTTTTTCTAGACCTGGAGGCGGAAATAGCCTTGGAAAGGGTCCATAAACGAGGGGGAGCAAAAGAAATATTTGAAACCTTGGAATACCAGCTCAAAGTTAGAAAGCAATACCACTTGGTACTGGATTTTTTCAAAGATCGGGGAGCCGATATCCGTATTCTAGATGCCACTGAAACACCCGACCAAATCGAAGAAAGGATTTGGGATGTGATAAGGGAAAGCCGATAATAAATCCATGAAGCGTTTCCTGCTTTTTTTCTTGGGAATGGGAATTTTCTCATCTCCCCTTCAGGCGTATAAAATCCTCTATGCAGAACAATGGTATAAACTAGTTCATCTCCATCTTTACCAGGATGCAGATCGAGCCATGGAAAATATTCGGTACCTGGAAGAAGCGTTAAAAGCAGATTTTGCCAATCCTTTAAATGCCATGGCCAAAATTTCTAATAAAACCCAATGGGAAAGATACAGGTATCTGTTTTATACCCAGGTTAATTTAAATCTGGTGGAGCAACATATCGTTCTAGCAAAAAACTTCGATAGGATGTTTGCCTATTTCTATAATTATCCTTGGAAAAGTGCCAATCTAAAGTCCTTGGATCAAGCAGAAAAGGTTTATGAATTTGCCAAATACTACTGGGGAAAGGCAAAAGAATGGTCCGCGAAAGCTAATGACTCCCGGTTTCAATTTCTTTATTTACCGGAAATTCAATTCTGGACTGATCAGTCCTTTCGGATCCAAACCGGGGATTTGGATTATGAACAAATTCTCAATAAACATCTGACCAGACTTCGCCAAGTACGTGCTGATTTTGAGGCTATGGATAAAACTACTTATTAAGTATAGATTTACCAGTCTATGAAACTCCCTGATTCCGAATATACTCAAGTTACCTTTGAACTCCAAGATTTTTCCTTAGAGGATCTTCTGGAAAAATCCTTTTCCCGGTGTACTTTCCAGGGTTGCAACTTCACCCAAGCTCTGGTCACAGAAACCAAGTTTGAAGACTGCATATTTAAAGAATGTAATTTCTCAAACTTGAAAATGGATCATACAACATTAAAAGATGTGAATTTTTTGAACTCAAAAATCATGGGAATAAATTTCTCCGGGTGTGATCAGCTTTTTTTTCATACGAATTTTGAAGCTTGTCAAATTAGATTTTGCAACTTTAATTATATAAAGTTAAAAAAAGCCTGTTTTTTAGATTGTGAAATTGCAGAAACTGAATTTCAAAATACGTCCTTAATTGAGTCAAATTTTTCCGACTCCCGTTTTAGAGAAACCAGATTCCACAACTCCATTTTAGAGCGCTCTGACTTTACCGGTGCGTTGGGCTACCAAATAGATCCCCGGACAAACCAGATAAAAAAAGCGAAGTTCTCACTTCCTGAAGCTGTTAGCTTACTCCAGTATTTTGACATTGAACTTATATAAAAAAAGCCACCTTAAAGGTGGCTCTCCATGGGCTTATCTAAATTTTTCTGAATCCTAAATTATCGGCAAACTTCAATTCCGGGGAGTTTTTTCCCTTCGAGAAGTTCCAGTGAAGCACCACCTCCTGTGGAAACATGACTCATTTTATCCGCCAGGCCGAACTTATTTACCGCAGCTACGGAGTCGCCCCCACCTACTACAGTGATAGCACCTCGACCGGTGGCTTCTGCCACCAGTTTAGCCACTTCTCCCGTGCCTTTGGCAAAATTTTCAAACTCAAAAACTCCCACTGGTCCGTTCCATACCACAGTTTTTGCGGTGGAGAGCACGTCCTTGTAGAGAGCGAGGGTTTTTGGCCCCACGTCCATCCCCATGAGACCTGCAGGAATATCCAGACCATCAATAGCCTGGGCTGCTTCACTGGGATCAAACTTAGTGGAACATAGGTGATCCACAGGAAGAACGATTTTTACGTTTTTCTTGGCGGCCTCAGAGAGGACTTTTTTTGCCGTATCAATTTGATCATCTTCCACCAAGGAAGTTCCCACGGTGTGACCCTGGGCTTTCAAAAATGTATAAGCCATTCCCCCACCAATAATTAAGGCAGCAGAATTCTTTAGTAGACTTTCTAAAACAGCGATCTTGGAAGACACCTTTGCACCACCGATAATGGCCACCATGGGTTTAGTGGGATTGGTGATCAGGGGTTCCAGGTAAGCAACTTCTTTTTCCATGAGGAATCCGCCCACACTGCCTTTGAGAAATTTAGCAATGGAAGCGGTAGAGGCATGATCTCTGTGGGCTGTACCGAAGGCATCATTCACAAAGATTTCTCCATAAGTCGCTAACTCTTTCGCCAGCACATCCCTTTCAGCGGAATCCTCTGAGGTTTCCTCTTTGTGGAAACGGGTATTTTCCAACATGATGACGGTGCCGTCTTTTTGTCCTTCAATGAAGGATTTTTTACCAAAACACCCATCTTCCCCGGCGAAAACCACGGGTTTACCCAGTTTTGTGGCCAAATATTCCGCCACAGGTTTCATGCGATGCTTTCCAGCGATGTACTTAGCCTCGTCCCAGGTCTTCCCATCTTTTTCAGCCTTTTCTTTGGCTTTCTTAGCATCTTTTTTGGGATCTCCCAAGTGGCTCATAAGCACCAGAGTTTTCACTCCCTGGTCCAGAAGATATTTTATGGTGGGAATAGCAGCGGTAATCCGGGTATCATCCTGAACCACCCCGTCCTTCATGGGGACGTTAAAGTCCACCCGCATAATAATTCGTTTACCTTTTACTGAAATGTCTTTTACAGTTTTAATCATGAGAAAATCTCCTTTTTACAGTCTATAAATCAATAATATTTTTCAGGGAAAAGGAAGAGGGAAAGGGGAAAAAGGTGAACTTAGGTTTTGTAGGCTAAAATCTTTTTCCTTTTTCCTCTATCCCCTTTCCTAAGATCCTTTTTCAGAGTTCCGAAGAAAGAAAACCCCACTCTCTCGAAACTCCCTAGAACCCAGATGAAAAAAAAGGGCAACCTCACGGTCACCCTTTAATCTAACAATTCAGTTTATTTAATAACCCGAACCATTTCGAGAACTTTGTTGGAATAGCCCCATTCGTTGTCGTACCATGATACTAGTTTCACGAAGGTCTTGTCCAAAGCGATACTGGCTTCAGCATCGAAAATAGAGGTGCAGGTTTCACCGCGGAAATCGGTGGCCACAACTTTTTCTTCGGTGTAAGCGAGAACGCCTTTCAATTCGCCCTCAGAAGCTTTCTTCAGAGCAGCCTTGATTTCGTCCATAGTAGCTTCTTTCACCAATTCGCAGGTCAAATCCACTACAGAAACGTCGGAGGTAGGAACACGGAAAGCCATACCTGTGAGTTTTTTATTGAGTTCAGGAATAACCACGCCCACGGCCTTAGCAGCACCTGTGGAAGAAGGAATGATGTTCTCAAGAATACCACGTCCGCCTCTCCAGTCTTTGTTAGAAGGACCGTCCACAGTTTTCTGTGTGGCAGTGGCTGCATGAACGGTGGTCATAAGACCCCGTTTGATACCAAAGCTATCGTTGATCACCTTAGCCAAAGGAGCCAAGCAGTTGGTGGTACAAGAAGCGTTGGAAATGATGGCTTCACCTTTGTAGGTCTTGTGGTTTACACCGTAGACAAACATGGGGGTATCATCTTTGGAAGGAGCGGAAATAATAACTTTCTTGGCACCGGCGGTGATGTGCTTGCCTGCGCCTTCCTTGTCCAAGAAGAAACCGGTGGATTCGATGACAATGTCAGCACCCACTTCGTTCCACTTCAAGTTTGCAGGATCTTTCTCTGCGGTGAGACGGATTTTTTTTCCGTTTACTACGAGATTGTTGCCATCAACCTTAACATCGCCTTTGAAGCGACCATGTACAGAGTCGAATTTCAGCATATATGCCAAATACTCAGGCTCCAGAAGGTCGTTAATGCCTACGATTTCAATGTCGCCGGCGAAATTTTGGATGGCACTGCGGAATACGTTACGTCCGATCCGGCCAAACCCGTTGATACCTACTTTAATCATATAGGTCCTCCATTCGTGAAATTTTTATCTCAGAAAGTCTAGGAAAAATGGGGGATTCTGTCAAGGTACTAACCGGGTAAGGGAACTATCTCAAGCCTAAAATATTCCTTTGCAGCTCAGAATAGGCAGGCCAGACAACGGGGGTCGGTTCTTTGGGCGTGGGAACGAAGAGGACTTCATCCCCCGGGGTAATCAGGTCATAGAACCCTGTTTTTTCCAAAGTCCCCTCAGCCAGGCGGTCATCTAAATCCGTGACCGTAAATGTTCCCAAGGAATCAGCCAAGGAGAATTTGATGAACCCATCATCCCCGGAAAACGTAGATGTTCCAGATTTAAGAATTGTGAACTTTAATTCTTTTTTTACCCCATCCCGGGTTCCGATACTCACAAGACCTATATTTTTATTTCTTTGTAACAGCCTACCCCACAAGGGGAAATAATTCCCCACGTTTTTCGACAGATCTCTTAATGCGGTGGCTACTCTTTGGAGTCCTTTTTTATATATGGGAAAAGTCTGTAGAAGTCTTCCTGATTTCCCTAAGTAAACCTGGGCAACGGCGGTCAAGTCCCGAAAACCTTCTCGAAATTCAAGAAGTATATAAAACTCTTGATTATTCTCCCGGGCCATCCGGAAAGCTGTGGACTGATTTTCCACAGGGGAGGGTTTAATATTTTTGAACTGTGCGTCTAAAAACTCAAAGTTTCTATTTTGCCCCATTTCATTCTGAAAAAAATCCGCCAAATGCTTCACCCCGGAAAAGTAATCCAATTGGGAACTGGCAGGAAGATAGTAAATTCCCAGATTTATTTTCCGAGGGGCTGCTTTTTCAAAGTCGTTTATTTTGATATTCCATCGATCCGGAAAACTATCGGGATACAGACTTCGCTGAATTTCAATTTCATCCCTAAAAGAAGTATCCAAATCCTGAAGGCCATAACGGTCTTCAATACGGACTAAAGCATCCCGGTAGGAGGTCATTAATCCTTGAATTTTAAAAATTTCCGCTAGCTTCCTAATTCCCAATAAAGAATCCGGATTGATTAATAAACCCCTACGGTATTCATCGTATGCCAGTGTGAGTCGGCTACTGGATAAGGCCTCCCGTCCCAGGGTGAAATGATACTCGGCCAAAGCGGCTTTTTTTAACTTATATTCTTCCAAAGAATCCTGATTAATGAGCAGGTTCTCCAAGGCAATTCGGGCCATTTCGTTGTCTTTTTCCAAACCCAAACATCTTTCAAAGCTAGAAAGAGCTTCGGCTGTACGGCCATCTTCAAACTCCGCAAGTCCTTTTAAATACCAACCATAGGCCAATTGCGGTGTGATGGAAACAATTTGTGTAACCACTTCCACAGCTTCCCCAGGTTTATTCTGACTAAGTAAAAGTACCGTTTTAAAAATCAGGCCTTTATTTAATTCCCCCCGAGCCGGCGGAATGAGTCCTGACTTTTTCAACCTTAAATAATTGTCTAACGATTCCTGTGCCCGATTCAAGTTGCCATTTTTGTAATAATATTGGGAAGCCCACCAATGGGTTAAGGGATCGGTGCTGTGATTCCTTAAAATATTTTCTAACAGACTCGGGACAGGGGAAAAAGTCCCTTGATGCAAATTCATAATGATAAGGGCTAGGTGAGCCCGCAAATTCCCAATATCGGCTTTTAATACTTCATGGTAATCTTTCTGGGCCTGTAAATACTTCCCCTTCAATACAAAGTATTCAGCCCTTCCAAAAAAAGCCCCCAGGTTTTTAGGTTCCCGGGAAAGTACATCTTGAAATAATTTCAAACCTTCTTCCAATTGGCCTTGTCCCAAAAGAACGCGCCCTTGGAGTACTTTTATCCGGGTTTGGCCACTACCTAATCGCACAGCCTCCCCAATAGCTCTTCCGGCTTCGTCAAATTCCCCCAGGGAAAAAAAAGCCTGAACCAATCCTTCGTGGGCATCTAAATAATTGGGATTCAGTTTTAAAGCTGAGCGAAAATCCTCTAAAGCTTGGAGATAATTTTCTCTCAACAAAGAATCGTTACCCTTATCCTTCCAACCCTGAGGTGTATTCTGGGCGGATAAATTTAAGCTAACCAATAATAAAACCCAGATTAAATTAAGCTTCATGGGGACCGTCCTGCCCGATTACAACCTTTACGGTTTTTATTTTATTTCCATCCATGGTCTGAACTATGAACTCGGCTTTCCCGAAAGAAAATTTTTCAAACCGCACAGGGATTTTTCCAAAGTTATCAAAAACAAACCCGCCAAGGGTCTCAAAATCCTCGTTGGGTATACTCAGTCCCAAGGTTTCGTTCAGATCATCGATGGGAATTCTTGCGTCACAAAGCCAAGTTTTCTCACCGATTTTTAGAAGGTCTTCCATTTCATTGTCAAATTCATCCTGGAGGTCCCCCACGATTTCTTCAATTATATCTTCTAAACAAATGATTCCCGAGACGCCCCCATGCTCGTCCACAGCCACGGCAATATGGACTCGGCGACGTTTAAATTCTTTTAATAAGGAATCCAAACGAACACTTTCAGGAATATGGAAAGCCTTGCGACAAAGGGGATTCAAATCTATTTCGTCGGGAATTTTAAATTCATTTTTTACCAGAAACCGAATCAAGTCTTTCACATAAAGGATGCCGATCACATTGTCGATGGTGTCCTTGTATACAGGAAACCGACTGTGACCACTTTCAGCGATTTTTTCCAACATTTCTCGAAAATCCATAATTTCAGGAATGAAGATCACATCAATTCTCGGGACAATTATCTCTTTGACTGTGGTATCGGAAAGTTCGACTACTCCCCTGATCATGTCTTTTTCTTCTAAATTCAAATTGTCCGAATCCTCTGTTTGAGGCTTCTTCTTATCCCCCATTAACATGTTGAGGAAGCTATTTTTTTTCATTAAAGTACTTTTACTCCGGAAAAATCTGATAAAATCTCTTCTTGTCTGATCAGCATGGGTTCCTCGGAAGAATTGGTTTCGTGGTCCCATCCCTGAAGATGAAGCAGACCGTGGATACTAATACGCTTGAGTTCTTCATTCGCTGATACTCCGAAGTATGCAGCATTCACCGCTAAAGTGTCCAGTGAAATCACCAGATCTCCCAAAATCAGGTCTGGAAAACCCACTAAATCGGGTCTGTCAGACTCATCCTGAACAAATGACAGCACATCTGTGGATTCATCTTTACCCCGAAATTCCCGGTTCAGTTCCCGAATAAAAGGATCATTACAAAAAGTAACGGACAAAGCCCATGACTTCTTTCCCAATAACGCCAGAACTTGGGATAAAAAAAGGTGATAAGTACTTTCCCAGGTTTGCGGCTTCATTTGCTCCCAAAGGATATCGAGTTCATTCATGGGTTCCTTCCTTTAAAAGAGGATATTCAATACGAGAATGGAATTGACCAGCTAGCACCTGCACAAAAATACCACGAATTTTTTCCAAATCTGAAAAGCTCAGTCCACTATTGTTTAACAGTCCTTCATGGTACCTTTTTATAATCAGGTCGTAGACAAAGGTATCAACATGAGAAACCGTTGGCCGATTTAATGTACGGCTGGCGGCTTCTACCGTATCTGCCAGCATGACAATGGCGGACTCTTTTGAGGAAGGGTTGGGACCGGGATATTTAAAATCATCCTTCGAAACCTTGTCCTCCCCTCTTTCGTTTACGGCTTTAGAATAAAAGAAAGTAATCAATCCTGAGCCGTGATGTTGGCCGATGATATCCAAAACCTTTTGGGGTAACTTTAGTTCCCGGGCCTTTTCCAAACCTAGTTTTACGTGACTTTTCAAGAGGGTTACAGAGACCGAAGCTTTTAATGAATCGTGCTTGTTATATCCTCGTTGATTTTCGATGAAATACTCAGCCTGGTCTATCTTCCCCAAATCGTGGTATAGGGCTCCAACCCGACACAAATAGGGATCTGCACCAATTGCCCGAGCAGCCTGTTCAGAAAGTTGTGCGGTATTGACAGAATGGGCATAAGTACCCGGTGCAAGGGCCAACATGCGTTTTAGAATAGGAGTATTTAAATCCGCCAATTCCGCTAAGCGAAATTGGGAAGGTGTATTAAGAAAATGTTCCAAAATAGGCAGGAGCCCCAAGGCTAAAATTGATGATAGGAATCCATTGATTCCCGCACCTAAAATCCCCCCTAACCCCAGGCGATTTTCCTGCTCGTGTAATAGTCCCGCCAATACAAAAAATAAGGTCTGAATGGGGGCTAACCAAAGACCAGCTTTAATCAGGTCCATTCTTTTTTCAACTTTCCGCATAATAAACGGAATTGCCAGAGCTGCAAAAAATTCTGCTAAGAAAACACCCCCTTTTTGGGGAGCAATGAGTAGGATGGGTAAGGTAATCATCAGGGCAAGAAATAAACCCACTCTTTCGCTGGTGAGTAGGGTCGCCAAAATTATTATTAAGGAGGTGGGAACTAAGGCGTACCAAAAACCAGAGGCTTCCCCCACTGGACTTATTACCAGGGTTATAATCAATAAATGGGCCAACCAGAATCCGCCGAAAGTCCATAATAGAGTCTTTTCAATCCTTTCCAACTTAAAGGACTTGAACAGGAGCAATCCCATTATCCCCAGGGCAACGAGAAAAAAAATCGCACCCACCGTCCTGTTCAAAGTCAAAGCACCATAGTGATCAACTAAGGCTTGAACCTTGACCATGGCTTCGGAAGAAATGACATAATCTTTGCGCACCAACCATTCCCCTTGAGATATTTGACGCCTCACTGGGGGTGTTTCTAGATCCAATCTTAGAAGATTTCTTTCAGTTTCTCCACTGTCAAAGAAAACATTTTCTTCCGTCGAGGATAAAAACAGAATATAGACGGCTTCTTGAAAATCTGACCTTAAATTTTTGGATTGAACAAATCGATCCCACCCAGGAAGGAGCCCCGGAAGGCGGAGAAGCTGGTCAGGTTCCCAAAGCTGTCTTTGGATTTTATCCTCTTGTATCCGGATGATTTCAAGCCCTTTGGAAAGATCCTGGGTGACCGCAGCGCCTAAAATCCCCTGGTTAACTCCAGCGACAAGAAGGGATCTGGCCTCTTCCAGGATAGCAGGCAGTTCTTGTTTTTTTAATAATTTCTCCAAAACTTTTTCTGTGAGAATTCCAGGCATAGAGGACTGAAGTTCCAAAAAAGCAGAGGACAAGTTTTTTTTATTCACATAAAACCCGCTTAGGAGGGTAAATAACTGATCGTACCTTGTCAGGATACGGCGGCTGATCTCTTCATGAAGTCGAAATACGGGTTTTACCAGGGCTCGTTGAGCCAGAAGTCTTAGGGCTGAAGCCTGCAAATCTTCGTAATAAATATCGTGGTCCACCACCAAATCCCGATCAGCCACCTGTCCTGCGGCAAAATTTCCATAGGTAAGAGACCGAAGAAAACCTTGGGATCCAAAAAACAGGATAATTCCCAAACCTAGTAAAAAGAAAATAATGATAGGAATTATTTGTAGGTGGTGAAAATCATGTTTTCTCATAAGCTTCTATTATTTTTTTTATCAACGGGTTTCTTACCACGTCTTGTTTTTCCAGATAGGAAAAATGAATACCAGAAATATCCCTAAGTAATCCCTCAGCTTGAATCAATCCAGAATCCTGGGCCTTGGGAAGGTCAATTTGGGATATATCCCCCGTAATAATTGCTTTGGAATTTTCCCCCAAACGAGTCAAAAACATTTTCATTTGTGCCCGGGTTGTATTTTGCGCTTCATCCAAAACCACGATACAATTTTTTAAACTTCTTCCCCTCATGTAAGCCAAGGGGGCTATTTCAATAACTCGATTCTCTTCCATTCGTTGAATGGTTTCAGGGGAAAGTAAATCTTCCATGGCATCGTAAAGAGGTCTTAAATATGGGCTGATTTTCTGGGCCAAATCCCCCGGTAAAAATCCCAGACTTTCCCCCGCTTCCACCACTGGTCGGGTAAGTACCAATTTTCTATATTTTTTTGATAAAACATCGCTTAAGGCTCGAGCTATGGCTAAATAGGTTTTTCCCGTTCCTGCAGGCCCAATACTAAAAGTGATACCGTTAGATTCCATGGCTTCGAGAAAAAGTGCTTGGTTTAAACTCCGGGGAAATACTTTTATTCCGCTCATGGGTATGATTATAGGAGAGCGTGTGAGAATATTAAGATCCCCTCCCTTCCCTTCTAAAATGGTCAATTCCAAGTTGTGAATGAGTTCTTCACCAGGTGATTGTCCGTTACTAATTCTCTGCTCTAATTCTTGAATAAGTTTTACAAAAAACTCCCTTCTTTTAACCTCATCCGTCCTGAGATGAATTTCATTTCCCCGAACGTAAACTGGTACCCCGGCGGCTTTTTCCAAATACCTCAAGTTCTGATCATTGGATCCACAGAGCTCCCTGAGAATCCTGTCATCTTCAATCACGATTTTGTATATTTCCGACAGAAAAATCTCCTTAATAAAATCTTGGTCCAGGATCACAAAGGTTCAGGAATCAGTCTTCACCGTGTAATTATCTTTTGAATCGACATCAGTTAAATTTTTTATTTCTGGTATGGGTTTCCAAATGACAGAGAAAGAAAATGTAGTTGCCCATTTAAAATACGTGAACTGCTTTTGTTGCTGAGAATTTTCATCCCAACGGAACTCCGTGGTTTTTTCAGGGTATCCTGAATATTTGTAATTGAAGGTCCAATCCGGCATGGTATGGGTCAAAGTTAATGAAATACTATTTAATTTAAAATTAGATTTTTTTCTTGATTCCTCATCCCAAAAATAAAAAGATTTCAAAAGATCTTCCCACGGATTTAGTAAGGAAGATTTACCCGATAAACTATCGACCATTACTTGGGAGTAACGAAAAATACTTTTATTATTAGAATGAGAGCTAAAGGTTAAATCAAACACTTGAAAAATCTTTACACTCAAATTCATATCAAACCCGAAAAGTGAGGAAGTAAATCGTTGTAGGTCTACTGAAAGGGAAGAATTGATACCACCACTGACTTCTATTCTATTTTTCCAAAAAAGTGCTTTTTCTATGGGAAAGCGATAAGAAATCTGCACATCTTTGTGAATAAAAGATTGTTGAATATCTGCAATCCACTTATAGTTGTTATTACTATCCAGTCTGAAATTATAGGGCGTCCCATAGGAAGCAGAGTATCGCATATTAAAACCAAGTCCGCTTAGGTTCGATGAAAAGCTAGTAAAATCACTCTTATCAAAATCATAATCCAGACTATTTACCACTTTTAAAGTTTCATTTCCCAAGTCCA
>CAZUXL010000033.1:0-29277 GCA_964624355.1 uncultured Spirochaetales bacterium
GTGCTCCGCCCCCGCAACCCCCTCTGCCGCTGATTCTACTTTTGCCCACATCTCCGCTCCGGGGGCGGCGTCGCTCCTCGTCTCGATGCTCATTTGCTTGTGCAAACTCCGCGTCTCGTCTTCGATCGCTCCTTGCCCCCGGGGCGGATATGAAGGGCAAAAGTAGAATCAGGTCCCTTTTTGTTTAATAGGGCTAGGCTTCGCCTGCGCACTTTTAGTTGAGAGCTTGACTACGTCTGCGCGGTTTAGCTTGGCTTCGCCTGCGCTCTTTGTTTTGCTAGACTTCGTCTGCGCTGGGTGCTGGGCTTCGCCTGCGTTTTTGGGGAGGGGCTTTGTCAGTGCAGGTTGGTTTTTTATCCTAAGTAGGGTTTTACCTGTTGGAAGTGGGCTTCGGTGTCCACTTTTTTGATGGCTTTGGTGATGATTCCTTTTTCGTTGATGATGTAGGTGGATCGCTTTACTCCGATGGATTTGATTCCGTAGAGGTTCTTTTCTCCCCAGGCTTCGTAGGCTTCCATAACTTTGTGGTCGGGGTCTGAGAGGAGGGTGAAGGGGAGATTGTATTTTTCGATGAAATTCTGGTGGCTTTGGGCGTCATCGGGGGAGACTCCTAGAACCACGGCTCCGAGGGTGTTCAGCTCAGCATGGCTGTCCCGGAGGCTGCAGGCTTCCTTGGTGCATCCGGGGGTGTCGTCTTTCGGATAAAAATACAGGACAACTTTTTTTCCTAGGAATGAAGAGAGTTTCACGGGGTTTCCCTTTTGGTCATTCAGGGTGAAATCGGGGGCTGGGGTGTTTTCGGCGGGCATGGTGGTCTCCTTAAGTTTGGTGAAAGGTAATAGAAAACAGGGGCGGGATCAAGTTTCTGGATTTAACAGGGCTTGTCTTTATAGTAGATTAGAATTATTATTATATCAGTAAAATAATCAACTATAGGAGTTTTAATTATGGCTTTTACACTGCCTTCTTTAGGATATGCTTTTAACGCTTTGGAGCCTCATATCGATGCTTTAACCATGGAAATCCATCATGACCGTCATCACCAAGCCTACATCAATAACCTCAATGGGGCGATAGCCGGGAAAGAATACGATTCCTGGACCTTGGAAAAATTGGTGAAGGACTATGCTTCCCTTCCTGCAGATATTACAAGTGTGGTGAGAAATAACGCTGGAGGGCACATCAACCACAGTCTCTTTTGGGAAATCTTGGCACCTGGTGGATCAAAGGCTCCTTCGGGCGATTTAGCGAAAGCTCTGGAAAACCAGTTGGGTGGTTTTGAAAAATTCAAAGAAGCGATTACTAAAGCTTCTATTTCCAGATTCGGTTCCGGTTGGGGTTGGCTTGTGGTGAAAAAGGATAAAACCTTGGCTGTAACCTCCACTCCCAACCAGGATTCACCCTTAACCGAGGGGGATATACCACTTTTGGGGATCGATGTCTGGGAACATGCTTACTACCTGAAGTATCAAAATAAACGTCCCGACTATGTGGCGGCGATTTTTAATGTGATAAATTGGGACGTGGTGGCGGATAAATATAGGAAAGCACTATAAGAGTAATTGCCCTTATGGTCTGGTTAGATATTCTAAATTAGCTAGATAGGTAAGGGCATGATTTCGGTCAATGCCACACATTTCTGCTTCGGGTTTTAAGTCTCTACAGACCTTGGGTCTGTCGGGACTATCCCAGAGTTTACACAGGAAATCCGCAGTCAAAAATGGACAGGGTTCACCGGCGGGCTTTCCTTGGGGGTATCCGGGAAGGGGTGAGGAAATACCGGGGGCGATACAGCAGGCTCCGCATCCGGAGCGACATGAAAGGGCCATGATAAATAGTACCGGAAATGGTGGTTCAATGATAGAATGGTGTGAAAGGATAACCTATGTCTGACCAAGAGCCCCGGGTTCAGTTTTACCAAGAACCAGATTTTGAGCATTTCCAAAAAGATCTCATAGATGGAAATCGGGGACGGCAGCTTCTTTTATTCAAAATAAATCAGATTACAGGCCTTACTGTAGAAACCTTCTTGGCCGCCTTATCCAACGAAATTGATCTTTTAAAGTCAAAACTTAAACTTCGTGAGGATTTTACCTTTTATGCCTACGGCCAGGAAAAAAATCTTTACGTGGGTGCATCCCCCGGACAAGAGTTTTTCATGGAGAATGCCAACGGTTTTTATGCCATCCTTGGCCGCCTTCACGATACCTGCCGAGTCTCAGGGCAAGGTAGTTTCGAGTTCGGTATAGGGCGCACCCAGGCTAATTTTATTTCCGACCAAACCGACATCTTCAAAGAACTGGATCTCCACGCGGAAAACAACCTGGAAGACAATATCCGCCGTTGGAACTGGACCAGTTTGAACCGGGTTAATAACTACTTTGCCATTCAAGAGATGGATGCGGTCATTCAGCCCATTGTCTTTTACGATACGCGAAAAAAAACTTTTTCCATCCGTGGTGGAGAGGTCTTCATCGGAGGATCCCAATACGAAGGGTACGATGCGCTGTTCAGGGATATACCTGGCATCCAGGATAGGAACAGGATCGATCTTCTCATTCTGGAAAAACTTTTGGCTTCCTGCACAGGCGCCCCAGGATTATTAAAATTTAACATCACCCCCCAGGCCCTGCTCGATACTTTTAATTCCGATGAAAAAGTGGAAAGATTTCGCATTCTCCTGGAAAGGGTAAAATTAAAGCCCCAAAATGTTCGTCTGGAACTGGTAGAAAAGCCCTACGAAGAGACCGGACAGACCCTTCGGGAGGTCTGCGAACGGTTTTGTGACATTGGTGTGAGTTTTGCAGCCGATGATTTTGGAATGCGAAGTCAAAGTCATCACTTGGTCCTGGCTTTGGGCGAATTGATAAAAGAGTTTAAACTAGACCCCATTTCTTTCAAATTCCGCATCGATCAGGATCATATTCGGCTTTTGGATAATCTGGCTTTCATTCAGTATTGCAAACACTTGGCCAATAATCGTGACGCCATGATCACGGCGGAAGCCCTGGAAGATGTGGAAGATTTAAAGGTACTTATTGGCCACCAAGTTTATTATTACCAAGCCCACATGTTCTGTGGAAAGATTCCTTTAGCCGAATACTCTAAAAATTATTCCCGTTGGCAAAATATGCCGGGACAAATTATCCATCAGATGCTTCATTCCCCAGAGATCCTTCCCCAGGTGGTGGAGCAGAAAAACATTTTCGCCTTGGCGGAAAAACTGGGATTGTGGAAGCCTTTGGAGCCGGAAAAGAAGGATTAATCTTCCAAAGTGCTTGACGATCCCGCTCAAAGTGTTAAAATTCAATTAGGATCATTCCGAGGAGGGTCATTATGGGTGATAAGAGTAAAGGTAAGAAAGAGCCTAAGAAAGAGGCCACTAAATCCCTGAAAGAAAAACGTCAGGAAAAAGATGTTAAAAAGGCGAGCAAAAGCTCTGCCACTGAGTAGGGAGACCTAATTTAATGCACCGGTTCAGGTTTAAACTGAGCCGGTTTTTTTTAATCTTGATCTGACGGGATTTTGAGGAATATTTTTCTTCGGTTCTGCAGGGATAAATTCTCAAACTGAGGACGGAATTCCAGATTAATGAGTCGGTTTATCACTCCTGTGCGGTCTGCTTTTTGCAAACTGTCTAAAATAAGGGGTGCCCAACGACTTGTGTTGGGGGAAAGGGCAAATCGAAAGTCCTCGGGATATATGAGAACGAGATCGGTTTCCACAGTGAGCTGGGGCGATTTGAGAATTTCTTGAGAAGCTTCCAAAAGGCTTCGGGGAATGTAGTCAAAACCACTGTCCAGATAGGAAAGACCCTCTCTTAGATCTTTAACAGAACCTGGCCATTCCAAAGTTCTCAAGTTATTAAACTTCCATATTTCCGAGTCTCTGTAATTCTGTAAAACCCCGGCAATTTTTCCCAAATTTCGAAAATCAGAAAGGTTTTTTACCGCTGAATAGGGGTCCTGGTATTTTTTTCCCCGGGGTATGAGTAGGACTTGATGCCCGCCTAAACCCTTGGTTAGATTAAAATTAACCAAGGTGAAATTGTTTTGTATGAGTGTATGGGGTAAAAACCAGGCAAGATCCAACTCATCTTTTGCTAATAGTTCCCAGGTATGGGAGAGGTTCTCAATTTTAATGTACTTCAAAGTTAAAATATGACCGCTGGTACGAAAAGCCTCTTCTAAAATTCGGGGAAAGTACTCATGACCGCCTTCGGAGGGCTCAGGGATTCTTAAAGTAATGGATTCTGAATTGAGGGAGAATCCGAGAATGAACAAGAGGAGGGTTAAAATGCGGTGCATGGGCTTAACATTAGAAGTGGTGTTTCTTCATTTGATTATCCATAGGGGTACCACCGGACAGGGAGTCTCCCAACCTCCCATCGTATTTTTTGTTCCTAAAAAATAGTATGGTATCGGCTAAAACCATGAGAGCATTGGCAAAGTAGAAGAAAAGTACGTAGTCCATACCATTTATTACTTTGTTGGTGATTCCTGCGATATATCCCAAAAGGATAACCATCAAAAAAACGACGCTTTTCCCACCAGTGGTCCGGGTTGTCCAGGATTTGTACAAGGAGAAGGGCCAAGCAACACCGAAACAAACCAGCATGAGCATTTCGAAGACGTTGTTCATGACTACAATTTTCTTCCATAACTGTCTCGCGGTCAAGGGCTGATTGACATTCCTGACCTACTTAATTAGCTTAGATGCATGACAATTAAAACCCTGCCATTTACAAAAGAGCAACTGGAAAAAGTAGCCGCCCAGGTGCCCACACCATTTCATATTTATGATGAACAAGCTTTGCGGGAAAATGCCCGACGGTTTAAAAAAGCCTTTGATTGGGTCCCTGGTGGTTTCCAGAACTATTTTGCGGTAAAAGCACTACCAAATCCTCATATCATGGAAATCTTAAAACAAGAGGGCATGGGTTCTGACTGCTCATCCCTGGGTGAGCTGGTTCTCTCTGAAGCCGTGGGCATTACCGGTCAACAGATCATGTTTACCTCCAATGATACTCCCTTAAAGGATTATTCCAAGGCGTTAGAGTTGGGAGCTATCATTAACCTGGATGATATTTCCCACTTGGAATACCTGGAAAAGAATTTGAAACTCCCAGACCTTTTATGTTTTCGGTATAATCCGGGGGCCTTGAAGCAAGGAAATGCTCTCATTGGTAAACCGGAGGATGCGAAGTATGGTTTTACCCGGGAACAGCTTTTTGAGGGCTACGCCTGGGCTCAGAAAAAAGGTGTTAAGAAGTTTGCCCTTCACACCATGGTGGCCTCCAACGAGCTGAATCCGGACTATTTTGTGGAAACAGCAAAACTTCTTTTTGAGTTGGCTGTGGAAATTCATGCCAAGCTAGGGATCAAAATGGAGTTTTTGAACCTGGGCGGTGGAATTGGTATCGCGTACAAGCCAGAACAGACTGCAGTGGACCTGGATTATGTTTCCCGAGGTATCAAGGCCGAATACGAGAAAACCATCAAGGCCGCAGGCCTGGATCCCCTGAGGATAGTAATGGAGTGCGGTCGTGTGGTGACCGGCCCCTACGGTTATCTGGTGAGTCGGGTCATTCACAAAAAAGCCATCTATAAAAATTATCTTGGATTAGACTCCTGTATGGCAAACCTCATGCGTCCGGGAATGTACGGGGCTTATCACCACATCACTGTTCCCGGAAAAGAAAAGGGACCGTTTAAAAAGTACGATGTCACCGGCTCCCTCTGTGAAAACAATGATAAGTTCGCCGTGGACAGAGAAGTTTCCGATGCGGACATCGGAGATCTTTTGGTGATCCATGACACTGGAGCCCATGGACATTCCATGGGATTCCAATACAACGCCAAGCTCCGATCCGCCGAAGTTCTTTGGAACGGAGGGGACAATTGGAAATTGATCAGAAGGGCCGAAACTCTCACTGATTACTTCACAACCTTGGATTATCCCGGTTTAAAATAAGTTTCATTCTCCCTAAGCCCGGCGATCCACAGGTTGCCGGGCTTTTTTTATGGGGAAATTTTTGCCAATAGAACCACGTAGTTTTTCCCATAAACTTTGGCGCACCCAGGACAGGTGGTATAAAAAGCATAAATTTCTGTGGCGTTCAGTCCTTTTTCTTTTAAAGCCGCCGTCAGGGACCCATACCATTGACCCATTTGACTGTAGGGGCCTTCAAAAACCTTGGAAAAAAAAGTTCCCGGCAAACTCAGGGTTTCAAAACCGGCCACATCCTTTGTCACAAGAAAATAGTGATCCGCCTTCCAGGGGGTTAAATCCCGGGAGAGCATCAGATATCGATCCTTGGGCTGTGCTTCTGAGTTCTCGATGGCCTTCTGAGTGACGGTCATAACTTTGGTCATATTCAGCGGCATGTAGAAAAAACTCTTGGTGGATGCTTTTATAAATTTCAGCCCTTCCAAGGTAAATTCTTTATTCTCCCAAGGTCCGGGGACGAAACGGGGACAACACCCGGTGGGATTATCAGTCATGTCCATTGTGGGTAAATGCTCGCTCATAATAAACCTCCTCACAGTCTCTATATAATTATAATCCTCAATTAAAAAAATTGAACACTCGAATGGAATATTTCTGCGATTCAATTGTTGGGAAATAACGGAAAACCCTTGCCTGGAAAGGAATTAAGCGAATTTTCTAAAACTTTTATAAGAAAGGGCTTTCCGTAAAATGTCCTCTATTGACCATTGATGTCCATGTTAGTACGTTACTGGAAAACGTTTTCAAGGAGAAAATGATGATCAAGAAAAGTTCAGCAATTGCCGCTTTCCTGGGAGCCCTGGTGCTCTTCGCCTGTGAAGGTCCTGTGGCTGGCCTGGATGGAATCAGTTCCGATTCCCGCTCCATCCTCCCGACTCCCACATCCACAAGCACATTTCTACAAAACTACGCCGATACTCGCCTGGTTGCCGGCTATAAGGCGGAAGTGAAGTACTACAATCCTTCCATGGGCTATGTGGGCTTAACACTTCACTACGGATTTAACGGTTGGAAGGATGTGAAAGAAGTTCCACTAAATATCGTTCCTGGTCAGCAGGATGCAGCGGCCTCCGTGGACGTTCCCGATTGGGCCACCACATTGGACTACGTGGTCTTCGCTCTTCAGGCTGATGGAACCAAACTCTGGGATAATCGGGGGGAGGTGGATTATCACGTCCCTGTATTTAAAGCTATTACCACAGTTTCTGTTTATGAAGGTCGCCGGGAAATCACCCTGATCAGTAAAATGGACAATCCCATCATTCATTTTGGGTTGAACAATTGGCAAACTGTAACTGAGCAGCCCATGAATAGGGCAGAATATGTGGTTCAGGGGCTGGGAGTGAAAAAGTACACCACTATTATTTCTGGTTTACCTGCGGATGCATCTCTAGATTACTGTTTTAGGGACGCTAACGACAACTGGCTAAACAACGACGGCGCCAATTGGATTCACCACCCAGGTAACGGTGTCATCAACGTTTGGCCTGCGGATTATCAGAGCGAGATTTATTACATGGATCTCTTAGGTCTTCCTGTGGTGGATTACTTCAATGGCGCTTATCGCACCAGTGCGGAATTGGCTCTGACCCATTCTGGAGCGTATTTTGGCGTGACCCTGGGGAGCGTTCCCTACGGGGATCATACCTTCGTGTTGGATGTGATCAAGGACGGATTTCGATACTATGGTAAAGTTTCCCAGAGGTTTACCGCTTACGGAACCAATGTTTATCTAACCATTAAGAAAACCACTGTTAGATAGTGTAAAAAGTTATTAAAAATCCTGTATAATCTTTCCCATGAAAGGGCAGATGCATTTTTACAGGATTTTGATGGGCTCCTCCTTGATGTTCAAGCAGGCCATTCAAAATGGACTGTATTACGAATTGATATAAGAAGGAGTTCCCCATCATGAGTATCATCAGTTTTTCCGGAGTGGAGAAGTTATACAAGGTTAAAAAAAAGCAGGAAGGACGGTTCGCAGGATTAAGAAACTTTTTTTCCAACGAATTTAAAGAAATTCGGGCCGTTTCCGACATCAGCTTTGACATTGCTCCGGGGGAATTGGTGGGGTATTTGGGACCCAATGGGGCTGGGAAGTCCACCACCATAAAGATGCTCACGGGTATCTTGGTTCCTTCCGCCGGTAAGGTGGACGTGGCCGGACTGGAGCCCTTCAAAAATCGCCAGGTTAATGCCCTGAATATCGGGGTTGTTTTTGGCCAGCGAAGCCAGCTCTGGTGGGATTTGCCCGTGAGTGATTCCTATGAGTTGAATCGCCGACTATTTAACATTCCCAAGGCGGTCTATGAATATAATTTGGAGCAAGCCCGGTTGGAACTGGGGATCTCGGAGTTTTTCCATACCCCCGTCAGGCAGCTCAGCTTAGGTCAAAAAATGAGGGCGGAAATCGGAGCGGCCTTACTCCATGATCCAAAGATTCTCTTTTTGGACGAGCCGACCATCGGACTGGATGTGGTGGCCAAGGATAAAATTCGTAAGTACATCCGGCGTCTTAATAAAGAAAAGGGTACCACGGTCATCCTCACCACCCATGATATGACCGATGTGGAGGAAATTTGCGACCGGATCATGATTATTGACCAGGGAAAGAAAATTTATGACGGGGCCCTGGGGGCAATCAAGGACACTTACCAGAAAAAACGAACCCTTATTTTGGATTTGGCGGAGGATTACCGGGGACAGACCCTCCCCGATGTGACTTCCCTAAAAGTGGAAGAAGGACGCCGAGTGGTGGTGGAGTTCCAAAGGGATGTGATCTCAGCAAAAACCCTCATTGATCACGCCTTTAAAACCTTCGAGGTCCGGGATCTTTCTCTCCAGGAAACGGAACTGGAAGAGATAATTCGGGAAATCTATCAAGCCAACGGAGCGGGGAGACAGGGGTTATGAGGTTAAAATCCTATTTGGCGGTTTCCCGGATTTCGTTTAAAAATACCCTGGCTTACCGGTCGAACTTAATTTTTTATACCCTGGGGACCTTGTTGCAACTTCTACTCATGTTGGCGGTTTGGAGTGCTTTGGATAAACAGGGAGCTCTCGGTCCGGACTTGAATTTTCAGAAATTGAGCACCTATTCAGCTCTGGGTTTTAGTCTGAATATTGGATTTTCTGTCTTCTACATTTATGGGTATCTGACGGAACTGATTCGCAAAGGAGACCTGGCCATGGAGTTGGTGCGTCCCGTGGAATTCATGAAAAACCTCCTCTTTCGGTACTTCGGTTTTTCTGTTTTTCGTATCGGGTTTCTCGCCCTTCCTTTTTGGCTTCTGTGCAATGTGGTCCTGGGGCTCCAAGTTCCTCCGGATGTTCCCACAGCCCTGGCCTTTGTCTTATCCATAGCTCTCGCCTACCTGGTGAACTACTTTGTCTTTTTTCTGTTTGCCCTTCTGACATTTATAAGTTTGGATAACTCGGGGATCATGATGACTTTCATGTCCATTTCCACATTGTTTACGGGGCTTTATCTTCCTTTTTGGATTTTTCCCGATTGGCTGCGGGGCGTAGCTGAAATTCTCCCTTTCAAAGCCATCTATTTCACTCCCATTTCCCTCTACATGGGAACCATGCCCGTGGGAGAAGCCCTGGCTTTTCAAGGTGCATGGCTGTTGGCCTTAGTCCTTCTCTCCCAGGGGCTTTGGAAACTCATGATGCGGCGAATTGTGGTTCAAGGGGGGTGAAATGAGTACCATTAGCAATTATCTGGATTTGGCCAGACTTTCGGTGAAAACCCGAGTTGGATACCGATTTGACTTCATCGCCGGTTCCGTGGGAATCATCCTCTCAAATCTCATCAATTTGGGACTTATTCTCATTTTGACCCTTCAGTTTAAGACCCTCCTGGGATGGAATTTCTGGGAACTGGTTTTTATGTACAACTTCTGGCTCTTCGGCCATGGATTTTATTCTACCTTTTTCCGAAACATAGAAAATTTGCAGACCCTGGTGGTGAGCGGGGATTTTGATAAACTTCTGGTGAAACCGGTAAATCCCCTGGTTCAACTCATAGGCAGCCAGTTTTATTTTTATGGGGCAGGGGATTGGATTATCTCCGGTACCATGCTCACCCTGGCTTATTTTCAATTGAATCTTTCTTGGGGACCGGTGGAGTTGGCTTTCTTTTTGATTTCCATTCCCACGGCCTTTTTGATTGAAACAGCCCTTTCCCTGATCTTAGCCAGTCTGGCTTTTTGGCTCAATAAAACCGAAGGCTTGAACTGGCTCGTTTTTCAGTTTAATTATGGATTGACCCAGAAGTATCCCATCGATATTTATTTCCCAGGATTCCAGGTGATCCTAACCTTTATTTTCCCTTTTGCATTTATGAATTATTTTCCCGGGGTTGTTCTGCTCGGGCGAATGGGGGACAAGGTTTTATTTGCCCCATGGGTTCATTTTATCGGGCCCTTGGTGGCGGTAGTGTTTTGCGCCGTAGCCTTGATTATTTGGAACCGGGGGATCAGGGTTTATAAAAGCTCCGGTAGCTGATGGGATTTTTGATGGTATAATGACTTTCGGGGTATAAAATGAAAGTAAGTAAACTCCTGGTGACCTGGATGATTTTCAACCTGTTACTCACCGTAGGTCTGGTGGCAGCGTCAAATTATGGACTTTGGGGAATGAATATTCCCCAGTACATTCCTTTTCATTGGAATCTTACAGGGGATGTGGACGGCTTTGCTCCCCGATGGGCTTTGATCATCCTGGCTTCCATCCCCCTGGTGATTTACATTTTAATGTTTCTCATGCCGAAGATTGATCCCAAGGGAGAAGGGGATAGCGGACAAAAGGGAGTCTTCAGCCTTTTGGTAGCCTCCTTCGTGGTTTTTTTTATCTCCATGCAATGGGGTGTCACCGCTGCATCCCTGGGGCTACCTCTTAATATAATATCTTTGATAAAAATCCTTGTGGGTGTCCTCTTTCTCATCATGGGGATTTTTATGGGGAGAATACGGTATAACTCCACATTTGGAATTCGAACTCCCTGGACTCTGACCTCTGAAGAGGTTTGGGACCGAACCCACCGTATGGGAGGATGGGCCTTTTTCTTCTTGGGTATCTGGATACTTATGCTTATCTTTGTCCCCGGTGTTCTGGATTACATCCTATTTTTTACCGGTGTCCTGGGCATGATCGGATATCTCTTTTATTATTCCTATCGAGAGTACAAGAAACTTCCTCCGGCTAAGGGAAGCTCTAAGCGGTAGTATCCACCTGGTTACCCTGGTACTCCCGCAAAGGCGCCTCGGGAGGAGGCTGATTCTGGGAATCCGAAACCGGTTCCGGGTTTGGCTCACTCCGCACGGGAACTGAGGAACCAGTGGTACCTAGGGCTTGATCCACGGGGCTGATGTCCATAACATTCTCCTTCCCCTCTCGACTAAATTTAATACCCATTGGTCAATAAAACCAGGGGAAGGAGCCTTCAAACGGTTAAAATTTCAGCCCCATAGTTTTTCACTGGGGCTTGGGTTTTTTCCAGGCGTAGAAGGAGGGCGGTGGTGACGGTATCACCGGGAACAGCCCGTTGGATGGCTTTTAGAATCTCCATAGCCATGGGGATTTCACGCTTTTGAATTAATTCCACCGCCCTATGGAATTCATCCCTGTGGGTGTCCTTAGCGGCTTTTAATGCCGGTTCATCCCCCTGGTAGATTTCAAAAACCGGCATGGGCAGTTCCTTACCCTTAATCCTCACGGATCCCAGGGCTCGGTGGGCCAAAGGCTGGTCCTCCGGCCAGACGGAAAGAACTTCCAAAGTGGTGATGAGGTTACATTTGTAAATTTTAGTGAGGCCTTCCAGGCGGCTGGAAAGATTCACCGCATCGGCGATCACCGTGGAATCCATCCTCTCTTTTTCACCTATGGTTCCCATCATGAGATTGCCCAGGTGAAGACCGATGCCAATTTTTATGGGTGTAAAATTACTGCTGGCCCGATGTCGGTTGTACTCTTCCAGAGCCGTCAGCATATCCAAAGCTGCCCGGACCCCTTCCTGGGCCCCGCCGGGAAAGAGGGCCATGATCCCATCCCCCAAATATTTATCCACAAAGCCACCGTGCTTTCGGATTTGAGGCCCCATGCGTTCGAGGAAGGAGTTGATAAAACGGAAGTTCTCTTCCGGAGTCATTCTTTCGGAAAGTTCTGTAAAAGACCGGATATCGGAAAAAAGGACCGCCATTTTTGCCTCTGTGTGATCCCCGAGCTGGACTTCCGTGATACTTGCCCGTTCAAGCCTCTGGAGGAATTCGATGGGAACAAAGCGCTTGAAAGAGATATTGGTGTCCAGAAGGGTGGTAGATAGCTTGTCCACAGTTTGGAAGGCCTTGGCGAAATTTTTAGTCAAAACCATAGCCTGGACGAAGATGAAGGATATTAAACCCAGGGGGAACATGTGGCCTGTTTGGATGATTAAATTGGCGTAGAGAATGTCGTTAATCAGAGCGGCAAAAAGGGCCACAAAGCCCAGGAGAAACAGACCGGCACCTTGCCTTCGCCGCCATAGTGCCAAGCTTAAACTGAAAATAATTCCCAGACCGGCTGTTATGGCCACCAGTTGGAAACCTTTGAGAATTGACCCGAAGACCATGTAGGGGGTAACAAGAACGGAAATAACAAAGACAGCAGTAACGCCATCCAGCACCAGTACAGGGATTCGGTTCATTTCCTGGGGAAAAAGATGCCGCATGAAGTGGTAGAAAAGACTGGGGGCGAGGTAAAAAGTAAGGAACCCTAATTTTTGATGGATATCAAAGGGTAGGGACGGAAAAAATTGGAGAATGACATACTCCCCATAAAGGGGAATCCGAAGGCTTAAAACGAGACAAAGAAGTCCAAAGTACAGGGGCGATCTGTCCTTCCGTAAAAAGGAAAAAAGCCCCAAATGGTAAAAACCCATAATCAGCAAGCTGCCTAAAAGGAAAAAATCCCGCATGGCTCCCCACTGATTTTCTCCCACGAGAGCTGCGACGGCTCCGAATCTTAAGCCGTACCAAAGGCCGCCGTCCACATGATAGTGGTTTGATACTAAAATGGTCAGCTCATAAGTTTCCAAGCCGGGGTCTAAGTAAATGAGCTGGGGGGCGTATTGAGGAGTTTCCTCCACAGCTGTTTTTCCTGGAATTCCCCCATGGGCGATTAATTTCCCATTAACATAGACCACATAGGCGGCTCCTACCGCAGGGATTTTAAGGGCGGGGCCCGGGTTTAATGCTGGGGTTTGAATGGTAATTCGATAAGTAGCATAGCCCAAGGCTCCTACCTCTTCAGTGCCTATTTTATATCCATTCCACTTTTCCGGTACTGGGAAATAAGAAAGTTCACTTTGGGGAAAAATACTCAACTCGGACCAATAAAATTCCCATTGTCCATTCAAATCCACCACCGGGGTTTTTTGAAAATCCCAGGATCGTAGATCGAGTATACCTTTGGTCACCAGTGGTCCTTCTGCAGAAAGGTGGATGAGGCTTCCTTGGATTAATAGAGTCACTAAAACGATCATTCGGAGGGTGGGGGAGGATGGATTCATTGATCCCAGTATAATCGAGGTGAGGGGAAAATTGAACCACAGGAATCAATACTCCTAACAAAAAAATAAATCCATTTACTCCACATCAGTCCCATGTTATACTCGTCATACATAAGGGGTTATTCATGCTAGCTGTTCGTTTAGATCCTGTGATTGAACTGAAATTGAACCGACTTTCCCAAGAAACGGGACGCAGTAAAAGTTATTATGTGAAACAAGCCCTGGAATCCTTTTTAGAAGAACGGGAAGACTGTCTCCTCGCCCATGCGGTTTTGGAAAAACAACCTAAGAAAAAAACCAACTGAAAATCTTCGTTCCCCCTCAAATTCCCTGAATACTCCACATTGACAAAATCCTTTCATTTCCTCAAACTCCACTTATGAAAGGCAGTGAAGTCCGGGTTGAGATTGAGTCCAAGTGGTTTGGTGATTTTCAGGCACTGAAAAATGTGGAATTCACCATTAAAAAGGGCGAGTTTTTTTCCCTATTAGGACCTTCTGGATGCGGGAAGACCACCTTGCTCCGGATGATCGCCGGGTTTGAAGAACCCACCAAAGGGGCTATTTACGTGGATGGGGAAAACGTGGTTCCCCTCCCTCCCAACAAGCGCCCGGTAAATACGGTTTTCCAAAATTACGCCCTCTTCCCCCATCTTTCGGTTTACGAGAACGTGGCTTTTCCTTTGCGGCTTCGAAAAGATGATGATAAAACAATCAAGGAAAAAGTAAAAAAATACTTGGGAATGGTTCATCTCCTCGGTCATGAAAATAAGAAACCCAATCAACTTTCCGGGGGGATGAAGCAGCGGGTTGCCATAGCCCGGGCTTTGATTTCCGAGCCCAGTGTCCTTCTTTTGGACGAACCCCTGTCTGCCCTGGACGCCAAACTTCGCCAGTCCCTTCTCATGGACTTGGACCTCCTTCACGATCAAGTGGGTATTACCTTTATTTATGTGACCCACGATCAATCGGAGGCCCTTTCGGTTTCTGATCGGGTTGCGGTCATGTCGGAAGGAAGGGTTCTCCAAATCGGAAGTCCCTTTGAAATCTACGAGAAGCCTGCGGATGCATTTGTGGCGAAATTTATCGGTGAAACCAACCTCATGACCGGTTGGATCACTAAAAAGGATGGGGATTACTACACCATCGACAGTGAAAATATCGGCCTTATTCAAGTGACTTCGGATCGGCATAATTGGACCATCGGACAGCAGGTGGTTCATGCCATCCGTCCCGAAAAAATTTCCATCACCAAGGAAAAACCCCAGGATCTTCCACCGGACTTCAACACCCTCCATGGTAAGGTTTTTGAGTCCATATATTCCGGGTTCCAATCCAAATTCTATGTGGATCCCGATGGTCCGGAACACCTTCAATTTAAAGTGTACAAACAGCATGAAAATTTTCTGGAACGGGGTCCGGATATCAAGTGGCAGGATGAGGTTTACCTGAACTGGGATGCGGACGACGGTTACATCGTGGAGGCCGTGGCGGAATGAAAAAGCGCTACGGCTCCATTTATACCCTGCCCTTGGGGGTCTGGGTTACGGTATTTTTTGTCATTCCCATTGCCATCGTTCTGGTTTATGCTTTTCTGACCAAGGGGGCTTATGGGGGGGTTAAGCTTCCCTTTAGTTTGAGCGCTTTTGAAGCTTTGTTCAAAAACTCCTTTCTAATTGTAAGTTTGAGAACTCTCCTCATTGCTTTTCTATCCACCTTAATTACCATATTGATCGCTCTACCCGTGTCCTATTTTTTGGCAAGAACAAAGAATAACACCACCCTCCTGCTTTTGGTGGTCATCCCTTTTTGGGTAAATTTCCTGATCCGGATCTATGCCTGGATCGCCATTTTGGGATCAGAAGGATTTATCAATGATATTTTAAGGAACCTGGGGATTTTAGCCCCGGGGGATTCCATTCAATTTTTGTTTAATTTCTGGACCGTGGTGATTGTTCACGTTTACGCCTTTTTGCCCTATGCCATTCTGCCGCTGTTTTCCACCATTGAAAAGTTTGACTTCAATCTTTTGGAGGCGGCCCGGGACTTGGGTGCCACACATACCCGTTCCCTCTGGTCGGTCCTTCTGCCCAATATTAAGGGTGGGATCGTGACGGCGATTCTGTTTACTTTCATACCTACCTTAGGGTCCTATGCCATTCCCGACCTGGTAGGGGGGACAGACACGGCCATGTTGGGGAATCTCATCGCCTACAATATAAAAACGGCAAATAATTGGCCTTTGGCGTCCTCCATTTCCTTGGTGTTGACCCTACTCACGAGCATCGGACTGCTGGTTTATTTTTTCATGAATAGGAGTCATAGTCCCGTGGCTCTCCAAGAGGAAATCGAATGAATAAACCTCGATTTTCCCGGTGGGTTTATTGGGGAACGGTGATTTTTCTCTTTTTGCCCCTTTTGGTTTTGACCTTTTATTCCTTCAATGAGGCTAAAAGTTTTACCTGGCAGGGTTTCAGTTTACGCTGGTACCTAGGGCTATTTGCCCAGTGGATGAGTCCTGAAAGCCTTCAGAGTTTTTTCATAGGGGTGGAACCCAGGGAGCTTCAGCAGATTGTCCTCCGATCCCAGGCAATTTGGGGTGCGGTAGGGAATTCGGTGGTAATCGCATTAGGTTCCGCATCCATTGCCACCGTCATCGGTACTTTGGCAGCCATTGGACTAAATTGGTACGATTTTCCAGGAAAAAAATATATTCAGTCCGTGAGTTTTATTCCCCTTCTCCTTCCGGAAATTATTATCGGAGTGAGTCTTTTGATTTTTTTCCGATCCGTACTTCACATGGAGCTGGGGATGGGATCCATTCTCTTGGCCCATACGAGTTTTGTATTACCCTTTGTGATCATGATCATCATGGCCCGTTTGGGGGAGTTTGATTTCTCCATCATAGAAGCCGCCAGGGATTTGGGAGCCAAGGAAACCGATGTCCTATGGAAAGTTATTATTCCCATTACCATGCCGGGAATTCTCTCCGGATTTCTTACGGCGGTCACCCTTTCTTTGGAAGATTTTGTGGTGACCCTCTTTGTTCAAGGTTCCAATTCTGTCACCCTTCCCCTGTTCATTTTCAGTGCAGTGAAACGGGGGGTTCCACCGGAAATCAACGCGCTCTCGGTGATAATTATTGTTCTCACAGTGATACTTATGTTTTCTGTGAGAAATTTGTTAAAATATATAGTGAAGAGTAAATAAAAAAAGGAGGCTCTCTTATGAGCAAGATTTTGCAAGTTTTTACCGTAACTTTTGTTACGATTCTGACTCTCTTCGGATGTCAGCCCGCTACCCAATCCAAGGAAGTAAATGTCTACAATTGGACATCCTACCTCCCCGAGGACCTGCGGGCAGACTTTACCAAGGAAACGGGAATTACCCTCAACTATGAAGAGTACGATTCCAACGAAACCATGATGGCCAAGATCACCGCGGGAGCCGCTTACGATGTGGCCTTCCCCAGTGCGGACTTTGTTCCTCCCATGGTGAGTGAAGGGCTGATTCAGGCGATCGATCTGACCAAGATTCCCAACTTTTCCTCCATCGACGAAACAGTGGTGAAACTGACTCAGACCTTTGATCCCGGCAACAAGTATTCCATACCTTATAATATAGGTACCACGGGTATCGTGTACTGGAAGGATAAGGTCTCGAACCCCGGGGATTCTTATGCCCTATTAAGTCGTCCCGATTTGAAAGGAAAGACTGCTTTGTTGGATGATACCCGGGAAGTGTTTGGACCCGCATTGGCGTCCCTGGGATTTTCTGGAAACTCCACCAATCCTCAGGAAATAGAAAAGGCCACCGAGGTCATCCTGGGGTGGAAAAATAACGCCTTGAAGTTTGAAAACGAACAAATGCCCACCCTTTTCAGCAACCAGGAAATCTGGGTAGCCATGAATTATCCTGAAAATATCCTCACCGAAATGGACCCGGATAAGTTGTCCAACGTGGGATTCTTTCTACCAAAAGAGGGCGGAATTGCTTTTCTGGACAATATGGTGATCTTGAAGAATGCGAAAAATCTGGAAAATGCCTATGTCTTTATCAACTACATTCTAAAGCCAGAAAATTTAGCCCGAATCGTGGACGAATTTGGTTATCCCGGTATCTCCGCCAAGGCCAATGAGATAAGGAAAACTCCCGCCCGGTACACCTCTGCAGACCTGAGTAATCGGGAAATAAAACTTCCCCTTTATGAAAAAACTGAACTTTATACCCAAGCGTGGGAAGATAAAATCAAGATCGGCGAATAATAACAGTTCAATAAAAGGGAACCTTTTGGGTTCCCTTTTTATTCTCTGGTGTTTCCCTGTGATATCCCTTAGATTTAAAATATGAAAAATACCATGCTAGTAGAGGTTTCCTGGGAGGTCTGCAACCAGTCCGGAGGCATTTACACGGTGATTGCCAGTAAGTTGGGCCAGGCCTTGGAGGTTTGGGGGGATGATTACTGCCTTCTAAGCCCCTTATCAAAAACTTCTTCCTCGGAATGGGAGGAGGACCCCCAGGCGGATAATCTCTTTGCTAGGGCGGCGAGGGCTCTACAAAGAAGCGGTATGGATGTCCGGTATGGAACGTGGCTTACCGCAGGCCGGCCCAGTGCGGTTCTCGTGAATCTGGAGAGTGCCCGGGGTTTCATATTCCAACATAAAAAAGAGATATTGTCGGAGTTGGGACTTCCGGACTGGAAACAAGAATCTTTAGTTTTGGAAACTACGGCTTTTGGTTATATGGTCGATGCCTATCTTTCCAAAATCATGGAAATCAAAAGGACCCCAGAGGTCATTCTCGCCCACTATCACGAATGGATGTCCTCGGTTTATTTACCATTTACAAAGGCTAAAAATCCCGCGTTAGGGGTGGTGTTTACCACCCATGCCACGATTTTAGGGCGATATTTGGCCTCCAACGATACCGCTTTTTATTCCCATGTGGAGGATATGAATTGGGAAAAGGAAGCCGCCAGGTTTTGGATAGAGTGCCAAGCTACCATTGAGCGAAAGGCGGCTTTGGCGGCGGATGTTTTCACCACGGTCTCCGATGTGACAGCACGGGAGTGTCGACAGTTTTTAGGACGAGATCCCGATGTCCTTCTGCCCAACGGGCTGAACATTCAGCGGTTCACCGCCCTCCATGAATTTCAGAATCTCCACCAGGTTTACAAGAAGAAAATCCACGATTTTCTAATCGGGTACTTTTTTCCTTCCTATTCCTTCGATTTGGAAGAAACCCTTTTATTCTTTTCATCAGGCCGGTTTGAATACCATAACAAGGGATTCGACATGACTTTGGAGGCTTTGGCCCAATTAAATCGTGAATTAAAAGAGAAAAAAAGTCCTTTGACGGTGGTGTTCTTCCTCATAACCCGCCAGCCTACAGAAAGTTTGAATCCAGCGGTACTGCAACGCAGGGCCCTTATGTTGGAACTTCGGCAAAATACCCAGGAAATCCTTCACGATTTGGAGGAGAAATTCTTTTATCGGATTGCCAGTACCCAGGAGCCGGGGCTCCCAGACCTGAACACCTTCGTGGAAGACTATTGGAAATTTCGCATACGAAAAACCCAGCAAGCTTGGAAAACTCCTGCCTTGCCCCCCATCGTCACCCATAATATGGTGAATAATGACGGGGATGAAGTGTTGGTTAAACTTCGGGAGTTGAAGCTTTTTAACGCTTCCGATGATCCGGTAAAGGTGGTTTACCATCCGGATTTTGTCACACCCATGAGTCCTCTTTTTGGGATGGAATACCAAAATTTTGTCCGGGGTTGTCATTTGGGAGTTTTCCCCAGCTATTATGAGCCATGGGGATATACCCCCTTGGAATCCATCGCCAATGGAATTCCCACCATCACTTCGGATCTGGCGGGATTTGGTACCTTTGTGGAAGCCCATTTGGCTAAAAATAGGCAAACAGGCATCCAGGTTGTTCATAGGGCGAGTCAAACCTATGAAGATAGTCTGGTCGAACTCACCTCTTATTTAAGGGATTTTTGTCAAATGAGCCGCCGGGATAGGATTCAACATCGGAACAAAACCGAAAATAACTCTGTGCAATTCGACTGGAAGTATCTTTATAAGTACTACGAAACAGCCTATAAGAAAGTGCTGGAAAGTTAATCCCTGTGAATAAACCTATACAATTACGACAATATTGGTAATATATAATTAAAATTCAATATTGTTGATTTTTTCTAGAATGCGCTCTAAGCTGTAAACTTAAGGAGCAATTAGTGAAAAATTTCGGATATATAACGAGTTTACTCATACTTTGTATCGGATTCACCGCCTGTGAATTTTTTAATATAACCAATCCACCAGTCGTGGAAAAAACCACCGCAGAGGTGATAACCGATGAGTATATCGCTTCAGTGCAAAGCAGTGAAAGTCAGGCATCAGGGGGTGGGCGGTCTTTAGTTACATCTGAAGCCTCTCAGCTTAAGACAGCCATTTTGGCAAAAATTAACTCCGACGGACTGAGCAACAGTAAGGATATGAAGGTTCTGTTGCCCTCTTTCATGGATGGCGTCAGCACGGGAGTCGGACAGTTGGATTCGCTGAGTGTTGATCCGGCTGCCAAGGGTAAGCTTTTAGGAAAAGCCTTCGAATCCGGAACGGACTCCCTTTCTAAAGCCGGTCGGCTTGCCAACAAGGCCACCGCAGGGGAAATTATTGCCTCACTGGCCAAGAAAGCCGTGGCTGCCTTGAATGTCCACGTTGCCGATCCGGTCGTCCAAGCCCAGATTTTATCTGCCAGTGTAGAAGCCACCATCCGTGTAGTCGGGTTGGTTACGGATTTGAATATGGCGGATGTGACTAAACAAATGACCGCTACTCTGGTAGCCGAAGTAACATTGTCTGGAAATAAACAGTTGGTTCAAAATATAGCCTTGGGTGTTGCCAAGGCTGTGGCCAATAAGGCCAATGCGGCAGCGATGATTCAAGCAACCCTTGAGGGTGCTTTAGTCGGTTCGGCTAAGGCTTCCTTTGAAACTACGGGTTCAAATGCGACAACTGATATGAACGCAGCGCTTCAACAGATGACCGCAGGTCTCTCATCGGTAACCGGTATAGTTATCGACAAAGCCACCTTGGATACAGCCGTCTTATCATCAACTGCTAGCGTGAAAACTGCACTGAATACCACCACGGCTCCTGTGATGGATACCACCACTGTTGCAGCGGTGGCCGATGAAGCCCAACCTGTGGCGGCATTGACCGTGAAGAACGGAAATACCGAGGTCTCCATACTTCCCTATTCCACAATGGAATACACCCTCACCTTGGGTAACTTAGGTACTACCGCCTCCGGTGTGACTGTTACCCTGAAACAAACTTCAGGACCTTCTGTGGCGTTGACTGGTGTTCCTGTTTTTCCCTTGACGATTAAGGTGTCGGCTCCTGGTGTTTATGCCTTTGTCTTGACGGTTAAAAATACAAACGGAATAAAGGCTGCGGTAGCCAATGTTTCCTTCACCCTGCAACCTGACGCTACAAACCCAGCTAGTGCTCTGGTATCTGCGGGTGTGGTGGCACTTGCCGGTAAGAATTTTGACCTGGCAAGAAGTAAGTTCACCGCCGGTGTCATCGCCAATCCGGCAGATACCCAAGCTATTATGTGGTCCAGTTTCATGGATGTTCTGGGTACCACCACCGACGCCGGAATGGTCGACCTCATGGTTAACCGTATCGGTTTGTTGGACTACCCCGCCAGCATGGATGCACTTTTTGCGGATGATATAAAAACAGTGATGGAATCTTCCTGGTTCAAAGGCCAATATTATAAAAACAAGGAAGGTTTTATCAAACAGGTTTCTATTCCTATTTATGAGTATGATACTTATATCAAAGGACGACTCGAAGATTCTCAAAGTGCCTACTTCAGTGGGCATGATGCCGACGGCAATTATGTAGGTTTCTCAGGAAAGACCTTTGTTCCGGATAATGCCGGCACCTATTATGCCAAATCCTGGAGTACCCAAGAAACAATCGTTACTCCAGGATCTGGAGTATATTTGAAGGTTCGGCTTATATCCCGACCTGATCTCACTTTTGGCTACCCCGTTTATGATGCAGCGGGTAAAACAGTCTCCCTAATAACCGGGCAAGTACCTGTTTTAGATCCTCTGGGTACTTATTACGCCTACTATAAAGCCCTTGCGACCGATACTGCGACTGTGTTCAGCTACTATTATGAGTTAACAGAAACTTATGATATTAGCACAAATTACCTGTATAACTATGCGCATACCTACGCCAAGACTCATCCGGAAACTGAGATTTACAAACGGGTCTACGATATTCCCAACTTGACAGCTCCTGTGATGCTTCCTCGGATCGAAAAGCCCACTTGGATGCCGGCCTTGGGGTATTCGGAGGGTTCTATAACCACTTATCCCATTATTCTCATGGCCAGCATTGCCGAACGAAATCCTACGGGACTGAATACATTGATCGATGGTCTTTTGGCCAATCTATTTGGATCCCAGTTCGATAAATTAATGACTCGGATTGAGAGTCTTCCAAATAATGTTCGAATTGCCATCGATCAGAATCTTCTGAAAGCTTACGGCGCTCCAGCTCTCCCTGCTGGGGTAAACTTGAGTTTGGGGAAATCGGAAATCCTGACTTACGCTGCTCAGTTGAAAGCCTACAAAGCCTTTATTCAGTACTTGGCGTCTGTGAATTTCGACTATCCCATAGCACTTGCTTTCCCAGAATATGCCAAATTGGATATCCATACAGATCCCGTGGATACAGATAAGGATGGGATCCCGGATATCGCCGAATCCTTGGCTATCTCCATGCCCGGCATCTTCAAGAGTACTCTGATGAAGGAAAGAAATGCCGCATCCCGCACGGCTTCAAAGGTCACCTTCTTGTCTGCTCTAAATAATGTCAGAACTGCAGCTGGACTCATTCAGACCTCTTGGGCTGACGCTGCCAGTTACTACCGAAAAACCTATGCCACTGCCAGTGGAACAGCACCGGAAGTATCCATATTGGATAATATTACAAACGCCATAAACAAAGCAAAATCTGGCTTGGATCTGGTTTATGCAGCCATTGACACCAACGGTTCCCTATACCTTCCAAAAACCGTTAATCCTCAGGATATGTTCTCCTCCACTTGGGCATGGCCCACCGCCGCTGCCGTGGATGGTACAACCAAAGTGGTTAAACCTGGTGCGCTTTGGACTGAAAACATGCTGGATCCCAGAGCTTGGTTTGAAAATGATGCCGCTGGGTTTAAGTTTAGTGTTAGATGGAGTCGTTATGATACCTCCACCGCCTCATCTCCTTCTGTAAATGTAAGAGGAATGTTTGCCCTCAATCCTGATGTTCCTTTCACGGAATCGAGTTTTGGTATCAATGCAAATACGGCTGATGTCTATGCTAACGTGTTAATTAAGGGTTTAGTTTCTCAAGTCCAAAAATTTGTACCAGCAACGACAGTTGAAGAATTGGAATATTTCTATTTTCCGATTTCTGGGCGATACGGTTATAAATCCTATTATAGTGTAGATCCCTTTCCCCTGGATAAGCTTCAGTTAAGTGCTGGGGATAAACTACTATTGAACTGGATCAATAAATAGAACTGTCCCGGTATAAAACTAGGAAGTATTAGTTTAAGATTTAAGCCCCTGGGAGTTTCCTGGGGGCTTTTTTTAAGGGGGGGGGGATGAAACCTCAGGGAATCCATAAAATATTTTTAGCAGGACTTGTTATTTTAACAGCTCTGGGTTTGTGGATTAGTTTTCCAAATCTTCAGTTTTCACCCTCCTTGGATATGAATTTCTCAACTCAACCGGCCTTTTTGGATATACAGGAAAAGGAAGCGGTCTTTCCCCAATCCGATCCTCTACTTTTAGTTCTAAATACGGCAAAGGGCATCTCAGGGGTGAGTCCGGAAAAACAATTCACTGAACTATTATCCCAAATTGCTCAACTTACTAATTGGAATGTCGTGGGTGCCCATAACACCGAGGCTGGTAAGGGTCCCTTATGGTGCCCGAATTGCCCCCCCATTGAGAGCCCCTATAATTCTTTTTTTTGGAGTCCGGACCGGGTGCTTTGGAAGATATACCTTCAACCAGTGGACTCTCGGACTCCCGAATGGGCTGAGCTTGATATATTTGCCAAGAGAACAGATGTGGCGTTCATGGGTGAAAGCTGGTTGGATCGCTGGGTGTTGAGTGCGATGTTTAAGGATCTTCAAATCCTGGTTCCCCTGACTTTGGGAATACTTTTTTTAGTACTTCTTTTTATGACGAAAACGCTGAGAGCCGCCCCTTGGCTCACTCTGGTAGCCATTATGCCGGCATTATCCAGTCTTATTCCCTTTGGATTATGGGGAAGTCCCATCACTTTCGGGACCCTTGTGGCACCCTTTCTGGTCCTGGCCCTTTCTACCACCTACAGCCTCCATATTTGGCATCATCATGAGCATCATGGTTTTGATTTTGTCTCCCTCTGGAAGCATCGGGGCAGGCCGATGTTGTGGGCTGGGGGGACCACGTTCCTAGGTTTTTTTACCTTGATAATTTCCCCAGTGGATGAACTTAGGATGCTAGGGTACGCAAGTCTCCTGGGGCTGACAGCTGTATTTATTTGGACCCTAGGGGCTTTACCCATACTTTTGGGTTGGTTCTTACCCAGTGTATCCACAACAGCAGATGACCTTCATCATCACCTACAAAAAATATCTCCTTTTAGAAAATATATTCCAGGTATCTTAGTGGTGATTTTTGTACCGTCCCTTTTTTGGTTGCCTCAATTGAGGATGGGATTGGAATGGAAGGATCTCTTCTGGCCTCAGGATCCCGCTGTCCAGGCTTTGGATTGGCTCGAAGACCACGGGGATGTGGTGGAGCCCTGGGTTCTTTTAGGTGAAGGACCGCAAGATGAGTACTGGTGGCAACCGGAAGCACTTTTTACCATGGACTCTTGGCGTCGTGAAAATGCCCACAGGATCAAGGGTGTTTTAGACTATACCGAAATTCTGGATACCCTTTGGAAAACCTGGGAGCCGGGGGCTTTGACCGACCAAGGGGAATCTCTTACACCCATGGTTCTCGCAGAGCTTTCGGAGCTTATCCCCCGGTCAGCGGGATTGCCCCAGGTTATGGATTCTCAAGGGAAATCCACACTTATCTATATATTTGGAGATCCTGGAAAAAGCACCTCGAATCAGGAATATTTGGATAATGTGACCCATTCTCTTGGAAAAAGACTTCCTGGAGTGAAGTGGACCTGGATAGGCCCCAGATATCGCAGGACCATGGGCGAACAGGCTTACGCTCAAGGGCAGGTTTGGGGTTTGGGGCTATATTTTGCCATTATCGGAGGAGTCGTTTTGTTCGGTGTAGCCCGTCATCGCCGTCTGCTCTGGGTACCCTTAGTACCGCTTTCTGCCATAATGCTGATTCTCGGGTTGAGTGCTGCCCTGGGATGGCGTATCACCCCAGCCCTGAGCTTGGTTTTGGCGGAGGTTGCGGGGGTGAGTGTGGATGAGGCTTTTCTCTGGGCATTCATGGGTTCTTTGGGTAGCGTACGAAGGACAGTGGTCCAGTCTTCCTTGCTCCTGTGTTTACTTCTGATCCCCTTGACCTTCTCCTCGTTCTTTTCATTGTTTCAAGTTGCAATACTCACCATGACTGCTTTTGCTTTTTCCACCTCTGTGGTACTGTTTGTTCTACCATGGAAGTACCACGAATCCTCCTAATTTTCTTATATCTCACCACGATGGGTGGAGGGTTTTCCTTAGAAACTTCATCTCAACCCCCGAGGATGTTTCTCTTTCGTCCCAGTCCCAGACTGGAAATGGACTTGAGGCTCACAACCCAAGAAAATGGCCGGGAGGCCTCCCAAAGAACTCTGAAATTGGCTTATGACCAGACATCCGGGGGAACACGCCTGCTCGTGGGGGTGGTTCATCCCACAGCTTTGCGGAATCTTAAATTCCTTCGGTATCAGGATCTGGATAACATCCAGCTTTGGGTTAAAACCAGCCGGGGCGTTCGCCGTTTAAGTGTGGGTAGCCGTCCGGAAGCCCTATTCAACAGTACTTTTACCACCGCAGATTTTGATTTGGAGTCTGGAAAATGGATCTTTTTAGAAGAACTCTCGGAGGGTCGCCGCCTATATAGTAAGATAATCCAGGGCGATTCTTTTGGTTTTTCCCGACAAGAAGTGATCCTTCGGACGATTGACGGGTTAGTTCTAGAGTCCCGATACTACAATAAAACCGGCGTATTAACCCGGGAATATAAGGTGAAATCCTGGGATCCAGAGGGGCCAGACCAGGGCTTTCCCCATTCCATAGAGGTCGTTTCGCTCTTGGATAATCGCAGTTCTCTTTTGGAAATCCTATCCATGACTGCCCCTGAAACCTGGCCTGCCAATACCTTTAGTCCGGGGACATTGTGAAGAGATTTTTCCTCTGTGTTTATCTTATCTGTTTTCCCGTCATTGGGCTTGCATCTCAGGAAATTTCGGAGATTATTCCCGTTTTTTACGGACAGGGTGTGGTCACATTTGGAAATCCCCAGGCTCCGGAAGATAAGATCCGTCCTTTACCTTCCCTGGGATCGGCCGCTTGGATGAGACAGATAACCGGTTTTTCTTTAGAAATTTTAGGGGAATTTTGGGAAGTAAAAGCCCAGGCTCAGGTCCTTTGGGACGGTCAAGCTGCAACGTTGGAATCCGGGGAATCCTGGGCGCAGGCGGATTGGCAGAAAATATTTTTTCTCCGCATGGGATATGAGAAAACCACTTCGGGTCCGGGACGAGTGCTGGATCTTTGGCCGCAGCCTGTGCCGAAGGATTCCACACAATTTCTAGCTTGGGGAGGCAATGAACCCCAAAAAACAGAACCTATGGTCAATTTACGGGGTATATGGGAAAATTTCGCCCTGGAAACCCATATTCTTCCTTTTAAACCGAGTTTACCCCTGGCGGACGTGGAGGGTGCCTGGTTTTTTAGGGCGCAGATTCCCTCGGTTTTTGATGTTCCTAGTTTAGGACAATACACTTTGAATAATATGGATTACGACATCGCTCCCGCTCCACACTGGGTCTGGTCTCCCTCCGTGTTGTCCCAATTCCGATGGTCTTTGGATTACTTGGAAATTCTTGGGGCTTATTATGCGGGATGGGATGGGTTTCCTCCCATAAATGCCCAGGTATCCCTCCCAGGGGGGAATCTTTTTAACCTTAAACTTAAGCCGGAACGAAAGCAAGTCCAACAAGGGGTTCTGGGTTTTCAGTTTAGCGGGAACGATTGGGAAATTTGGGTCGAAGGGAGGGGTAGTATGAACAAAGTATTGGTCCTCACAAAAACCTCATCAAATATACCCATCCCCTTAGATGGGCCCTTCATGACTGTGGACCGAATGGTCCTAGAAGCCTGCGGAGGGGTCGCCTGGAAATTTTGGACCGATTGGGAGTTCTCTTTAGAAGCCTTGGGTTGGTGGACCGGTGAGCAGGAAAACCTGGACATCCCCGATTATACCCGGTCTTGGTCAGGAACCCTCGGGTGGAACCCCGGACTTTTCCCTTTGAGTGCATCCTTAATTATTTTGGGGAGTTTCCAGAGTTCTTCTGGTTTAGGAGTCATTAATCTCACTTATCCATGGGCCGACGGGATAGAACTTTGGACGCAGATTCCGGGATTCTGGGGTGAAAAAGGAAGTGAGTGGGGGCAATTCTCCCAACGGGCTTTAGGGCAGATCGGATGGAGATGGTTGCTCTGAGTTTAACGAAATTGAATTTTAACTTCTATGTTCTTAGCACTCTTTTTTTATTTTTAGGGAGTTCACTGAGTGGTTTGGATATAAGTCTGGAACAGGAGTTCTCCCGAATCCCCCTGGGGTTTGAAAAAAGAGTCGATTTCCTTGCATTCGGCTTAAAAGCCCAGGTCGATGAGTACTCATCGAATGTAGAGCTCTATGACTGGAAGGATACGGAGGGGACCGGTATAGATGGGGACTTGGTTTATGGCAATACTTTTTTTCCCTGGGGGGAATTGGGGCTTGTGTATGGCTGCGAACTATCTTTTCATGGGGATATTCCAGACGTAAGCGGGCAGGTTTATTTTAGGTTGCAGGATTTTTATGTTCTTCAAGGGCTTGGTAGAATTGTTTGGAAAGGAACCTGGGAGTTGGGTTTGGGAGGATTTAAACCAGGCGGGATGAATCTGAGCCATCTGACAGGAAATATTCGATTTCCCAATTTTGAAAGCCACTGGATTTGGATTCACTACCTGGCAAATGAATTTATAATCGGGGCCGGATATGGGGGGGGGCGAACCTCCTTGGGTGGGATTCTCAATTCTTCTGAGATCCAACTGGATTCTTTCCTGGGATATGCGGGATACGGTCCTGTAAAATTATTTGCCGCCGCAGCTCTAGGGAAGGGGGAGGCCAACTTAGATCCCTTTTATAGATGGATTTTGAATCTGGAGGGGCTGAAGGTTAATTTGGACCTGCAGGCAGCTTCTTTTGGTCTATCCTTAGATTCTAAAACCGAGATTCTTGGATTTACTCTTGGCGGGCAATTGCTCCTGGGAACACTTTTTATTCCAAGCCAACTTGTGAAAATGGTTCTTACCCGTTCTGAATGGGACTGGGAAAGCTGGACGTTCATATCCACCGATACAGAAGAAACCTTCAACCTGGATTTTTGGCAACCCACTTACGGATTTGTAAATCTCTGGATTTCCCAATCCTGGGATACTCTGCAGGTGACCTTGGGACGACGTATTTTTTGGACCCCAGGGATGGATTTGAATGTTAAATCCACAGGCTCAACCTCGGAGGAATCGAATTCTGAAGAGAATCCTTGGGAAAAGTTGATAAAAATATCAAAATCTCCATGGCCGAAGGATTGGTGGTGGACAGGAATTTATCTACAAGTGAGAGTTTTACTCTAGATGAACTTCAGACCAGTAGCCCCTAGGGTTTAGCAGCTTCCATTCCTTGAACCCCAGTCATCACCGGCTCTCTGGCTTGGGGCGCCATGGATGCGGGGGGAATAAATACCTGAAGCCATTGATTATATTCCAACCCTCCCAGAAGTCCGGGTAGGGAAAGAATCCAGACCCGGTCTTTGCCCAAGGTAAGTTCCGTTTCCACCACCGTTCCAATTCCCCTTCCCCCCACAATTTCAGCCCGGATGTGATGGGTGGCCCCGGCCAAATTTTTTTGATCCGTTCCAACCGGGCAATTTCCACTGGTTTTTCACCGTCAATGGTGATTTGTACTATTCCCAGCCCAGGGTATTCCACCCCATCGTGGTTCAAACCTTTGTTATCGATCAATAGGGTGTCACCCTGACCCGCCCAAGCGAGAAAGAATCCCAAGGCGATCAAGGAAAGTATTAGTCCCAATCGAATCAGGACTTTTCTGAGAACTACGATCCCAGTTTCCGGTGATGATGCCTCGGTTATTTGCATAGGCTTATCTTTCATATTTCACCACCCATTTGCTGGAAATTAGATCGGAAGTCATCGTGACTTCTCTGTCGGCACCAGGCATAGAGTACCAGGGACAGACTAATGGCCCCGTAGGTGATAAAACTTTGGGCATAGGAACCGACCCCACCACTGGAAACCATGAGAGCATAACCGCTTGAGGTGTGACGATGATCACCAAATGAAAGATGGTCACTCCCAGAAAGACGTTCGGGATAGTCGCTCGGGCTGCGGTGG
>CAZUXL010000034.1:0-11453 GCA_964624355.1 uncultured Spirochaetales bacterium
AGATGCTTCTCAATTGAAGGGATTCAACCCGGCAAAACAGGCCTATGGTGGAACTGACAGTGCCGATGAAGAAAAAAAGGCCTTTGATATAAGTCTTCTGGCGGGAGTGAATTTCTTCGACACGGCGGAAATGTACAGCAGGGGAGCCTCAGAAAAGCGGTTGGGCGAATTGTCCCAGGGACATAAAGTCTTCCTAGCTTCTAAATTTCCTGGAAAAATGTTTGCTAAAACCGAGGATTTCCCTGGGATGTTGGAAGGGACTCTTTCCCGGCTAGGGGTAAAAACCGTGGACCTTATGCAGCACCATTTCCCCTTCCCCCGGGTGAATATCCCAAAACTGATGAACCTCATGGCCGATGCTGTGGAAGCGGGTAAGGTAAGGGCTATCGGCGTGAGCAATTATTCCGCCCCTCAGATTCGGGAAGCCCATGGGGTTTTGGCGAAACGGGGAATTCCCCTCGCTTCGGTGCAGAACCAGTACTCCCTGCTTTATCGTAAACCCGAGGTGGACGGTGTATTGGAATCCTGCCAGGAATTGGGAATAACACTTATCGCCTATCAGCCCTTGGCCAGCGGACTTCTGACGGGGAAATACAGCCTTACAAACCGTCCCCAGGGACTGCGAAAATGGATGGGGCCTTTTTCTAAGAAAAACCTGTTGTCCGTGGAACCGGTTATGGCTCTTTTACGGAAACTGGGTGAAAAATATGGCAAAAATACCTCCCAGATCGCCCTGCGTTGGCTCATGGAGCAACCAAACATCCTACCGATCCCTGGGGTAAAGAACTCCCGTCAGGCTCGGGATAATGCTGGAGCCTTAGGATTTCAATTATCCAGAGAGGATATGCAAGCTTTAAACGAGGCAACGTTCGGGCTCTAAACCCCCACTATGGCACGCCATTTTCAATGGACAAATGGATGATACCCATGGAAAAAGTTGACTTTCTCCCTCTCTAACTTAGACTTAAAGTAGAGAGAGGAGTTAATTATGAAACTCATTCCTCGGTTCACCTTATTTTTCGGGTTCCTGGTTTTTTTTGCCACAGCGGTTCTCTCTTTAGTCCTGGGGTTACAAATCAGCAGTCAAATTAAAGGCCTCCTTTTTGAAAATGGGAGGGCTCAACTAGCCGCAGGTAAAGTGGGTATTCAGTTGTTTATGGAGCAGAACCATCAACTCCTGGATGGACTGAGTAACCAGGATCTTGTGCAGAAGGCCTACGGTCGGCTTACCAATTATAGTGGAACAACAGAGGACTCCAATCCTGTTTATGATAAATATTCTCCCGAGGAAAAAGTCCTGTCCAATCTCTTTAAAAGTTTCAAAGATCAGATAGACCATGTGGAACAGATTGAAGTGGGAATGGACGATGGTGGTTATCTTGTTTACCCCGCCTCAAAGCGGTTAGCAGCTTATGATTCACGAAAACGTCCTTGGTATCAAACCGCCATGGCCAAGACTGGTTCCATGATTCGAACGTCTCCTCGTATCACCACCACGGGAGATATGGTCATTTCCCTGGTGAAGAAAATATACCTCCCGAACGCCACCTCTCCTTCCGGGGTTTTTTCCTTGTCCATCAGCCTCCAAGATTTAAATTCCCAGATCAAGAGCGTCATGGTGGGGAAAACCGGTTTTGCTGTATTGGTGGATGAATACCACTTTATTATCGCCCACCCCAGGGCTCCGCAGCTCATAGGGAAGGTTTGGGGGGAATGGAACGATTCAGCGTTAGAAAAGGCTTATAAGGAAAAACAGGGAAAAGTCACCTTGGGTGGGCATGAGTACTCCGTGGTGACACAGTCCATTGAATCCCTGAATTGGGAAATGCTGGGATTTATTTCCGATGTGGATATTCAGGGACCTGTGAATGTTACCTTGGGTTGGATGGGTGTTCTGAGTATGGGGTTGATGGTAGTCTTTTCCATTATTGGATATTTTTTAGCCCGGGGTCTTGCTGCGCCCCTGATTTCAATTTCATCCAAATTGAAGGAGGTCTCAGAAGGGGGCGGGGATCTGACCAAAAGTTTACCTGTGATGTCCAAAGATGAAGTGGGGGAGCTCACCAATTATTTCAATCTTTTCATTTCTCAATTGCGTACTCTCATAGGCGATTTGAAGATTCAAGCACGGAATTTGGGAACCAGCTATCAAGAGCTTTTGGTGAACCTGACGGAAAATGCCGCATCCATCACGGAAATTGCTGCCAGTGCAAAAAGTGTGGAAAAAAACGCCCTCATGCAGAATACCATGGTGAAGGAGGCTGCCCAGAAGGTGGGGACGACTATCGAGGGGTTTAGTTTGATGTCGGGCCTTACTGAAGATTCCAAGCAGAAGATATACATATCCTCCTCGGCTATTGAGGAGATGGCGGGGAATATCTCATCCACCAGTGAGATGAGCCGCAAAGGCGACACTGCTGCGGATGAGCTGCTCAAAGCCGCAGAATCCGGGAATCAGAGTTGGTCGGAACTCTCGGCATCCATGGAAGAGCTCCAAAAAAAGTCTGATCAAATATCCCAGGTGGTGGATTTTATCATGGGCATATCCTCCCAGACCAACCTGCTGGCCATGAACGCGGCTATCGAGGCTGCCCACGCTGGGGAGTCGGGGAAGGGCTTTGCTGTGGTGGCTGATGAGATTCGAAAGCTCGCTGACCAAAGTTCCACTGGGGCTAAGGAAATTCAGGAGGCGGTGAATGCCATCGCCCAGGGCATTCAGCTCAATATGGCTCAAGCAGAACAGGTCAGGGTAGCCTTTACCCAAGTTCAAGACCATGTGGATGGGGTTAAGTCTTTGAGTCATCAGATCGCCCGGGGGATGGATGAGCAGATGTCCGCAAATAGACAAATTTTGGAATCCATCACCGCTCTTCGGAACCAAGGTGAAAGTATCGCCCACAGGGCTGGGGAAGAAACTTTGAGGGGGGAAGAAGTGGTCCGGCTTTTGCAGGAATTGAGCCGGATCAGCGAAGAAATTACCGGGGCACAGATGGAAGAAAGTACTGCCCTGGAGCAAACCAATCAAGCATCAAATCAAATTCAAAAGATCGCCGAAGAAATAAGGGAAATCTCCCAACGCATGCAGGAAGACTTTAGCTTGTTTAAAACAGAATAAGAGAGGCCCAAAAGGGGAGGCTGAAGAGCATTGACGGCATCAAGCCGGAACTCTGCTCTGAGGACTTCTCTTTTGGACCTCTGACTTTATTTATGCGAAACTATCGTAGTAAATATTCTCTTGGCCGATCCCATTGGAATTCATCACCTTGTTACAGGCGTTGATCATTCCAGGGCTGCCGCAGAGGTAACCTTCCATTTTTACCTGTTGTTCCTTGGGAATGACAGTTTGGAAGAAGCGGTTGAGCACATCGGTTATAAGACCGGTTTCTCCTGTGTAGTTGTCATCAGGGGCTGGTTCGGAAAGAGCTTCCACGTAGTGGAAATTGGGGAGCTTCTTTTCCAGTTCCCGCATTTCCTCGGTGTAGAAGAGATCTCTTTTTCCCCGGGCTCCGAAGAAGTACCAAACCGGCCTGGTGGTGTCTCCTTTTTCGACCAAGTCCCAAAGGATGGATTTGAAAGGAGCCATACCTGAACCGCCGGCCACGCAGACCATGGTCGCCCCGGTGGGTTGAACGTGGAAATCACCGAAGGGTCCAAGAAGCTCCACTTCCTGTCCCACATGGAGAAAGGAATGAACGTAAGTGGTGGCAATTCCCCCGGGAACCAGGCGGACCAAGAGCTCAATCAGGTGCTTATCCTTGGGATGGGAAGACATGGAGTAGGCCCTTTGGGTGGTCTCTTTAATTTTTCCATAGGGGGGAATCACTATCTGGGCGTACTGACCTGGGACGTAGGAAATCTCCTTTCCTTCGGGGAGGCGGAAGACCACTTCCTTGATATCGTGGGTCACGGCTCTGATGCTGGCTACTTTACATTTGTACTTTTGCACATAGAAGAGTTCTTCGGGGATTTCGATGTCGATATCGGCTTTTACCTTCACCTGGCAGGAAAGACGGATATTTTTTTCCACTTCCTGTTTGGTCAGGTAGGGGAGTTCCGTGGGCAAATGAGGCCCCACATCGCTATTAATCTGGCATTTACAAGCACCACAGGATCCCCGACCCCCGCAGGCGGAAGGGATGAAGATCCCTTGCTCGGAAAGAGTTAAAAGTAGGGGGGAGCCGCCGCGGACTGTCAGTTCTTTTTTCCCGCCGTTAATTTTTACTTTGACTTCTCCGTAATTGTTCACCACCATATCCACGGCGGCGATGAGAAGTCCCAGGAGGGCGGTCATGGCGGCGATCACTGCCGGGCCTAAAAGTATTGCAGTTAAATTCATCATTCCTCCCTTACTGAACCGGTAGCATTCCGGAGAAACCGGTGAAAGCCATGGCCATAAATCCTATGATGATCAGGGTAATTCCCGGACCCTGGAGACCCAGGGGGATGGGGTTCTTCTCGATCTTTCCACGGATAGCCGAAAGGGCGACGATGGCCAGCCACCAGCCCACCCCGGAACCGAACCCGAAGGCCGTACTTTGGATGAAGTCATAGCTTCGGATCTGCATAAACAGGGCCCCGCCCATGATGGCGCAGTTCACGGTGATCAGGGGCAGGAAGATTCCCAAGCTCATGTACAGAGCGGGGGAAACCCGGTCGATGACCATTTCCAAAACCTGAACCACAGCGGCGATCACGATGATGAACACGATGAAGGCCAGGTACTCCATTCCCCACATTTTCAAGAGTTGGAGTACACCCCAGTTCAAGGCGTTGGTCAGGGTTAGGACCACGATAACGGCGATTCCCAGACCATTGGCACTTTTTATATCCTTGGAAATGGCTATGAAGGAACACATTCCCAAAAAGTTTGCCAAAAGGATGTTGGAAGTGAAAATGGAGGAAAACAGCAGGGTTATGACATCGATTTGAGGGGTCATTTTTTACCTCCAGGGACTGTGGTTGTGGCGGGAGATCCTGTGGGAGCGGCTCCGGCTTGAGCGGCTATCACCGCTTTACTTTGACGGTTCATGATGGATTTTACAATCCAGATGAGTCCTGCCAGCATGAAGAATGCGGAGGCTGGGGTGACCATGATGGCCCAGGGAATAAACCACCCGGTGTCGGTGGCGGCGTCGTATATGGGGAGAATAGGAATATTAAACAGGGTACCAAATCCCAGGAGTTCCCGGAAAAAAGCCAAGGTTAGGAGTACTGCTGCGTATCCCAGTCCGGAAGTCATCCCGTCCCAAAGGGAAATCAAGGGCTTGTTTTGCTGTCCGAAGGCTTCCATCCGGCCCATAACGATACAGTTGGTGATAATCAATCCCACGTAAGCCGCCAGGTTCTTTCGGATATCCGGAAGGTAGGCGTTGAGAAAAATATCCACCAGGATCACGAAAAAGGAGATGATCACCACTTGGGTGATCATGCGGACTTTCCGGGGAACCAGTTCCCGGATGAGCGAGATAGCCCAACTGGAAAGGCCGGTGACGATCACCAGGGCAATGGTCATGATGCCCGTATTGATCAGGGAGTTGGTCACTGCCAGGGTGGAGCAAATACCGAGAATCTGCACGAAGACCGGATTGTTGGTCCAAAGATTGTCTTTTAAGTTTCCTGCGAAGGTGGTCTGGCTCATGGCTGGGCCTCCTGGGTCTGGAGTATTTCAAGAATGCTGAGCATCTCGTTTCGGGCGACGTTGTAAACGGTGCCCATTCCTTCACTGGTTCTGGTGGCGCCGGTGATCACGTCGATCTTACCGTCATTTTTATCGCTTCTATTTACCGCAGTGGAACTTAGGAGAATTTTACCATCCACATACCCTTCACCGGTGATCATATCTTGATACCAAGCTTCATCGATACGAGCCCCCAAACCGGGGGTTTCCCCGTGGGCTAGGATGGAAATGCCTTTAATTCGGGTGAGATCCCGGTCAAAACTCAGTACCAGCTGAATGGGACCCCAGAGCCCCGTGGCGGTAAAGAGCTTCCCAATCAGCGGCGTTCCATCTAACCCCATGGTTTCAAAAACTTCCAAGTAAGCACCGGGGTTGGCCAGTTGAAGGTTTTTTGCTTCATCTGCGCTCAGAAGCTTGTAGTTCCCTGGGGTGGCCCCCAAGGGGGTGAGTCTTTCCAATTGATGCATTTTAACCTGGGAAAAGTTAGCTTTCGTCCCTTCCCGGTCCTCTTTGTTCACAGTATAACCAAAGGCTTTCAGGACGGCGGCGGCTTTGGAGATCACAGCGTTTTCTGCAACCCGGTCTTTGGTGAGTTCATTGGCAAAGGACAGGGGTACCACAAAAACAAAAGTGGAGACAAAGGCAAAAATCAGGGTGTAAAGTAGTCCGTTTTTATTCATACTTTTACCTCCCCCACGGGGGCTTTGGGAGCTGCAACTGGTTTTTTGGCACCCCATTTCCCAATAGTTTCATCCAGTAAAGGAGCAAACATGTTGGCAATAAGAACACCGAAGCTCACTCCTTCCGGGAATCCGGAGAAGGTCCGCACCAAAATACTCACAGCGCCGATCAGAAGGCCGTAGACCCATTGGGAGGGCACTTTTTTCGGTCCCGAGATGGGATCCGTGGCCATGAACACCGCCACAAAGAGCAGGGAACCGGAGAGAAGTCCTGCCAAGGGCTCTATCCTGCGGGGTGCGGGGATCCAACCAGGAACGAGGCCTGGAAGGTACCAAAGGGCTGCTAGAACTGCAGCAGCACCGAAAAGGGTGCCCAGGATCATCCGGTAATTCGCCGTGGGGGTGATGGATAGGGATTTTGTCCCGTCCTTATTCTTTTTAAACACCGGGGTGAACATGAGGTAGATTCCGGCGAGGATGATCAGCAGGGCGCTGGTCTCCCCCAGGGATCCGGATTCAAATCCTAGAAACATCCCCAGCCAGTTGGTGGACTGCCCTGCTTCTGTGATCGCCAGGGACGCGCCCTGATAAATCGGTGCGGCTTGTCCAGCAGCGGACTTGAGAAAATCCATAGTAGTGGCGGTGGTGATCACATCCGGTTGCAGGGCTTTTGGCAGCCATTCCATAATGAGAGTGGAGGGATTCCAGTTTCCTGCGGCTCCGGGAACCATCCAGAGGGTGCCCAAAAAAGCCGGGAAGGCCAAGTAAATAAATACCCGTCCGGTGATGGCGGGATTAAAGACATTTCGTCCGAATCCCCCAAAAACCATTTTCCCAAAAATAACGGCAAAAAGGATACCGATTATCCCCATCCAAATGGGAAGCCCGGGAGGGAGGGAAAGGGAGAAAAGGGCACTGGAGACCAGGACCGCTTCCGTAACCTGAACTTTACTCTTATCTTTGGCTTTGACCCGTTCCATCCAGTACTCTGCTAGAATTCCCACAGGGAAAAGCACCAGAGGCATGAGAATGGCCCGCCACCCGTAAAGGTAGACGGAAAGCAGCCAAAGAGGGATCAGGGAGTAAAGCACCTTGCGCATGATAGGTTGCTTTTGTAACACGAGGACACCTCTTAAAATTGATATCAATTTCAGTCTAAACGAACCTGGAGAGTTTAGCACGGAATATTTGTACAAATCCGTGTAAATCAGTAAGGTTAATTCTTGGAATCAATCTAAAACAAGTTTTAAAAAAAGTCGATAGTAAATTACTTAATTGCTAGAACTTCCTCAAGGGTGGCTTCAGGGTAATTTAGGATGATTTCTTTGAACATCACTTTGTTTTCCCCCGCTCTGAGTCCCAGCCTCATACGGAAGACCGGTCTATCCACCCATTCCCGAGACGTAAACAAAATTTTATGGGGGGAAAATTCACCAAAAACCCGGGTCCGTTCAGGTTCATCCCGGTGATGGAACATTCCTCCCCAACCCCTCATAAAAAGTCCTAGAAATTTTTCCACACCGGTATAAACCTCGAGTTTTTCTTGAAATTTAAAGGACCGGAGACCTTTTGCGCCCTGGGCTTCGTAGGTTCTATTTAAATACAAGGTGGCTACTTCCTCTCCTTTTATGGTCATCTGGCCCATATTCAACAAAATGGGAGGTTTTAAGATGCCCGTGGATGCTGATATGCAGTGCCCGTCTTCGTCCAGGTAAAGGATGCGAAACGGAGGGAGGTGAAGGGCTTTGGTATAATCCTCCAGGGTTTTTTCCAGCAGTGGTTTCAGGATTTCTAATCCGGGAACCGGCCGGGCTTGGGGCGGGACGTAAACATAAAAATATTCCAGTTCTTTTCCATCCAGGACCATCCCAGGAAGATCGTTCACATAATATCCCTGAACCTCCATGTATTTGAGACTGAACCGGGAGTTGATTGACGGTACCATTATAAGGCTCCTCTGGGTAAATGATCGCTTAATTGGGATTGACTGTCCAGCAATTCATAATTTGACCTTTGATAAATTGAATATTCACCTAATTCTGCGGATATGAGAGGAGAATGATTATTATGTTAATTATTAAATATTAAATTATTATTATTTGTGTTTTTATGGATTGCCCGATTTTCTGGAACTATACTTAAATGGATGGAGGCAACCTATGAGCGTTTTATCATCCCGCTATTTTGTCAACCATAAATGTTTAATTCTGGGGATCTGTAAATCCAGAATTTGTCGTCTGTTTCTTGCGCCACTGGGATTGATCCTGCTGGTGGCTTGTACTAGTTCCCCGCCCATGGCCACGGAAAACACCAATTCCCTTCCGCCACTTCCAGAGGGTATCCGGGTAATCAGTCTTCAGAATTTAAACCCCGAACTTGCACAGGTAAAGCAAGATCTCGGAAATCATTCCCAGATTCTGGAGGCAAAATCCTGGGAAAATTGGGTTTCTCAGCGGGGTGGTAACCTCCCCCTCCGGTCAGGCAACCAAACCCTCTTTCTTTTCCATCCAATCCCAGGCACGGATTCCGTCGAGCTAAATCTTAGCATCCAGGAATCATTTCTCCGGTTACCCATGGAACCCCTGGGATATTCTGGTATCTATGCTCTTGGTCTTGAAGGATTGCCTCAGGACTATAACTACGGATTTCTCCTGAGTTCGGGGGACTCCATTTCCCGGTCAATTGATCCCTTTGGGTTTGAAGTCCTAGGGGGGAAGGCTCTCTTGTCCCGGGTGCGGACACCTGCGGCAACCCATGGCAGACTTATCTATCATTCTCCGAACGAACTCCCCCCCTCCAAAGCAGGCTTAGCTCCTCGCGGGGTATTTGTTTACCTTCCACCCGGTTACGATCCTTCGGGCTCTACCCGCTATCCTGTTATGTATTGGGGGGATGGTCAGGGCCTCTGGGATAATCCTGATAACCCTTACGGGGGATGGAAATTGGATACAATTTCCGACCGGTTGATCTTGGAAGGCCAGATTCCGGCGATGATTCATGTGGGGATAACTTATGGTGTCCAAAGAATGAAAGAGTACATGGGATATGGAGTGGTCCACAAAACCACCGGTCTCGTGGACGAAAAGAATGAAACCCAATTCACTTTATTGAAAAACTGGCTGGTAGACGACTTGAAACCCTGGATAGATAAGTCATACCCCACAAACCCCGCCCCTAGGACCACCGCTTTGGGTGGCTCCAGCGCCGGCGGTGCTTGGGCGACCTCCTTGGCACTGATGAAACCAGATACTTTGGGCCGGGCTGCAGGATTTTCGGTGGCCATAAGCCGTGAACCAGGAAAGGAAGTGGCGAATCCAGAGTTCGGGGTTAACTTAGTTGCCCGTTTGCATACCGTATTGTTCCGGGATTATGTCCTTAATAAACCCCCGGTGCGAATTTGGTTGGACTGTGGCACCCAAGGTCTAGATGAATCGCTTCTCTGGGGTGCTGAGGCATTTCGTGACGGATTGGTAAACTTGGGCTACAAGCAGCAATCCGACATGAACTACCAGGTCGTTCAGGACGGAAACCATACGGAAAGAGACTGGTCTACCAGGCTCTCACAGGTGCTTGTCTGGCTTTGGGAGTGACAAGAAAACACTGGTTCTCTTCAAAATAGCCGTATGCAAGGATTATAGAAGGGCTACCTGGGTACATGTGATGAAATTTATGAGAATTATCACTAGATGCTAAAAAAACTTGACAACTGCCTCTACCGCCCTTAGTATGAAGCATTAAATATTTTCCAGGAGGAATTAATGAAGTTAGTCAAAGTCCTATCCTTGGTCATGGCTTTTACTTTTGCGGGCACAGCGCTCTTCGCAGAAGGGAAGGCGGAAGACCCATCCCCCATCAAGGGTTCTGCAGCGGTGGAGATCGCCGGAGCGGAAATTACCAAAGTATCCCCCCTAAATGTTCTGCCCGGAACACTAGTCAGTATTGAAGGTGTCGGCTTCGGTGAAAAAGCAGGAGCCATCAAGATTGGTGCCACCGAAATTACAGAGTTTTTGAGCTGGGAAGATACCTGTATTTTCTTTAGAATACCGAAATCCGGAATATCCAGCGCCTCTGAAATCAGGGTGGGCAATGCCTACGCCGAGGATACGCTGAAACCAGCTCCCGCAGGATCCCTCACTGTGATGTGGTCTATTGATTTGGCTGCTTTGGACAAAGTGGTCACTGCGGAATGGAAAACCGTTTACAACGCGCCCGCCAAACCTGTTTTCACTGCTCCCATGTATGTGAAAGGCGAGTGGGTGAAGAACTCAGAAAACTACGGAAGCGCCAGTTCCAGCTGGGACGGCGGGTCTAAAGTTCGAATGCTCAAGGACAAAAGCGGATCCAAGTGGTACGCCGAAGCCGTTTTTACCCCGGATAACATCGCCTCCTTCGGTGTGAAAGCCATGAAATTTGCTTTCGAAGATGGAAACAACGATGAAAGAGATCTGGTTCCCTATGAATCCAATATCAGTTTTATTTTGAAAAAAGACTGGGCTAAGACTGACTTCTTTACCACCGTGAACTCCGATCCTGCCCTGAGCCCCAGTACAAAAGACAAACTCTACAATAAAGACACCAACACGATTTACGCTTCTTACCCAGTGAAGAAGTAAATATTAGATTTTTTAAAAGGGCTGACCCCAGGGTCGGCCTTTTTTTTCACCCCATCGTTCTAGGAGTTGGAAATGAAATTTATGAAGACATTTTTTATAGTTGGACTGGTTTACCTATTAATGGCCTGTGCGGGAACCCCCGCCCCCGAGGCTGTCCCCGCAGCTCCCCCGGCACCCGTGGTTCCCAAGGACCCCAACGGTCCTGCGGTGGACATGGAGGATCATAAATTTGTGATCTATCAAATGGTTACCCGGCTTTTTGGCAATAAAGTGGAAACTAATAAAATTTATGGAACTCAGGAAGAAAACGGAGTAGGAAAGTTTGCCGATGTGACCCCGAAAGCCTTAGGGGCCTTAAAAGCCCTCGGGGCCACCCATATCTGGTACACCGGGGTCTTGGAACATGCGACCATGGATGATTATAGTTCCCTGGGGATCACTCCGGATGATTCCGATGTGATCAAAGGCCGGGCTGGTTCTCCC
>CAZUXL010000034.1:11463-29251 GCA_964624355.1 uncultured Spirochaetales bacterium
CATGAAGGACTACTACGATGTTAATCCCCATCTGGCGGTCAATCCCAAAGATCGGCTTCTGGAATTTGATGCGCTGGTGAAGAGAACCCATGGGGCGGGCCTGAAGGTCATGATCGACTTTGTGCCCAACCACGTGGCTAGATCCTACAAATCCGACGCCAAACCAGCAGGGGTTCAGGACCTGGGGGCTACGGATGATCTTTCCAAGGATTTTGCCCCGGACAATAATTTTTACTACATTGGCGGCGCGGCATTTAAAGTTCCCAAGTATGACCCCCTCGGAGTGGAGATCACTGCTCTCAATGAAGACGGCCAGTTTGGAGAAACACCTCCCAAGGCCACGGGAAACGACGTTTTTCGGGCCAATCCCAGTAAGGATGACTGGTTTGAAACCGTGAAACTGAATTACGGTATCGACTACCAAAACGGGAAGGCTAAATTTTTCGATCCCATACCCTCTACTTGGGTGAAAATGAAGGATATTCTGGTCTACTGGGCGAAAAAAGACGTGGATGGTTTCCGGTGTGATATGGCGGAAATGGTCCCTGTGGAATTCTGGGTTTGGGCAATCCCTCAGGTTAAGGCCGTTAAAAAAGACATCACCTTCTTGGCAGAAATATACAATCCCGCGGCGTATAAGGCCTACCTCACCGGGGGCTTTGATTACCTCTACGATAAGGTCGGCCTCTATGATACCCTGAAACCCTTGGTCAAGGGCACGGGAAATCCTGGGAAAATTTCTTCCTCCTTCTCCAAATTGACCGTGTCCAACAGCCGGATGCTGCGATTCTTGGAAAACCACGACGAACAAAGAATTGCTTCCAAGGGATTTGCCAAATCCGCCCGACCAGGATTCCCTGGAATGGTGGTTTCAGCTGCTTTGGGATCCGGTCCCGTACTTATTTATTTTGGTCAGGAAGTGGGGGAACCCGGAGCGGGTAATGAAGGATTTGGCAGGGAAGACGATCGAACCACGATTTTCGACTACTGGGGAATCCCGGCCCATCAGCGCTGGATGAATGGCGGTGCTTTTGACGGCGGTAAACTCACCGAGGCCGAGAGCGCTCTGCGGGCGGACTACACAAAACTATTGAATCTCTCCACCCAATCTTCAGCTTTAAAGACCGGTGCCTTCTACGACTTGGATTGGTACAATCGAGGCTTCTCCAAAGGCTACGATAAACTGTACGCCTTCCTTCGGTACAATGGGGACCAGAAACTCCTGGTGGTAGCCAACTTTAGTCTCCAGGAAAGTGTTTCTGGGGAAGTGCGATTACCAGAGGCCGCTTTGCAAAACTTGGGACTCATTGGTTTACCCGAGATCAGCGGTAAGGATCTTTTAGGAACCGGAAAAATTCTCACAGCCAACGCCGAAGGAACTTTCCCCATGGAGCTGGCTCCCATGGAATGCTTGATTCTGGAATTGAAGTAATCGAACCAGGTTAAAAGGAATAAAAGCCCCGAAAGGGGCTTTTTCATTGGGCTGCTCGTCTTATTTGAAAAAGGCTCTAAAGGACGAATTTTTGAAGTTCATCCTTCCTGGTGGTCACCATGAATGCACAGGCCTTGGCCACCACAGAAAGAATATCCTGGGGAAATTCCTTCAGAAATTCCTCGGGGGATCTCTGTCCTTGAAACATTTCCCTGGCATTTATGAGAACTGTAAGTAGGGTGTCCGGTGGGAGGGCTTCACAGAGGTAGGTGGAAAGAGGGGAATTTCTCATATCAAAGAGAACATCTTGTGTTCTCCCTTCTGTGAGCAGGTGATAAATCACCAGATTGTCGGTTTTTGAGGGGCCTTGGTTTTTGGGTAGATATTGTTCCAACCTGCGGGAATTTTTACCATGATTAGAAATTTCCCCAAGAAACAGATTAATGGGCACATCCCCACCGGTGGAGAGGGCTAAGGCTTCCACCACCGCCAAGGATACCAGTTTTATTCCCAGATAGATCTGGGCTAATTCCACATTTCTTCTGGCCATGGATACCATGGTTTGGTATTCCGACTCCGGCGGTTCTCCCCGGAATTCCTTGTAGATAACCTCGGGTTTCAAGCCGATAAAAAATCTCTCCATTTTTTCCAGGGAAAGTCGGTAATCCCCGATGGTATAATCCTTGGATTGGAGCTGAACGTTGGTTTCAGGGAGGAGTTTCCAAGTATTGTCCAAAAAGGCCCCGGTATCTGGATCGGAAAAATTTCCCACATCCCGGTTGGAGAATCTTACAGCCCTTTTAAGACAGAGTTCCCATTGCTCCGAAGTGAGATGAAGACCACACCGGCACCGGTGGATTTTATCCATGGTTGATTCCCCCCAGGAGAGGCCTTGGGCATCGGGACCTCGGAAGGGGATAGTCGCTTCGATACAGACCATGATGATCAAAAGATCCTGTGCATCCAAATAGGAGGCGCAGACCTGGGCGAGGACCACCGCCGAAAGAAACTCGTTCAATCCTCCGAAGGGATTGAGCTTTTGACCGGGGAGAAACCCGAAAAGATCCAGGGCGGCCGTCAGCCCCGGGTGATGAAAATCCCAGTCTTTTGTGATCCAAACTTCCCTGTTTTCCTCTCGAATCGTATCCCCCAGTATGCGGCGAATTTCCGGCGGGAACCCCTGGTCTACTTGATAGTAGACGATGTCGTGGAACATGGCGGCGAGGGTTTGGTAGGGATCCTTAGGGTCTGAGAGATCCACCACGTGTTGTGGGGTATGGAAAGATCTGGATTGAAGGTTCATGATTTTATGAACCAGGATCCCCATATCCTCCACGAACTTGGGTGGAACCGGCGCCTTAAGTTGCTTAAAGGCGTTCCAAATGAGTTCAATCATCGCTTGTATGGAATAGTCTTTCATGGAATCCCCTTGGGACAAGCATAACCCGTGGAAGAGGAATCTGCCACGGGCTGGGTTGTCAAAGTTTTATGATGTAGGTGCTCTTGGGGGGAAGGGAAGTCAAGGGTTTCCAAAAATCAAAGCCCCCGGTGGCATTCATTTCCGGGACAGCGGGGGCAATAACTGTGGAACCGAAAAGTAGAGTAGGGGCTGGGGCGGCTGTAAAAGGACCGTTCCAGAGGGTCACCCCATAATTCTCCTGAGCGGAAGCTTTCAAATTTACCAAAACCAAAGTTCGGGCCGTGGTTGTGTAACGGAGCATGGCAAAGACCCCGGAATTGGATGTTTCTAAGATCAGTGTGCCTCCGGTGCGAAGTTCAGGATGGGCGTTTCGCAGGTTTGTCAGAGTTTTGTAATGATTGAGGAGGGAATCGGGGGCTTTTTCCATATCCGCCACAGTCCTTTCCTCTCCTCCTTGATCAAAACCTTTACCGTAAGGACGACCTGTGGTGAATCCGAAGGTTTTAGGTGTGGGGTCCCATTGCATGGGACGGCGCCATGCATTGTCTCCTCCCTTCTTTTTGTCACCAAATTGCCCGATTTCCTCCCCATAGTACACGAAGGGGGTTCCGGGGCTGGTGAGCAGCAGGGAGGCGGCAACTTTCCCTGACTCCATATCACCGCTTAATTGAGTCATCACCCTATCTTGATCGTGATTACTCAAAAACGAAGCGAAATCCCCTGAGGGGTAATCCTTGGCCATTTGTTTGAAGGTTCCCACCAGACCGCTCTTGGTTCCGTAACCTGCGGCACTGATCATGGAGCCGGAGAAGGGGAAGTTGAAAATCCCATCCACTTGGGTTTGGGAATAAAGCTTCATTTCATCAAAATTGGCTCCAAAAACCTCCCCCAAGGTATAGGCGTCGGGCTTAATGGATTTAACATAGGTTTTAAAGGCAGAAAGCCAGTTCAGGGATGATTGGGTGGAGTCTACCTTATTGCCTTCTTCAACCAAATGTTTGATGGCATCCATACGAAATCCATCCACTCCGATATCTTTCAGCCAGAAACGGGCGATCTCATTCACTTCTTTCACCACGGCGGGGTTGGTTAAGTCCAGATCGGGAATCAGGGCGTTGAACCGGCCAAAGTAGGTGGGGCCGTTAAGGGCTTCGGGGAGAGTGTGCCAATTGGCTTTTTTACCACCGGCTTCATCCCACACATAGTAGGACCGGAAGGGGCTGGAGGGATCTTTGGAGGCTTGGAACCAAGGGTGTTCCCGGCTGGTATGGTTGATTACCAGGTCGAAGAGAACTTTAATGTCTCTTTTTTTGCACTCAGCCATGAGATTTTTGTAATCTTGAAGGGTCCCGTAATAGGATTGAATGTCTTTGAAGTCGGTGGGGTGATAGCCGTGTTCCTGGTTATCTGCGGTTTTATTTACGGGCATAAGCCAAAGTCCGTTAAATCCCATGGATTGAATATAATCCAATCGGGAGATGAGTCCTTTAATATCGCCTTTTCCGTCCCCATCGGAATCCTGAAAACTATAGACGTAAATTTCGTAAAAGGTACGGTCTTTCCACCAGGGGGAGATAGTTTCTTTAAAGGTGGGAAACTCCGGGGTAATTTCTGGGCGAAGGGGTTTTTCCTTCCCTGGAATGGTTACGGCCGGTGCTGTGGTATCTGGTTCCCCCTGACCGCCAGCGTACAGGCCAATGCTCAGTACTAAGAGTAGATAAAGGGACAATTTGCTTTTCATTTAGACCTCTTCAAAAAATATATAGATCTATAATGATACGGATTTTGTCCTTCTGCAATCATTTGGTCAAATTATATGTTCCCAGGAGGGCGGTGGCGGACCTGAGCCAAGCGGTCTCCTCTGAGGTTAAACCATCGGAAATTTCGTTATCTACCCTCTGGTGATAGGCGTTTATTTGGGCGATTTCCTGGGAGGTGAGTAAGCTCAGGTCTATCAAGCGGGATTCGTAAGGAACCAAAGTGAGGGTTTCCCAGGTGTGAAACGGGCCAAAATCACCGGTAAATCCCTCTTCCACCACCTGAAGGTTTTCTATCCGGATTCCATGGTTTTCCCTTCGGTAGATCCCCGGTTCATTGGAGAGGATCATCCCTGGTTCCAGGATCTGGTTGATGGGTGCTGGGCTTATTTTCTGTGGTCCTTCATGGACCCCGAGCACATGGCCGACCCCGTGCCCGGTCCCGTGACCGTAGTTCATCCCTTGGGCCCAGAGTATTCCCCGGGTGAGGCCATCCAATTGATAACCCCGGGTTCCCTGGGGAAAGGGTGTTCTACCCAGGAGCAGGTGAGCCTTCAATACCAGGGTATAATCCCGGATCTCCTGGGGTGTAGGTGTTCCCACCAACAGGGTTCGGGTCACATCCGTGGTTCCCTCCAAATACTGCCCCCCCGAATCCAGGAGAAAAAGTCCTGAACCTTGGATTTCGCACCCTGGGGACAGACCTAGGTTATAGTGAACAATGGCTCCATTGCCCCTCCATCCGGGGATGGTTTCAAAGCTTTCCCCTAGAAAGCCTTCTTCCTGGGCTCGGAAATCCCGGAGCTTTTGGGCACAAAATCTTTCGGATAAGGGCTTTTTATTCTCGATGGACAGGTGAAACCAGGTGAGAAACTTAATCAAAGCCCTAGCGTCTTTTTTATGGGCCCGGCGGAAACCTTCCAACTCTCCGGGTTCTTTTTTTGCTTTCCAAAGGGTAGTAGGACTGGGGCTTTCTAAAAAAATTCTGTTTCCCAAAGCGTCCATCACCGCCCCGTTGGTAGTTTCTGGGGTGATTAGGGCTTTACGATATAAGGGCTCCTGGGAAAAAGTTTGGTAAAAACTCCTGTAGGGCTTCAGGAGCCAGCCGTCCTCTTCCAAATGGTTTTTCAAAGGTGTGGTAATGGCGTCGGGGTGAACAAAAAGTTCGGCCCGGGTGTCGTCCACGAAGGCGAAACATAGAAATAAGGGACTAAATTCCACATCCTCCCCCCGAAGATTGGTGAGCCAGGCAATATCATCCAGGGTACAGAGGATTTGAAAGTCCGCACCTAGACCTTGAATGCTCTGGCGAAGGCGTTGGAGTTTGGAAACCCGGGGGGTCAACCCGCGAAAGGCAGCTTCCAGGTCCCAGACCGGTTTTCCAGGTTCCAGTTCCCTATTGTCCCAGATGCGGTCCAGGAGATCCGGACCCACGGCAATTTTTTTACCCTGGGGTGCCAAGAAACTTTCCCAGGTTTGGATGACTGCCCAGGGGGTGGTGGAACCATCTACCCCGAGGATTCCTTCTTCGGGGAGTTCCCTGGTTAACCAGGTTTGGGGGCTGGGCACACCCGGTTGTTCTTCCCGGAACAAAGAGATACCCGTTCCTTCCAATTCCTTTTCAGCTTGGAGAAAGTACCGGCTATCGGTCCAAAGTCCAGCTTTTTCCTGGGTGATGACCAGGGTTCCCGCACTTCCGGTGAATCCACTCAGGTACTCCCGGGTTCTCCATCGAGGGGCCACGTATTCACTTTTATGGGGGTCAGTACCCGTGACCAGGTAGGCCTGATAACCCTCCGCTAGCATTTCCTCCCTCAGGAGTTCCAATCTTTCGGGGCTGGGGCTCATGAGCTCTCCTTTTGGTTCCAGAAATAATCTAAAAGTGTCTTGGCAATACTTCCGTGTCGAAAGGCCGGAGGAGGATTTTCCCGGGAAAACCACCGGATTTCTGTGATTTCCTCTCCATCGGGGCGCCATTGCCCATGGGAGTATTCTGCCAGGAATCCCACCATCAGGGCATCGGGGAAGGGCCAGCTTTGACTGGAGTGGAATTGGAGATTTTTTACCTCCACCCCGGATTCTTCCCGCACTTCCCGGATGGCCGCTTGTTCGTAGGACTCTCCGGCTTCCACAAAACCTGCAAAGAGGGAAAAGCTCCCCTGGGGCGCCTTGGCATTGTGGCCTAAAAGTATTTCATCACCCCGGTAGATCAGGGTGATCACCGCCGGACTAAGTCGTGGATAAAACACATGATGACAGGTGGGGCAAACCCTGGCGACTTCTGCCGCGGAAGTTTCAGTGGGGGTGGCACACCGGCCGCAAAAGTGATGGTTTCTGTGGAACAACCGCAGAAGACTGGCCCGGCCGCAGACCCCCGCCCAATCGGCGCTGACCCCGGAAAAATACAGACGAAGGTCCATCCAATTCTCGGCTTGGGAGTCCTGGGGGATAAAACTGGGGTCTTCCCCCTCCCGGCCCGGGCCTGAGGGATCCTCTCCACAGAACACATCCCGCCCGTCAAACCGGCCACAGAAAAACCGGGGATAGGATTGATACTCCGGGGGCAGATCCTTCCGGGTGACCGGGGAAAGTTCCGGAAGGATAAAAAGGTAGCGCCCAGAGAAGAGAAATACTAAATCCTCGGGATTGGGATCGGGAAAGGGGGCGAGGGGGAACTCAAAGTTGTTCATGGTTTAAATTATCCATCCTCTGGCAGTTTTGGCAAGAAGTGCTTGCGGTAAGGCTCCTCATGGCGGATATTTAAGGTATGGACCCGGATAAAGCTGCCTTATTATTACTGATAAACAATATCATTCCCTTCAAGTTTCTCCCCAGGGAAGAAAAATTGGGCCTTCTTCAGGATTTATTCCTGATAAAAGCTGCCCCCTTTCAGTGGATTTTTCGACCTGGCGGACAGGATAGGGAAGTGTTTCTCTTGGAAGAAGGCCAGGTCGAACAGATTCAAGAGGAATCCAATTCCATAATCCCGGAAAATGTGATCCGCAGCGGCCATTATTTTGGGGAACGCTCGGCTTTGCTGAATCAGAACCGTCCCTTCGGCGTTCGGGCTATTTCTTCAGTGCGAGCTTGGGGATTGCCGGGAAAGAGCTTTATTAGGTTGATTGAAAAGTATACTATTTTTGCCCAGGCCTTTGGTTCCATCCTGCGGGATAAACACGGGATTTTTCAGCCCTTGGAACATTTTTCCAGGGAAATTACCCGGGGATTGAACGTGGGGTATCTTCCCTTGTCCAAACTCATCGATTTGTATAAAGATCTGGAACCAGCCCTTCATCCCCAGGTGAGAAATAAGGAATTTCTGAATCTGGACGCCTTGGTTTACGCAATCCGCCGCCTCCCCTCCAACGTTTCCAGCACCTTCGCCTGGTTTCTTACCGACGATCTTCCGGCGAATTTTAGGGATCCCGATGACTTTTTTCCCGAGGTGCCCACAGAAGCCCGCAAGAGAAATATCTGGCAGGTTTCCCCGGGAAAAAACATGGTCCTCATCCGCAATGGTATGAGCGATCTCACGGATCTTATTTCCAACCTCTGCCTGTATTCCGTGGAAGTTCAGAAACTTCGCCAAAGGCTCAATGATCCCACGGTTCTCTACCTGTTAAAACGGTTTCTTGAGGATAAAAATCCCACAGAAGCCCTGGATGTCTTGGGGGGGAATCTTCCTTTTTCTCCCGAGGAATGGAAGTCCCTGCTGTTGATTTGGGGAGTTCAGACCCCGCGACGGCTGTACGAACTGGTGGTTCATCACGAAGACTTTTTACTCATGGTGGAAAGGCAGCTGAACAATTACAACAACCGCCGGAGTGAAAAATGGGCCTTGGAGATCAGTAGGGCTGCGAAAACCATGACCGGCTTCGACCCCTGCGAACTCCCTGAGGAATGGGATGTGCACATCGTCTCCAGCAATACCCATTCCGTGACCAACTGCCTAAGTCCTTACTGGCACGCTAGGTCTCAAAAGGTTCTGGACTGGGCCAGAATGGAAAATCATCCCCATTTGGGTGTGAAATGGTCCGTGGCGGAGGATCTCTTATACGCCCTGCTTCCCGACTATATCAAAGCCTTCCCGGAGCAGGCCCCCCAGTCGGAGGAAGAGCTGACATATGGCATACTCCGGCTTTCCGATACCTCAGCCACCGGGATAAAAGTGCAGTTGATCGATACTTCCCGGCTCTGGGGTCATATTTTGGATCCGGGGATTCCAGTTCCCGGCCGCCGGCCGCGGTTGATCGTGAATATCGATTATGCCTTCGGGGAGCAGGCGGACGAGATCATGAGAAATCTCATCATGCTTTTCCATGAAAATATTCGCTCCGTGAGCATCCTGGGAAAGGCCGGAGGGCTAGTGGGAAACCGAGGGGATATATTAGTGCCCACCTCGGTCATCCAGCAGAGTTCGGATCAATTTCTCCCCCTCCAGACCCCCGACCCCCAGGGTTTGGAAAGGCTGAAAAAAATATTCGGGGATGAAAAAGTTCACGTGGGACCCCTGCTTACCGTGGAAGGAACCTTGCTTCAAAACACCGCGCTTTTAAATTTTTATCGAAATATTTGGAACTGTCAGGGTTTGGAAATGGAGGGATTTTATTACGCCCGGCAAATTCAGGAAAGTATTCTTTTAGAATCCCTCCCAGCCCACATCAAGCAAACCTATTATTATTATGTTTCCGACACCCCCTTAAAATTGGAAGCCAATCTGTCAAAACCCCTGGCTCCCCAGGAAGGAATTCCTCCCCTCTACGCCATTACCCGGGAGGTACTAAATCAGATTTTCCAGAGGTAGAGACCCGGAGAGTCATGTTTTTACCATAACATCCGACAAGTATTTTAGAGGAAAAGCATGAAGTTTCGGATCACTCTATGGTTGGCATTAACGGCCCTTTCCCTGGACGCCCAGGAACAAGGAATAAAATATTTTCATCAGTTTGAGGTGGATGGAGCCTTAGCCTACAAAGGAATTATCCCGACCTCCCTGGAAGCAACATCGGTTACGGGAATATATGCCTTCCAAAGTGATGGAAAGGGACAGCTGGAGTCCGTTACCTTTTTGCGCCGGGGGCGGGTGGCCAGGGATGAAAAACTCGGGGCAGCCCGGGTGGAGATCATCCATGAGGAAAATCGGGAGATCCGGCTTTGGAAAGATAACCAGGGAAGACCGGTGAAAAATCCCGAGGGCTTCGCCCAAATGCAAATTCAGAAAAATAGGGAAGGTTTTCCCCTCATGGCCTACCATTACGATACCAAGGGGAATTTGACCCGGGATCGGTTCGGTGTGGCCGCCTACGGCTTTATTCCTGGGGAGAAGGGACTCCGGCGCCGGAGTCTGAGGTTCGATACCCGGGGAAACCGTACCGCAGATAAGGACGGGGTCTGGGAGTCCAGCTTCACCTACGATGAGAGGGGGAGGGTTTCCACCACCCATTATTTCGATCAGAAAAATAATCCCCTGGGGGTGCGCGGGGGAGTCATGGGGGTCCTGTGGCTCTGGGATTCCAACGACCAGGTGAAAGAAATCCAGTTTGTGGATGATAAAATGCAGCCCTTAGAAAATCTGGGGGGTATTCAGAAGACCGTTTTTGCCCGGGATTCCCAGGGGAGGGTTCTGGAAAAGGCTTACTACAACCGAGGTGGCGTGCTTTGGGAGGATTCCCGAGGTCTGGCCCTCTACCGATGGGAGTACGACGATACCCGAAGTTGGGTGAGGGAATATCATTTTGATGCTTTGAGCCAGCTCACCTTGGATGATGAAGGTGTGGCCATTCGCAAGGAAATATGGCTTCCCCAGTCCCTGGATCACCAGGTGATGAACTTTGGATTGGCCATTAACCCCCTCTATGAAACCCTGACCCCGCAACAAAAACTTTTGGAGGATCGGTACCTTTTAAAAGAGGATATCCGGGGAGTGGCAGTATACCGCCGGACCTACGATGAGAAGGATCACCCGGTGGAGGATAAGACCTTCGACGGGGATTTTGCCTTGGTGGAGGATGCCCAGGGGGTTTCCCTGTACCGGCGATCCTATACCTCCGAGGGGCTTCTGGAAGAAGTCGCCTACTTCGGTAATTTTAGTCAGGCTGTGGAAAACCTGGAGGGCCTGGCGAAAAAGCGCTGGGACTACGACATGGCGGGGCAGGCGGTGAGGGAATACAATTTTGGCCTGGATGGATCCCTAAAAGAGGATAAAAACGGGGTTGCGACTTACGACTGGAAATACAATGAAAAGGGTTTGAAGATTCAGCAGACTAATTTGGGAGTTTTTGCCCAGGTAAAAGAGGATAAAAACGGGGTGGCCCTTTACCGTTGGACATACGATAAATTTGGGGAAGTTCTGGAACAAACCCATTTTGGTATGGATGGAAGGCCGACGGAAGATATCACCGGGGCCTTTTTGCTTAAGTGGGAGACCGATGAGTACGGCCGCAGAACACCCCTGAGGTTTGATACCCAGGGGAACCCCCTGACAGGAACTTCTAATCCCTCGGGCTTGTAGAAAATCTATCTGGACTCTATAATGGATGCGCGGCCCCACCGGGGTACTCAAGGAGAGGATTTTATGACCATAGCCGATAACCGGGTGGGAACAGTACATTACACATTAAAAGATACAGATGGGAAGGTCCTGGATACGTCCATCGGCCAAGAACCCCTGAGCTACATTCAAGGAGTGGGGGAAATCGTTCCCGGCCTGGAAGCAGCCTTGGAAGGAAAAAAAGCTGGAGATAAGATCTCCGTGACCCTAACCCCAGAAGATGCCTACGGCGACTGGGATGAGGAACTGGTGGAAGTGGTGACCCGGAAGGACTTTGAGTTCGACGGAGAGATCACCCTGGACCAGGAATTCCACTTCGAAGACGAAGAAGGGGTTCACCACATGGTTCGGGTGACCAAATTGGGTAAAGATGATATCACCATCGATGGAAATCATCCCTTAGCCGGTAAGGCCCTTCACTTTGATGTGGAAGTTGTTTCCGTCAGGGAAGCCACGGAAGAAGAGTTGGATCACGGTCACGTTCATGGGGACGATGGTCATCACGAGGATCATTGATCCAAACATCACTAAAAAGCCGCCTCCGGGCGGTTTTTTTATTGGAAATATGGAGGTTTTCAGGCTATGTTTAGATTGGTACCTTTAGGAGGCCAAAGATGTTCAAAAAAATGAGCAAAATATTACTTGGTTGTTTCGTCCTTTCCCTATCCTCTTGTCAAGGTGCGTTTGAATCCAATCTCTTCACCGTCATAGATAATCCCACCCTTCCAGCGACTTCGGATCTTTCCAACGCCAGCACGGCGGCGGTGGCCGACCTGCTTTCTTCCGATAAGGTCCTGGAAAGTTTAAAGGCCGATGATGCGGCCCGAAAGGCCCTCACGGACAATTTAGCGGTGAAAATGACCGAGGGAACTGCGGAATCTAAAACCGAGGCCGCTAACCTTTACCTCAAACTTCAACTGGAAGGAACAGGTGCCCTTGCTGCCACCAATAAAATGATTGAAACTTTTCTGCCAGCCCTCAAGGGAGGGGACTTGGCCGATTTAACTGTGCCTGCTGAACTTCAGAAAGCCCTAGCTTCGGTTTTTGGAACGGATCCGGGAGCTGTAGCAGACACCTTGGAAGGCCTTCAAAATATGGTGACGGCTCTGAAGGTGTTGAATGCAAATAGTGCTTTAGGAGAGAATGGAGATAGTGTCATGGCGGCTCCTCTGGCCACTGTGGTGGATATCATGCTCAAGTCTGCTAATGATTCGGCCACTGGTACCCAAGACTTGGTGGATTTTATTACTGGAAATTCTACCGAATTGACTTCGTTTAGTATTCCAACAATGCAAAACAGTTTGACCGAACTTACCACAGCCTTCGATGGAACAGATTTAGCGGCGGACTCCCCCTATGCTTATATGAACGGTGTTGTCGATCTTATCCCCTTGGGCGGTATTTAACAAATGAAAAATTTACATTTTAAAGCGGTCATTTTCTCATTCTTCCTGGTATTTTCAGGAAATCTGTGGGGAGATGATGTCTATATCATTCCCTTTGCCCCTGTGTCCTCTACGATTTTGGCTCAAGGCTCTGCCTTTACAGCCTCAGCCCGGGGCACCGATGCCCTATGGACCAATCCCGCCGGCTTGGCACGGAAGGCTAAAAACATTTTGACTTTTCTGGATGTGCAGGGAGATTTTTATATTACCCCTTCCCAAATTAATGGTCTCATCGGCCGCATCAACGACAATGCCTTTGCAAATTTGGATGTTACCGCTCCCGCAGCCTTTGATACCGTGAATTTTCTACAGAACCTCCTGCAAACCAACGGCTTTGGTTTGAATACGAATTTCACTGTCTTCGGTCTCGTGGTGAATGGTTTAGGCTTGGGCCTTTCCTCCACTGTGGATGTGTATGCCCGGGGGAAGACCTTGACCGGAACCACCGCGGTCGTGGAAGGAGTGGTAGGGGGGGTTATTGGCTTTGCCTATCCTTTTGCCCTCGGTCCCATGAAGTTGTACTTTGGTGTGGATGTGAGACCTTTTTACCGGGTGTATTCCACCAGCACCGTCATGGATTTGTTAACCGCACTGGGATCTGGCTCATTTGATAGCTACTTCACTTCGGCCACTGCTGGCTTGGCTCCGGGATTTGCCATCGATGTGGGAGCCATAGGGGAGATCGCAGACTGGTCCTTTGGTTTGTCCCTGAGGGATAGTGGAACACCCATCAAGTATAATGAGTACTCTCTGGAGTACATAAGGACAAACTGGTCAAAGCTCAGTGCAGGGACTCCGTCGGTGGATACCTACATAACGCCCCTGACACTCAGCCTGGGTACTGCCTGGGAACCAAAATTGGGACCTTTTAGCGACGTGGTGGTTCCAAAGGTGTCCCTGGATGTGACGGTTCCCTTTAAAGGTTCTAGAACTCCTTCCTGGTACACCTGGATTCATCTAGGCACAGAGGTGACCATTTTAAATTATCTATCCCTGCGTGCGGGGATGAATCAAGGCTACCTCACCGGGGGCTTCGGCGTGAGTCTATATCTTTGGGAGGCCAATGTGGCCATTTATTCCCAAGAACTGGGGCAGTACGCGGGAGAGAAAAGAAGGACGGCGGTAAGCGTGGAATCAAAATTCAAATTTTAAAGTTTCGATTGTTTTGAGAGTATTTAGAAAGTATTTAGAAATATATTTCTAACTGCTTGACATTATTTTTAGTCCGATATATAACTTTATTCACAAACGGGCTGGTAGCTCAGCTGGTAGAGCAACGCCCTTTTAAGGCGTGGGTCACAGGTTCGAATCTTGTCCAGCTCATGGGGTAAAATCTTACCAATTTTACCCATCTTGTCTCCATCGTCTAGTGGTTAGGACACAAGGTTTTCATCCTTGTAACACGGGTTCGACTCCCGTTGGAGATAAAATCAGGAGCCTTTCAAGGCTTCTTTTTTTTTCTTGTCTCCTTCGTCTAACGGTTAGGACGGCACCCTCTCACGGTGCAGATACGAGTTCGATTCTCGTAGGAGATAAATAGCTTGTTCAGACCCTTTTTTCATTCAACCCTTCCACAAAATAAATAGACCTTTACTTGACCCCAGCTATTTAGGGTATTAACCTTATATGACTAAATTACTCATATAAGGAAATGTGATGGAAATATTGTCTAAAGAGAAACTTGACAGGTTATTACCCTGGATAATCTACCTTATCTGTTTCGCCGTGTTGAATGAAACGGTCTTTAATGTTTCGACTCCGAAAATTTCCCAACAGTTCAATCTTAGCCCTGCGGGGGTCAGTTGGGTTATGACCATTTTCTTGGTCTTTTTCGGGATCGGATCGGTGATTTACGGAAAGCTCTCGGATATTTTCAGTTTAAAGAGATTACTAATGATAGGCATGACCATCTATGTGATCTCTTCGATACTTGGGTTTCTATTTCAAGGACATTATGGGTGGGTAGTGGTTTTTAGGGGACTGCAGGGTGTGGGCGCCTCCGCATTGCCGGCGTTGATATTCGTCATGGTCGCCCGGTATTATCCTGCAGATCACCGGGGAAAAATTTTCGGATTGATCACATCCTTTGTCTCCATCAGTATCGGACTTGGTCCTGTACTGGGGGGCTTTGTGTCCCAAAGTCTCCATTGGTCTTATTTATTTTTAATTCCGGTTTTGATAATTCCCTCCATTCCCTTTCTTTTAAAACTTCTACCCGAAGAGGCCAAACAATCCGGCAGGGTGGATATCTTGGGGGCGGTATTGGTGGCCTCCACTGTGGGTCTTTTAGTCGTATCCCTGAATTATCCCGAACCGCTCTATTTGGCCGCATTTGTATTTTCCTTGGTTTTAACCTTCTGGAGGATGCTGAAGGCTAAAGATCCCTTTATTCAACCCTCTCTGTTTGCCAACAAACCCTTTAGAGGGAGCGTTTTTGTAGGATTCTTGCTTTTTTCCATCGTCATTGGGACGTTCTTTTTGTTTCCGCTTCTGCTTCATGGAACTTTTGGCTTGGAAACGGGGCAGATCGGCCTCCTTTTATTCCCAGGGGCCATCAGCGGTGTGGTGGTGGGGCCCTTTGCCGGTCGTTTGGCTGACCGCCGGGGTAACACCTTTGTTGTGACCCTGGGATTGAGCTTGGTGGTAATCAGCATGGGAACCTTGGCTTTGACATTTTCCCTATCACCCTATCTGGTGGGGGGAATGCTTTTGATGACCAACGTGGGGTTCATTCTCTTTCAAACCGCCATGATGAACTCCGTCTCCCAAACACTTTCAAACCAAGAAACCGGGGTGGGAATGGGTTTTTTCAATTTGGTGAGTATCATTTCCGGGGCTGTAGGCACCGCTGTGGTGGGTAAATTTTTAGAGAGCGGGACCTCAGGGGCCTACGGTCTGGTATTGGGTCTCTTTGCCTTGATCGTTTTGTTGGGAGGTTTAATGTACCTGTGGACCTTTCGGAACCAAAACACCGTTGCCTCCCCCTAAAAACCACGGTACAATGCCCCTTGTGCTTAGGTTCGCCCTTAAGTGGCCTTTATAAAAAGGGTTTTTATGAAAAGAATATTCGCTGTGGTTTTTTTAGTTATTTGGGCGGGTAATCTTTTTGCTGGGGGGGAACCGGAAGTTGCGGCACCCGCTGCGGAGGTGAATACCGGATACGAGGTGTTTTCCGTAGACGTAGCTGAGGTTTCGGTCATTCGACTCAAGGCCTCGGGACTTCCTGCCGACCTCACCCAGGCCCAATTCTTCATAGAACCCGGAACCCCTGGGGGGGGGGCACAGAGGTCCGGTGCCTATGTGTTAGTCAAAACCGACAGTCCCATGAAAATGGGCACCGAATACACCTTGACGGTATCCTATGCAGGGAAAACTTCTACCCACAAGGTGAATACTGCCGTATTAGCTTCGGTTTCCCTAAGCGGCCTGTATTCCGAGAAGCCCCTGGGGTACAACCTGGAAAACGGAAAGTCGGTGTTCCGGGTCTTCATTCCCCAAGGGAAAAAAGCTGACCTGGTGATCTTTAACCAAGTAGCTGATCCGGTGGAAGCCGCCCGGATCATTCCCCTCACCGCCGACGAAAACCAGGTTTTTGAAGCCACAGTGGAGGGAACCTTCTGGGGAAAATTCTACGGCTACCGAATCACCGAGAGGATGTACACCTGGGTGCCTTTTGTTCCCATGGTGGCTTCCGATACGGTTTTTGCGGACCCCTACGGCCGGGCTAATGCCCAGTCCACCACCTTCCCTCAGAAAAATAGGACCCTGATCCTGGACACCAGCAAGTATAACTGGGAAGGGGATAAACCCCTGGGAACCCACATTGCCAATGCGGTGATCATGGAAGCCCATATCCGGGATCTCACCGCCGACCCCACCGCCGGCACCGCCACTCCTGGTTACAAGGGAATGGTCAATGCGACCCGGGGCGGCCTGAAGTGGATCAAAGACCTGGGGGTCAATACGGTGGAATTTCTTCCCCTCCAGGAGTTTGCCGAAGTGGAGCCCCCTTATAAAGTACTGGCTGCGGGGATGAAAAACACCTGGAACATCTACGGCCGCAACTACTGGGGCTACATGACCAGCAATTACTTCTCCCCGGAATCTTCTTACGCCTCCGACGCTACCCGGGATCCTGCCCGGTGGAACGGCGCCGACGGCAGGGCCGTGACAGAACTCAAGGACATGGTGAAAGCCCTGCATAAAGCCGGTGTGGCCGTGGTAATGGATGTGGTGTACAACCACACTTCCAGTTACGACGAAAATTCCTTCCGGATCATGGACAGGGATTATTTCTTCAAAAAAGTGGATAAGACCGGTACCGGCAACGAAATGGAGTCCCGCAGGCTCATGGTGCGCCGGATGATGTTGGACTCTTTGAAGTACTGGATGACCGAGTACCACGTGGATGGGTTCCGATTTGACCTGGCGACCAGCCATGACAAGGACACCGTAAAAGCCGTGGCGGACCTGGTGTATTCCATCAATCCTCAGGCCATGCTTATTGCTGAACCCTGGGGAGGGGAGAACTCCACCATAAGCCGGGACCTGTTAAACGCGGGCTGGGCTATTTGGAACGATGGGGTCCGCAAAGCCATCCGCAACGATAACCGTCCCACCACCACCCGGCCTATGTTTGCCCTGGGGTCCGTGAACGTCCCCGACGAACTGAAAAACGCCTGGGCGGGAACCTCAGCCAGCGACAATTTCCAAAGCTGGCAAATGGTAAGTTATATCGAATCCCACGACGATGCCACCTTCGGGGATATCCTGAGGATCTCCTCCGGGGCGTACAACATTTACCAGGCCGATGGCAAGACAATCAACCGGATCGCCGATATCCCCGGGTATCTGAAACTGGATGACAAACTGATTAATTCCGCCAAAGTGGGCGCAGTAGCGCTTTTCCTGTCCCAGGGGCCTTTAATGATGCATATCGGCCAGGAATGGGCTCGGGGAAAGATCACACCGGACTTAACGGGAATGGTTCAAGAACTCACCACTAAGGGCACTTTGGGCGGTGGCAGTGACAACGTGGCCTTTTTGACCCCTTCACCGAACTCCTACAGTGCGGACAATGAAACCAACTGGATTAATTTTGACCACGCCCGGCTGAACCAATCCCTGACAGATTACTACAAAGGACTCCTGAAACTGCGGCAAAGTCAGCCGCTTTTAGGTGCT
>CAZUXL010000035.1:0-28830 GCA_964624355.1 uncultured Spirochaetales bacterium
CCCTGGTCGATCTTCCCGCGGACTGGGGAAAGTATTCCTTCATCCGCCTTTTCAGTGGCAGCCCGGAGTTCAGTGAACAGCAAAACTTTTTTCTAGGCAGAACTCAGGCGATCCGAAAGGCTTTAGAGAGGGAGTAGGGGGTGTCGGACACCGCCTAAGGCCGGTGCCCGCCGGGCTTGCTCCGGGGTCCGCTGGCGCTTCCGTCCTGTCGGACCCGGGGGCCCTGCGCATCCCTCACCCGGGGCATTTATTTAGGAGTTTAAGGAGTAAAGTATGAAAAAATCCATTTTTAGAGGTCTGGTCCTTTTTGTAGTTTCCTTGGTCTTTTCCTGTACATCCCTGAACCGGGAGCCCCCCCCACAACTGGATCCCCCCTCGGATTTCCCCACCTGGGCCTGGGAAGGGGGGATTTATGAACTTTCCATCCGCAATTTTACCCCGGAAGGTACTTTCAAGGCCGCCGAAGCCCAACTGGACCGGGTGAAGGCCCTGGGGATCAAGACCCTGTGGATCATGCCCCTGTATCCCATAGGCCAGATCGAGAAGAAGGGAGCCCTGGGTTCACCTTATTCCATTTCCGACTACCAGGGGGTGAATCCCGATTTTGGGACCCTGGAGGATTTTCGCAGTTTAGTGAAAACCGCCCATGGCAAAGGCCTGAAGGTGATCATCGATCTGGTGGCCAATCATACCGCCTGGGACCATCCCTGGGTGAAGGCCCATCCCACCTGGTACACCCAGGACAAAAACGGGAAAATTGTCCCCCCGGTGGCGGACTGGGCCGATGTGGCGGATCTGAACTATAACAACCCGGACCTCCGGAAAGAAATGACTAATATCATGGTCTGGTGGGTAAAGGAAATGGATATCGATGGTTACCGGGCGGACACGGGGGCTATGTTACCCCTGGACTTCTGGGAAGAAAGCCTCCCCGCTGTGAAGGCGGTGAAGGACGTGCTTTTACTGGCGGAATCCGACGAGCCCAATCTCATCACCGCAGGTTTTCATATGAACTACGCCTGGCCTGGGTACTCGGCCCTTAAAAAGTCCTGGTCCGGTGAGGCCGCCGTCTTTGATTACGCCCAGACGGCCTTGGGAGAATGGATGAACACCGGCGGAGCGCCCCTGCTTAGGTTCATCACCAATCACGATGAAACCAGTTGGGACAATCCTCCACCCGTAATTTTTGGTGGACTTTCAGGGTCCCAGGCCGCCGCGGTAGCCACCTTTTTGATGCCCGGGATTCCCCTGATTTATCAAGGTCAGGAACTGGGTTTGGATGTGAAGGAAGACCTTTTTGGGAAGCACACCTACGACTGGACCCAAGGCCTGGCCACCCAGGAGTTTTATCGCAACCTCCTGAGCCTTTGGAAAAATAACAAGGCTTTCCAGAGCGGCGCCTTGGATCTTCAACTGAGTACCAACGAATCTGTGCTCAGTTTTGCCCGGGAAGCGGAGGGAAAAAGGTTCATTGTCCTGGTGAATTTTACCCCGGATGAGCAAGCTTTAGGCCTACCGGAAGTTTGGAAGGGACGATCTTACACCCAAGTGTCCACCGGGGAACCCTGGGACGCACAGGAAATCACCCTTCCAGGTTATGGATGGCTAATTCTGGAAGGAACCTACTAAAGCCCTTGGCCCCCCCGCAAAATGGGGGGGCATTTCCTAGATTGACCTGAGCCGGCTGTCTTGGTATTCTTATTCCATGGTAGGAAAAAGTGTTGTTTTTAAAAACCGCGAATGGGTCATCACAGGGCTTTTAGGGAAGGGGAAGTCCGCCTATTCCTGGCTTGCGGAAAGCGCCGGTGAAGCCGTGGTCTTTAAAAAAATGCACCAGGAAACCGTGGATTACTACACCTTCGGCAATAAATTAAAGGCCGAAGTGGAGGCCTACGAAAGGATTCTTCCCACGGGAATTAGGATTCCACGGCTTCTAGCCTGGTCGGATAAAGACCAGTGGCTTATTAAGGAATACCTCCATGGACCCACGGCGGCTGATTTGGCGGCGGCGGGTGAATTGACCCCGGTCCACTGGGGAGCCATTTTCGGGGTTCAAAATCAATTGAAAGCCGGTGGACTCCATGTGGATTATTTTCCTACAAACTTCATCTGGATGGACGGGCAGATGATCCTCATCGATTACGAGTGTCATTCATACAACCGGGAGTGGGATTTTCCCAATTGGGGGATTTTTTACTGGCTAAATTCCCCCGGGATCAAGGAACAACTGGAACTGGGTTCCACCCAAAAGCTCAACTTGCCCGGAAGGCCCAAACCCCAATGGCAGGAGTTTCTGGAAACCAGGGATAGACTTCTCGCCGAACTAAACCAGGAGACTGAAAAGTCTCCCGATTTAGTGTGGACCTGCTGAGACCTATTTCAACTTATTCATAAACACCAGAAGTTGGAGGGACCCACCCCGGCCATTCACCACCACGTCCTGGTCCCCGTCCCCGTCCAGGTCTGAGATGATCACATCGCACTCATTGGAGGCGTCGGAACTCCCGTTTCCATTGGCGGTGTTGGTACCCACCCCATCCTTGGCTTTATCTAAGTATTTGGGGACAAATAAGCCTTTTTGGTTCTCATAAATCCTGAGGCTTCGGTCGTTGTCGTTGCCGGAAACCACCATATCCAGGTCCCCATCCCCGTCCAAATCCCCGAAAGCCCCACCCCCGGACATCACCGCCCGGAGCTGGGTTTGGGATTCATCCTTGGCAAAGGATCCATCACCCATCCCCAGCCAGATACCCAGAACCCGTCCGCCGTTGGGATCCCCCGGGCTTCCCGTGTTTCCCAAAACCCCCGCATCCACAAGCCCATCGCTGTTCACATCTCCCAGCCAAAGGCCCCCATCGATCAAAGCCGGAAGTCCAGAGGTTTCGAATTTCACAAAGGATCCTTTTCCATCCCCCCTATAGGTTTCCGCAAAAGGGAGGGGGTTTCTTTGGGTTTCAGGAATGCCTGGGTTCGCCAGGGGGCCGCGGTTGGACTGGCCAGAGAGGGCGGCATCCAGAATCCCATCTCCGTTCAGATCCGCCACAAATCCGGCGCAGCGATTGGCCTTGGTGAGTCCCGAGGAAGAAATATCCCCGGTTTGGGGGTAAGTGGCCACGTAGGAAAAGATTCCTAGGCCGTTATTAAGAAAACTACCCGCAGTTTCCCAATCCCGCTGGATCATTTGCCCAGAGGGATCGTTACCCGATTCAAATCCCTTACCCCCGGCGAAAACCAGGTCCAAGTCCCCATCTTTATCCAGATCCCCGGCCTCGAAAAATCCCGAGGAGAACCCGGCGCTGTCGGAGATTCCCAGGATATCCTTATCTGTGGGGGCCCAGCTTCCGGGCTTGTCTTCGAAGTCTTCCGAAGGGAGTAATTTCCCCGGATCATCCATGAGGGCAAAATTACCTGCCCCATCCCCCCGATAGACCTTAATTAAAGCCGTTTTATAGTCCGCTGAGGTTTTTCCCGCCAGGGCGGCGTCGATCTTTCCATCCCCATCGAAGTCCGCCAAAACGATACGGCTACCCCCATCCAGGGCGGGGAGGCCGGAGTTTTCCTTTAAAACGTATTTCCCTGGGGTGAAAAGATAAACCAAGAGGGCTGGTCCCCGACCTCCGGAACCGGAGAGAACCAGGTCCATTTTCCCGTCTCCATTGATATCCCCTACGGCCATATCCCCGCCGGAAGTCCCGGTATTTTTAGGGTATGGTGTATCCATGAATCGGGTGAATTTCCAAACCTGAGCCCCCAGGTTTGTGGAAATAATCATTGCTAATATTGCCGTGGCAATAATATTTTTTGAACACATTGGTTCCCCCATTCCTATTAGTATAGGGGTGCGTACAGCAGAGTGCCAGATTATTCATGCATCAGATGTTAAAAATAAACTTTAATTCCGCCAAAGGCTCCGGCGTATTCCTTTAGGGGAACCCCCTGGTTCGTTAGCAGGTTCCAATAACGCCACCCTGCGAAGAGCTCCCAAGGACCCTTATTCCATCCGATTTGGGCTTCTAATTCACCCATACTAAAGTTTTGAAAAATTTGAAATCCTGCTTTCCCCTGAAGAGAGATAGGTGGGAAAGGATGGGCACGGAATTCCAACCCCAGGGTTCCCCCGGTACGCTCAAGTATGCCAATCCAGGTATTCCATTGGCCATAGAGACCCAGGGAGAAGGGGTCGGATTGATAAAGGGGAATTGTAGCCCCAAGTCTTATCCCGGAGAGGTTGGATTTTCCATCACTCAGACTCCATCCTTCCAAGTAAGGCCCAAAAAAAGGTAGAAAGTGGCCTTTTAGTGTTGCCCAGGTTCCATAACCCAGGTTTGAGAGTCCCATGGCCTGTAGATCTGCGGAAAACCAATGTCGACGGTTTTCTTTCAAGTCATAGTTCGAATCATAGTAAGGATAAGGTTGGTAGGTAACCGTAGATGTGTTGAGCCACCAGATAAACTTAAACAAGTCTACAAGGAGATTTAGGAGAGAATTGTCAGTTTCAGGTGGTTCCTCAGTTTTCTTTTCCTGTGGGGCTATTTGTTCAGTACTTTCTACGTCTTTTTTAAAATCCGAAAGATCGGCGGATAGCGTGGAAAGGGGGAAGAGCATCATTAGAAGTAGGATATTTTTCATATTTATATAATTATCCTAAGATCTCTTAGATTTCCAGTCAGCCCTTGGGCCCCTCCTCAGCAGAGGCTGGTTCATAACGCATTTTTTAATTTTGACTTATGGTCATATAATAAGTAGCTTGTGAGTGTAAGCATAGATTTTTCACAAAATTGACTTTTAGTGTTGGAGAATAGTCCCAATTTTTTCCCATTCAACTACTTTTCCTTGGCAGCGTCTGAATCGGCCTGATAAAACCAGAGAAAATGCCCTGCCGCCCTTCTGAAGGTACCAGCCTAAAAAAGCAAATACTAAATATTTGTTCTATACTGGAAGGGGAATATCATGGAGAAGGTGTTTAAAATATTTTTAGTTCCCATTGCTATCATATTCCTAATCTCTGCTTATACCTTTATTTCTTTTCGTACTTACGAACAAGTGGTTCACGAATCGAATATGAGAATGAGTTCTTTTGGTATCTTAACGAGTTTGAGAATATATTTAATCTCAGTACTGGAAATTGAAATTCAGAAAGAAGAGTATACGGGTGGTATAAACGAAAATACTTATGATCGGTATCTGTTGTTAAAGAATAAAATATCCAGAGAATTATACAATCTTAGAACTCAGTATACATTTACCCCAAGTAAGACTAGCCTAGACACCCTGGAATCTCTTTCTAATTCGATGTTTATAACAACTGACAGCATCATTGAATCCCATAGGCTGAATAATGCCACCGCAGAAATTTCCAAGGGCCTGTGGAAAAATGTGAGAAAAATAGGGGGTAGTATTCGTCGTGAGGTACAGTCTTTGTTGGAAGTGGAAGAGGTTGCCCTTTTTCAAAGTGATTTTGATTTAAAGACCAATGTAAACACACTATTTCTGGTGGTTTTGTCTACCAGTATTATAATTATATTAATTGCGTATATTTTTTCAGCCATGGTACTATTTAGAACGAAAAATAGATTATTAAATTTATCTAAAATTAAAGATAACAATATTCGTGAAATTCAGAAAGAAAACAGTTTAGAATTGCAGACATTTTATAGATCACTCCAGATAAGTGAAGAGAAATTATCTGTTACCCTCAACTCCATTGGAGATGCCGTACTCGCTACTGATTCCCGAGGAAGGGTGACACTGCTCAATCCCATGGCCGAAAAACTCACGGGTTGGAATCGCCTCGATGCACTAAGTCGACCTATGGAAGAAATTTTTCACATTATAAATCCCGAAACTAGACTTTCTACCACCATCTCCATGAAGGAAGCCTTGAAAGATGGGAATCGAGGTCTGGCCAATCATACTCTCCTTATTTCGCGAGATGGAACGGAAAAAGCCATCGCCGACAGCTATGCTCCCATACGAGACAGGGATAATCAACCAGTGGGTGCTGTTTTGGTATTTCGAGATGTCACAGATTCCTATAAGAAAGAAGCACAAATACGGCAATTGATCGAGGAACAACAAACTATTCTAGATTGTTCACTTACCATGATATATTACAAAGATAAAGATAATAGATTTGTCCGTGTAAATAACTCCATGGCCAAATTAAATGGGAAGTCTAAGGACGAAATGGAAGGGAAAACTTGTTGGTATTTGTATCCCAAAGAGCTGGCTGAAAACTATTGGATGGATGATCAGGAAGTCATGAATTCGGGAATTCCAAAAATTAATATTGAGGAATACATGAAAACCCCATCAGGATTAAAAATTATTCAAACGGATAAGTTTCCATATCGTAATTCTCAAAATGAAGTTATAGGAATTATAGGATTTTCTAAGGATATAACGGATATAAGAAAAATAGACGAGGATTACAAAAAGCTGGCAGCGATTGTGGAATCTGCTGAGGACGCTATCATAGGCAAAGACGCACAAGGTTATATTATAAGTTGGAATAAGGGTGCAGAAAGCATGTACGGGTACAAATCCGAAGAAGTTTTAGGAAAACATTTCACTAAAACCTTGGTATTGGAAGATAGAGAGACTGATATGGAAGTCGTCGCACTGCGGACAAACAGTCATCAGAAAAATAATTATGAGACTCTACGCAGAAAAAAAGACGGAAAATGTATTAATGTATCCCTCACAATTTCACCGGTAAAAAATATTCGAGGAGAAATTGTGGGTACCTCAACGATTGCCCATGACATAACCAAGAGAATTAAAGCGGAAGCCGGATTGTTAAAAGCATATAGGGATATGGAGTTGTTAACGGAGAAGTTAAAAGAAACCGCAAAGGTAAAATCTGAGTTTATGGCCAGCATGTCCCATGAGCTTCGCACTCCTTTGAATTCCATAAATGGGTTTTCAGAAATTCTCTATGATGAGTCTTTCGGCGAGTTGAATGCAAAACAAAAAAAGTACGTTCATAATATCTATACCAGCGGCAAAAGCCTTCTTTTAATAATTAATCAAATATTAGAAATGGCCGTAGTGGAAGCGGGAAAAATGATTTTAACAATTAGTAAAATTGATATAAAGGCCCTTCTGAATGAGGTTCTTATGGTTCTCGATAATATGATGGTTAAAAAGAATCTCCATTTTAAACTGACCATACCAGAAATCCTTCCCGCGCTAGAAGGGGATGAACTAAAGGTTAAGGAAGTCCTTTTCAATTTGATTTCTAATGCAGTAAAGTATACACCTGATAATAAAAATATTGGTGTAAACATGGAAATAAAAGAAAGAAATATCGTGATAGAAATATGGGATGAGGGTATTGGAATTGCTCCTGAGGATATGGAAAAGATATTTGAAGGATTCTATCGAGTGGATTCGTCTTACACTCGTACCATTGAGGGAACGGGATTGGGTTTGTCCTTGACCCGAAAGATAGTGGAACTCCATGGGGGAGTCGTATCTGTAGAATCCGAGGGTCCCGGGTTGGGAACATCCGTAAAGTTTACGTTGCCTCTATTCGACTAGAAGGAGTTATAGCATGGGAAAGAAAGTAGTCGTCGTGGACGATAATGAAAATAATCTGCTTCTGGAAATTGATCTATTGGAATTTGCCGGGAACGAAGTTTTTGGTGCTTCCAATGCTACCGAGGGTATAGCTCTTACAAGAAAAGAAATCCCAGACATTGTGGTCATGGATGTACGACTTCCCGATATGAAAGGAACGGAAGCGGCAGCTCTTCTGAGACAATATCCTGAAACGAAAAATATTCCCATAGTATTTGTAACCGCATCGGTAATGGCTGAGGGGCGAGAGAGTATTGTATCCATCCCGAATAGCGGGTTCATCGGCAAACCCATTAATACGAGAACCTTCGTGAATGATGTTTTTAATTTTATAAAAGATGATGAGAAATAAATTGTGCAGCTTTCAGCTGCATCTAAATAGAGGGGTCGACTAATGTCAGGAAAATTTTCCGTTTCAAACTCTCAAGAATACTCAGAGAGTATAATAAACACAGTTAGGGAACCTTTAATCGCTTTGGATCAAGACTTGCGGGTTGTATTCGTAAGCCGTTCTTTCTATGAGGTTTTTAAGGTAAAACCCGAAGAAACCGTGGGAAAGTTGATCTATGACTTGGGAAACAAACAATGGGACATACCAAAGCTGCGAGAGCTTTTAGAAACCATTCTTCCTCAAAAAGCTTCCTTTGATAATTACGAAGTGGAGCAGGATTTCGCAAATATCGGACGACGAATAATGCTTTTAAATGCCCGGCAAATACAACGGGTTTCTGGTAAAGAACGGATCATCCTGCTTGCTATTGAAGATATTACCACCAGGATGGAATTGGAAGAAGCCCATAGTCGCCTGGCTGCAATTGTGGAATCTGCGGATGACGCAATTATAGTGGAAGACTTGGAAGGAACCATTCTGAGTTGGAATCGCGGAGCGGAAAATACCTTTGGTTATAAAGCATCAGAAATTGTGGGAAAATCGGTCAATTTGATTCAACCGCCTGGTAGTCCTGACGAAAGTAAAACAGTTACTGCGAAAATAGCCAGAGGCGAGGGGATAAAGCATTTTGAAACGAAAAGAATTACGAAAGAGGGCCAAATAATTGACGTTTCTTTAACACTATCTCCGGTAAAAAATTCTTTAGGAGTCATTGTTAGTGCCTCTACCATTGCAAGGGATATTACCACAAGAAAAGAAATAGAAAATGGTTTGGAAAAAACCAGAAAAGATTTGGAAATAATAAAAAAGACTGCGGATGAATCCAGTGAATTTGCCGAAAGCATCATAAATACCGTGCGCGAACCTTTGATTTCCTTGGATCAGGATCTTCGTGTAGTGACTGTTAGCCGTTCCTTTTATGAAGTTTTTAAAGTAAAACCAGAAGAAACCGTAGGTCAGTTGATTTATGATTTGGGAAACAAACAGTGGAATATCCCGAAACTTCGGGAACTTCTGGAAACAATTTTGCCCCAACAGGCATCCTTCGAAAATTATGAAGTGGAACACGATTTTACTAATATTGGTCGTCGGATCATGTTACTCAATGCTCGTCAAATAAAACGGGCTTCTGGGAAAGAGCGGGGAATCCTTCTGGCTATTGAAGATATTACCGAACGGAAAGAAATCGAAAATGGGTTGGAAAAATCTAGGAAAGAATTAGAGATTATAAAAAAAACAGCCGATGAAGTGAGTGAATTTGCCGAGAGTATAATTAATACAGTTCGTGAGCCTTTAATTGCTTTGGACCAGGATCTTCGGGTGGTGACCGTAAGCCGTTCCTTTTACGAAGTCTTTAAAGTAAATCCAGGAGAGACCGTAGGGCAGCTCATTTATGACCTGGGAAATAAACAATGGAATATTCCCAAACTTAGGGAATTGTTGGAAACGATTTTACCCCAGCAAGCTTCTTTTGATAATTATGAAGTGGAGCACGACTTTACCAATATTGGTAGACGAATCATGCTCTTAAACGCCCGTCAGATTCAAAGAGCCTCTGGAAAAGAGCGCATTATACTTCTCGCCATAGAAGATATTACGGAAAGAAAGGAAATTGAAAATGGCCTGGAAAAGACAAGAAAAGAACTGGAGATTATTAAAAAAACCGCTGACGAAGTGAGTGAATTTGCAGAGAGTATCATTAATACGGTGCGGGAACCTCTGATTTCTTTAGATCAAGATCTTCGAGTGGTAACCGTCAGTCGTTCTTTTTATGAAGTTTTCAAAGTGAACCCCGAAGAAACCGTGGGACAGCTCATTTATGATTTGGGAAATAAACAGTGGGATATTCCAAAACTTAGGGAATTGTTAGAGACTATTTTACCTCTCCAGGCTTCTTTTGAAAATTATGAAGTGGAACACGATTTTTCCACCATCGGCCGCCGGATTATGCTCTTGAATGCCCGCCAAATTCAAAGGGCTTCGGGAAAAGAAAAGATCATTCTACTGGCAATCGAGGACATTACAGAGCGGAAAGAAATAGAAAACGGTCTTGAGAAAACCAGGAAAGAACTGGAAATTATTAAGAAGACCGCAGATGAAGTTAGTGAGTTCGCTGAAAGTATAATTAATACTGTTCGAGAGCCTCTAATTTCCCTGGACCAAGATTTACGGGTCGTCAGGGTGAGCCGATCATTCTATGAATTATTCAAAGTAAATCCTGAAGAAACCGTAGGGCAGTTGATCTACGATTTGGGAAATAAACAGTGGGATATCCCAAAACTCAGGGAATTGCTTGAAACGATTTTGCCTCAAAAAGCCTCTTTTGATAATTACGAAGTGGAACACGATTTTTCGAATATTGGTCGAAGAATCATGCTTCTCAATGCTCGGCAGATACAACGGGTTTCAGGAAAAGAGCGGATTATTCTTCTGGCTATTGAAGATATTACAGAACGCAAAGAGATTGAGAACGGATTAGAAAAAACACGAAAAGAATTGGAGATCATAAAAAAAACTGCGGATGAGGTGAGTGAATTTGCAGAGAGTATCATCAACACTGTTCGAGAGCCCTTGATTTCCTTGGATCAAGATCTCCGGGTCGTTACCGTTAGCCGATCTTTTTATGAGGTGTTTAAGGTTAATCCAGAAGATACCGTGGGTCAACTCATTTATGATTTGGGAAATAAACAGTGGGATATCCCCAAACTTAGAGAATTGTTGGAGACTATTCTTCCACAAAAAGCTTCCTTTGAAAATTATGAAGTGGAGCACGATTTCTCCACGATTGGGCGGAGGATAATGCTCCTCAATGCCCGGCAAATTCAAAGAGCCTCCGGGAAAGAAAGAATCATTCTTTTAGCCATTGAAGATATCACTGAGCGAAAAGTTATTGAGGCGGGTTTGGTGAAGGCCCACGAAGAACTAAAAAATCTAGCTACGGAATTGGAAAGAACGGCAAGGGTAAAGTCGGAATTTCTAGCTAATATGTCCCATGAACTCAGAACACCGCTCAATTCGATTAATGGTTTTTCCGAGGTTCTTTACGATGAAACTTACGGTCCGATCAATGAAAAACAAAAAAAATATGTATCCAATGTTTTGACCAGCGGCAGACACCTTTTGGCTTTGATCAATCAAATCCTGGATATGGCAAAGGTGGAAGCAGGGAAAATGGCTTTGTCCTTATCCACACTTTCCATTAAAACTTTATTGCACGAAATATCTTCATTAATATCTGATATGGCAAATAAAAAAAATATAAACGTAATCCTGGAAATTGATGAGGACTTACCCAATATTGAAGCTGACGAACTCAAAGTGAAAGAAATAATATATAACCTTCTCTCCAATGCCGTGAAGTTTACTCCTGAGGGTGGAGATATTGGGATGAAATCCTGGAGTAGTGACGGGGAGATTTCTGTCATGGTTTGGGATACGGGGATTGGAATTGCTCCGGAGAATATGGAAAAACTGTTCGAAGGGTTTTTTAGAGTAGACACACCCTATTCACGAATTATTGAAGGGACTGGATTGGGTTTGCCTCTATCGAAGAAATTTGTAGAGCTCCACGGCGGACATCTATTAATTGAGTCCGACGGTCTTACGAAAGGAACCTCGGTAAGATTTACCTTACCGATAAAATCTACGATAGAACCTAATAATTGATGGATTGTAATTGGTAATTTGTTATTGGAAACTATAAGTATTAAAGCGAAGCGTGACTTAGGATTCCCTTTTGTTTGTTAAGGAAAAATCGTACGTGGGTCATGGGGCTGGTGATTATTTTTATCACATGACAGATTTCTATTTGAGATCCGGGGTAGATGGTACCTCGTATTTTGACTTCCGCACTTTCATCCATATCCAAGGTATGTAATAAATGTATGGATATTTGATTTAATTTTTTTATTTCATCCTGAATTTTCCCCAGGGTCTCTAAATATTTTGACCGGGATTCGGGATCCTTGGTAATTTCACCTTCAATCTTTTTCTGGGTATTTGACAAAAGGATGTTTTGATCCCTGAGCCATTTTATTTTATCCAGCACTGAAAAATCGACTCCACAAACAATCTGGGTTCCACCGCTTCTTTCATTTCCCACTTGGTATAAATTGACTCCCTTGAGGGCCTCAAGCTTGCCGCCGATAATCAATCCCCGGGATCCCACATTTAATGTCTCCAGCGTTTGAACCAGAGAATTAACAATGGCGGATTGGACTTCAATCTTACCCCTGGCTAGCACATAAGCGTTGGTTAAAAATTTGGCTTGAATTTTACCTTCGGACCTCAAGACGGAACCCGGGTGGCCGATGATGCCTTGGGCGGTTTTTACATTTCCTTTGCAGTTGATTTCCGTCACATCCAAGGTAGAAGAACTATAGAGGCTTCCGCCGGTGTTAATTTTGTAACCAATGGCTACCTCGCCTCTAATGAAGACGTCCCCAGGGAAGGAAATATGACCCGTTCTGGGTGAAACCCCATCTCCCAGAATTAATATACTTTCAATCCAAAAAAAGCTTCCGTCGCAGTAAAAACAACCATTCACATTGGCAATATACTCTTGGTTTTTCCTCACTACATTTTTTCCAGGATGGGGAGAAAAGGGGGTGAGTGTTTTATACCTTACCTCTGCCCCCGTTAAATCTGTCCCATGACAACCAGTTTGCGCAGGAATGACCCGAGCGAGAACTGCGTCTTTCTTTATGACTACAAAAGGCGAGTCGTTTTTAAAGTCCCGAAACGACTCTTTTTGATCAAAAAAACGCTGTTTATCCAAAAGCTGGGGCATAACTTTCCAGTGTTCCGGTACCTCATCCTTAGGCGGGATCCCAGCGGCAATTAATATCCCTTTAACCACTTCGTTATTGGTGGTAGCCGCCAATAAGGATTCTTTTATCAGCGGCCAACGGATTCCAAAAAGTATGGATTTATGTTTTAATTGTTGTATGATTTGTTCCATTACAATTGGGTTGCCCTTACCGGATGCGGGATAGAAATCACCCAAGGCATTTAAACCGTCGGGGGTGATGGTTATTTCCAATCTTCCGTCGTTTGCAGGAATGGTGAAAGTATCCAAGATATCTTTGGAAACGCTGGCCAACTCACATGCAGCTAATTCTGTCTCAGTGGGCGTCAAGATATAATGAGTAGATTCTGTCTCTACTCGCTTTAATAGCAAGTCCACATCTGACAGAAATTTATTCAGAGAGATTTCATCATTCATTTTCTTGTGACCTTTTGGATCGGCACTTCTTCCAAATCGATATGGCCTGGTATTAATTTTATGGCCTTGGATTATGTTTAAACATATTGAATTTCCATTTACGAGTCAAATTTCACCATTAAGCACATCTTGTGCTAGCCGAATGCGTATACTCTGTTTATATTCAATTAAGACAGGAGTAATTATGAAAGACAGTGATCTTATCATGGTGGTGGATGATGTTCCCCAAAATGTGGAATTGTTAGAAGCCCATTTACGTCCTCTGGGTTACGATATTATAACCGCCTCCAGCGGCGAAGAAGCGCTGATTAAACTCTCGGTTTACGATGTGGATCTTATACTTTTAGATGTGATGATGGCTGGTTTGGATGGATTTGAAGTCACCCGCAGAATCCGAAGTGATCCCGCCCATTTTCAATTACCCATTATCCTGGTAACCGCCCTGCGGGGAACTGAGGACAGAATTATGGGGATAGAAGCCGGGTGTGATGATTTTCTATCCAAACCTTACGACAAGGTGGAGCTTTTCGCCCGGGTGCGATCTTTGTTAAAAGTTAAAGCCTATACAGATCTGTTGGCAAATTACACGAAGGAACTGGAAGCTGAAGTGTTGAAACGTACGGATTATATGAAAAATGATCTGGAATCCCTAAAAACTGCGTTGAAAAATACATCCCTGCCCACCCGGCCGATTTTTTAATTTAGTTCCTCTTTCAAAACTACTAGAACTCTTGGTAACATTCAAAAATTATACTTGACGTAATTCTAAAAGAGATCAAAATAATTCTATGGCACTAATAAACCTTTTTCTTAATTCCCAGGATTTTTTCACCTTTGAAGAGGGACAGATAATCTTTGAACGCGGGGATAATAGCGATTTTATGTACGGCATCATGGACGGGGAGGTGGAAATCCGGGTAGGCAACAAATTACTGGATACCATTTCCGACGGGAGCGTTTTTGGCGAAATGGCCTTGATCGACAAAGGGCCTCGGAGCGCTACGGCGGTAGCCAAGTCGGAATGCCGGGTCGTTCAAGTGGATGAGGAGGGTTTTCACAAACTCATAGCGGAGAATCCCGGATTCGCTCTGGATGTGATGAAGATCATGTCGGAACGCCTGCGACGGCAGATAGAACTTAAGATTTGAAAATGCTTTTTACCCGAATCTCTTCGGCTGTCCTTTTTCTCCTTCTCAGTCTTTCTTCCCTGAATAGTCAGGATATCAAAACTCTCTCGGTCCTTTATTTTACCAATACCGTAAAAAACCCCGATTATGATTGGCTATCAAAAGGTCTTTCAGATATGCTGGTGAGTGATTTGGGCGCTTCGGGTAAAATCACGGTGGTGGAACGGGAAGATTTGGAAAAGCTTCTTCAGGAGCAGGAATTTATGGATTCAGGTATGGCTGATCCCTCTAAATCCTTCCAAGTCGGTAAGATCCTGGGGGCGGACGTCCTGGTTTACGGCAGTTATCTTCTCTTGGGAAAATCCCTGAGGATTGATGCGAAGGCTGTGGATCCTCGCACCGGTGCTGTGACGTCCCTGGCATCCGTTTCCGGCCTTCCCGAGTCCCTATTGGACATGGTTCGAGTCCTGGTCACTAAACTTGCTCAGGGGCTTAAACTGGAAATTGGACCCCAGGTGGGAGGGCCGGGATCCCTGGAATCCGCCAAAGCCTATTACTTGGGGCTGAACCTTTTAGACACTGGACAATACCAAGCCGCTTTGACCTCCTTTAATGAAGCGGTGCGTTTGGACCCCCTTTATACGAAGCCAGGCCTGGGAATTGAGGCGGCGTACAAATATTTACGGGATTTTAAAAGTCAACGGTACCGCAGGGAAATGAATGCTTTGGCTTCCGATATCCAGGGACTGACCCGGAGGATCTTAGCTCCGAATTTTTATAGTTTTGGAGATACGGTTCAAAATCCAGCACAATTTGGGTACAGGGATGCAACTGCGGCTTCTCAGGCTTATCAAGCAAATCCTAGGGTTATGGCCGGGGATACGCCGGTTCAGGCCATATGGAACCTTCAGCTGCTTTATCAAGAGTTGGGGGGATTGGCCAGGGAATATTTTAATGATGAGTCTTTAACCTTCCGGTGTCAGGATCAGATTTTGTATTGGACGAAGGTAGCGGAGAAATCCTATCCAGGGGATTTTTTTCTACCGGAAGTTCTCTACCAACCCTTATTTGTCTACCAGGATCGGCAGCAATGGGAGAATGTAAAAAATCTCTGTGAGCAGCTGATGGAGAATTATCCGGATTACAGAATGATGTGGGCGGTGGAAGATGCCTACGAACGGGCTCTGGAAAGGTTAGAACAGGGCAGGAGCTGATACTCACCCCTCAGGGCTGCCTAAGTAACCTTTTTAATCCATTTCCCTGAACGAAGCCTCCAGATGCAAACTCCAGTGAGGATAACCATTTGCATTTCGGCCATGAGGTAAATGAGGGGGAATTCCCAATGAAAAACCTGAGCACCCATCCATGCAAGGGGAATGGCAATTCCCCAAATGCCTCCCACTTCCATGAGCATGGCTGTACGGGTATCCCCTGCGCCCCGAAAAACCCCCACGGTGAAGTGGTAAACGAAACTGCGAAACGGGAGGTAGCACCCAAGGATCACCAAGAGTTGGGTGGCGTAGGACTTAGCCAGGTTCGAAACCTGGAAAAGACTGGGTAGAAAGCCGGAAAGACCTATCATGATCAAACCCACAAAGGTCCCGAGTAAAGGGGCGTACCGGGTGAATCTTCGGGTGATGACCACGGTTCTGTGGATTTTTCCAGCTCCCACCGCATTCCCCGTCATGATGGCTGCAGTGCTCACAGAGCCGTAGATGAAGATATTGAGGAACTGGTTAATGGTATCATTTATGGTCATGGCGGCTAAGGCTTCGTTACTCACGTGGGCGTAGATCCCCATTAGGGTGGTAATCCCCAGGGACCAGCCGATTTCATTCCCCAAAACTGGAAGGGCAGTTTTCAAATAAGGTCCGAGGAAGTTCCGGGGCCAATGAAACAGCTCCGCCAGACGGCCGGCATTGGGCATTCTATGGAAATAACTTAAGAGGACAAGGCCTGTGGATTCAAAACTTCTGGCGATCACCGTTCCCCAGGCTGCTCCGGCAACCCCCAAGGCCGGAAGCCCGAAATTACCAAAAATCAGACCATAATTCAGAAGGAGATTTATCCCCAATGCTCCCACAGAAAGGGCTAGGGGGAACCGAACTTCCCCCACTGAACGCAGGATAATACTGAAGCTCATACTCAGGGCTGTGAGGGGAAATCCCAGGGAGCTGATTTGCAAATACGCTTTCCCCAAGGCCTGGATTTCCGGATCGGGAGTATAGAGGGCCATGATTTCCCCGGGAAAGACCTGAGAGGCCAGGGTAAAGACCAGGGCGACACAGACCGCCAAGGCCAGGGCGAGTCCTTGGGTCCGGCGAATCCCCGGGATATTTTTAGATCCCCAAAACTGGGCTGAAAACACTGCTGCCCCGGAGGTAATTCCGAAGGTAAACAAAAACAGGAGAAAGGTGATCTGGTTGGCTAAGGACAGGGCTCCCAAGTATTTTTCTCCTAACTGCCCAATCATCAGGTTGTCCGTGAGGTTCAGGGAGCTGGAAATGAGATTCTGAAGGGCCATGGGAATGACCAGGGTTAAAAGACTCTTCCAAAATCGGCGATCTTTAAAGTACAGGGGGTCGAAGGACATCACAAGAGCCTATAGAATTCGTCCGATTTCACCAAGAGGGGAGGAATTTGGTAAGGGGTTTCCTCAGTTGTCCAAAAAATTGATTAAAAAACAAAAAATTTGTAAAACTTTCACTTTACACCTGATTTTTGCTATGTCATACTAATTAGGAAAACGTTTTCCAATTTATTCAGCTAGAACAGGGTTCTGGTCGGATTTCCTCCCGATTGGATGGAAAAGGTTTTCCAAGGAGAAAAAGTGAATAAAATATGTGCTTTTCTAGCCCTCAGTTTATTATTGACCCTCGGTTGTTCCGCACCCCTGGACCAAAAATCTGAAGAACTCACCGGCCATGTCAGTTTGAAAATATCCCAGCAAGGGCGAACCCTCTCCCCTGGAACCAACCTTTCTTTAGGTAGTCTAGAAATCGTTTTTTCCCAGGGTTCCACCCAGATAACCCGAACGAACACCCCCGGGGAGGCATTGAATGTCTCCCTAAACTCGGGAACCTGGACCATTCAGGTCGATGGTTACAATACGGACGCGGTGCCCCTTCTGGTCGCTCAGGGGTCTTCCTCCGTAGAGATCCTTCCGGGACAGACTTCAGAGGCCCAGATCACCCTGGTATCCCGAGCCGGAACCGGGACCTTATCCCTAACCACCCAATTTGCAGGTTTGAACCTAAGTTCACCCCAAGTGAAAGGTACCCTGGTTTCCAGGACTGGGGACCTCACCATTCCCTTAACTTTTGAGACTTCCCCCGGTTCTGCCACTTCCCTAACGGCAGGGGTGCCCTCTGGTTACTATATGCTTACAGTTCAGCTTTTTGATGGATTGACCCTGAAGGGGACGGGAGTAGAGACCGTCCGGATTCTCACGGAACAAATTACTTTGGGGACCATTAATCTGACCCCCGGGGATATCGCCACCGGAAACGTGGTTCTTACCATCCAATTGAGTCTCGGATTCCCCTCCACCATCCTAATTTCTGGGTTGAATGCTCAAATCCGCCTGGGTACTACCCCTACTGTGATCGCCACCTCCCCTGAGACCCAGGATTCCTGGACCTGGTACCTAGACGGAGTTAAAGTGGAAGGAATTGCCACCGCCTCCTATTCCCTTCCCGCAACCCTCAGCCTGGGAACCCATCGTTTGGATGCCCTGGGGAAAAAAGGCGAAGTGGTGAGCTCCGGCTACCAAGTTTTCCAAGTGGTGGAGGCCCCTCTTCCTGCGGAGGTTTCCGCTTCCCCGGCGGGGGGAGAATTTGAAGGGGAAAGTGTGAGTGTTACCCTCACCGCCGCCAATCCTGCCTCCGGGGAATACCGCCTGGACGGGGGTGTCTGGATTGGTTTTACCAGCGGAAAAATATTGACCATAGCTCTCCCCATTCTTCCTGCTTCCGTGACCTTGGAACTTAAAAACGCTGAAGCTACGGCGTCCCATAACTATAAGAGAAAGCCTGTGGTCGAAACAGGATTTGCCCTGTATTACTACTCCACCGCCGGGGCTCCTTATATCTGGGCTTGGGAAGGCGGTACCGGAGGCCGGGAAATCATGACCCTGGATGGATTTAATTGGACCACTAATCACCCCCAAATGACCTTGGAAGGGGACAATTGGTACAAGTGGTCTGTCCCTGGTAAGTATCTGCCATTGACCGGTGCTTTGAACTTCAAGATCAATAAGGTTGATCCGGTGATTACCAGAACAGCCACGGGTTGGTTCGATGGAACTATTTGGAAAGACACCGATCCCAGGACCCTGACCGCTACCCTTAGTCCCGCCGGCGGTAGTCTCAGTGGAGATACGCAGGTGAGTGTAAATGTAAGCGGTCCAGGCTCGGAGGTCGCCGTGGTAAGTGCTTCCCTAGAGGGATCGCCCCTGGTGGTCACCAACCGGAAGTTTACCCTTCCAGCTTCCAGTTGGCCACAAGGGGTGAACAAATCCGTGACGGTGAGCGTGGTCTCTGGGGCTAAAAGCATAAGCATCCCCACCCAGTACACTTATAATCCTGTGATCATCACTGCAGACCCCATGAACCTTCGGATTTACCAGGTGATGGTGGAATCTTACCAAGATGGGGACTCCACCCGGGACTACAACACCGGATACGGACCTTCCAACCATAAAGGGGATATCAGAGGTATCATCAATGCCCTGCCTTATATCCAAGCCCTCGGGGTGAATGCCCTGTGGTTAACACCTATTTTTAATTCCGACGGTTCCGGGGCCTTGGATGCCACTGGTTACTTCTGCAAGGACTACTTTTCCGTGGATCCCAAGTTTGGTTCTTTAGCAGATGCCCAAGAATTGGTGAACAAAGCCCATGATGCCGGCTTGTATGTCTTCTTCGACGGGGTCTTCGGCCATCATAAGGGTTCCGTAGTTCCCTCCCCATCGGGCAAAACACCCCAAGGCGGGAGCAACCCTGTGGACTATACCAATCCACAAACCTTGGAATTTTACAAAGAAGTGGCCACCTACTGGATTAACACTTTGGGTATTGACGGATGGAGGCTCGATCAGGCTTACCAGGTTCCCATCAATTCCTGGGAGCAGATCCGTTTAGCCGTAGAAACAGCCTCCAGCGCCCGAAAAGCTGCCGGCGAGGTCTGGGGAACCTTGGGTTACATGGTGGGTGAGATCTGGAAAGGGGAAAGCGAGATCGCTTCCCAAGGATACGGTTCCACGAACCAAGGTTTAAAATCCAATTTTGATTTTCCCTTCCGGTACAGAATCCTTCAGACCCTCGCAACCCAGGAAGAGAGTTCCCAAGCTGGTGCTTACAACCAACCCGCCTCGAACCTCGGTGGGGGTTATACCAGTCACAATGCCTATCCCACAGGGGCTATGCCCAACCTCATGCTCACAAATCACGACTTAGTGCGATTTGGAGATCTGATCCAAAGAGCTCCCAACCTGGGCTACGGCACAGAAAATGCGGACTACTGGAAACGGCACAAATTGGCCTTAGGATTGATGGCTTCGTACTCTGGCCCCATAACCCTTTATTATGGGGATGAATACGGTGCGGAAGTCGGCGGGTTCATTAACAAAGGCGATGGCGGTTTCTATGATGACCACGTGAGCCGGGACAACGGTAAGACCACCGGTTTCAATGGGAATGAGCAGGATCTTATCACTTTTGTGAAGACCCTCCTGAGTTTGAGGGGGCAAAATGAAAGTCTGTGGAAGGGAACCAGAACAAATATCCTTTCCACATCTACCTTGTACGCGGATAAAAAGGAAGGAAACGGCACGGACTTTGTGGTGGTGCTTAACACCTCCACCTCCGTTCAGAGTGCCGTCTTGAACAGCGTCGGAGGAACCGGTCTCACCGATGCCATCACCGGTGAAAGCATTTCCGGGTCCGGCTCCTACACGGTATCCATGCCCGCCTTGGGCTACCGACTTTTGAAAATTAATTGAGGCCTTTTTCCTCTTGTTCAAAGCCGGCGGTGGAAGATTCTACTGTCGGCTTTTTCTATTGCAGGGTAAGAAATCAGACCCTATACTTGGAAATGTATGCAGGCATTGGAAAGTCAAAAACTCCCTCCACACACTCAATCCTTATCTATAAAATTGGTGATTATTATAATTCTGCTTTTATTTGGTGGGGGAGTACTTTCTGTGGGTATTGGGATCGTCCTTACGGGAATAAACAGCCAGAATGAATTGGAAAAAAAACTCTCGGAGTATGAAATATTTTTACCCGGAATATTAGCTCCTTCCCTTTGGGATATGAATTCCGAAGCGGTGGAAAATATTTCGGAGGCCTTTGTCCAGAACGAATTTGTGACCTTCCTTTCGGTGCGGAATTCATTAAGTACCAATAATTTCCATTATGAAAAAATAGGGGAAAGCAGCACAGTTCTCCAGGACATTCCCATTTTTCACCAGGGTCAAGAAGTGGGTACCCTGACCCTGGGATTGGGTAAAAGGTACTTTGAAAACATGTCCCTCAATCTTTTTTGGTCGTTTAGCTCCGTATATTTGGCCATGATTTTTTTGGTGGGGTTCGGAAGTGGTTTGGTGATTCGCAGTAACCTCATGAAACCTTTAGAGTCCTTGGACAAAACTATAAAAGCCTTCGAACCCGGGAAAACCGTGGTTTTTGACGACGTTATAAATTACCGGGAATTTTACCCCCTTTTGGACAGATTGAAAAATCTGGGGGATACGATTTCATCCCAGATTTTAGAATTAATGGAAAGTGAATCTAAATTTCGAACAGTAATGGAAACCTCCCCGGTACCCATGGGAATTTTATCGCATGAAGGAAAGCTGGAAATTTTAAACAGATCGTTTATCGAACTGTTTGGGTACACTTTGGAAGATATTCCTGATGTGACCACCTGGTCAGTAAAGGCCTACCCGGAGGAAAAATACCGGGAGTCCATGCTCGCCCTTTGGTTGTCCCGGATCAATCACTCTCGGCTCACGGGGGAACCCTTTCAACCCATGGAAGTACGGATTAAAACGAAAAGCGGCGAATATAGAACGGTGGAGATCCGCCATGTTCTACTTCGAGATATTCAAATAACCACATTTATGGATTTAACCGTCCAAAGACAGGATGAGCAAGCCTTACTCAAAGCCCTGGGCGAATTGGAGGAAAAAAACAAGGAAATGGAGAGGTATCTTTATACCGTTTCCCATGATTTAAAATCCCCCATGATCACCATAAAAGGCTATGCCGGTTACGTAGAAAAAGCTTTGGAAGGCACAGGTTTGGATAGTACCCTCTTGGATCTTCAGAGGATTCATAATGCGGCGGATAAGGCCACCTTCCTTTTAGAAGATTTGCTCAAACTTTCCCGGATCGGACGCACGGAGACTTCTATAACTACCTTTGATATGAAGCAAGTGGTTTTGGAAACCCTGGAAGCTTTTTATCCCAAGTTAGAAGAACTTCAGGGGGAATTTCTTTTGAAGGGGGACTGGCCGCTGGTAAACGGCGAGAGGGTAAGGATCAATGAGGTCTGGCAAAATTTTGTGGAGAATGCACTTAAATACCGAGACCCCCAGCGCCCCCCGCTACTGATATTTGATGTGAAGCATCTAAAAAATTACTGGGTTTTTTCCCTGAAAGATAACGGAATTGGGTTGGATCCCAGGTATCAAAAGAAAATATTTGATATTTTTGAAAAAATTAATCCCAAGACCGAGGGCAGTGGAATAGGTCTGGCTATCGTGAAACGGATAGTGGAATTTCACTCCGGCCAAGTCTGGGCTAGTTCCGAGGGATTAGGTCAGGGAACCACCATGAATTTCACCCTTCCAAATGAAAAAACCCCGGATCAATAAATCCGGGGTGTGTTGATACTGATTCCCCTCCCAGGGGTTGGGTATAAGGCACAATACACCCATATAATATTTTTGTAAACCCTTACACCAGGGGTAGGGGGTAATATTTTTAATAACCCCAGGGGTAGGGGTTAAAAACAGATATAGTGAACCCCTCAAGCGGTTTTTTCCAGGTATTCCTGAATCTTCGCTTTAAATCCCTGGTATGCGAGGTTTAGTTTTTCATTCAGAAGGGGGCACTCCAAGAGCTTTCCGTCCCGAGCCGCCCCTTCCAATTCTCCCGCGGCGGAGCCTAAAATTTTAGCCGTGAGGTTGTAGGCGCTTCCCTTTATGGCATGGGCTTCTTCCCGAACCTTTTTCAGATCCTTGGACTCCAAGGACCCATGGATGGAGGAAAGGTGCTCTTCCGCTTTGGTCAAAAATTTCCCCAAGAGTTTTCTTACCAAATCTTCCTTCCCTAAAAATACTTCCAGACATTCGTTCCAATTAAAGATTTCCATCGAGGTGGGGTCTTCTGGTTTTTTTTGGGATTGGAGAAAATTTCTGGTTTCCGGATTATTCAGAACCTGACTCAAGGCCGACCGGAGATCCTGGGATCGAAAGGGTTTTGTGATGCATCCATTCATACCGGATTGGAGACACCTCTCCATTTCCCCTTTGAGGGCACTGGCGGTGACTGCGACTATGGGCACCAAGGACCCGGATTTACGGATTTTATAAGTAGCTTCGAAGCCGTTGAGTTCGGGCATTTGAAGGTCCATGAAAATGAGGTCGGGTTTTTGTTGGTGATTCATATCCACCGCGATCGCCCCGTTGGTGGCCATGATCACCTCGTGGCCCATCTGCCCCAGGAGAAGGGAAAAAAGTTCCCGGTTGATATCATGATCTTCCGCCACCAAGATTTTCAGCCTTTGGGTGTTTTCCTCCTGGGGATGGTGGGGTTTTTGTGATCCCGGGGAATTTTCTTCCTGGGCTTTAAAGGCTCGTTCCAGGGATCTCAAGAAATCATATCGACGCAGAGGTTTGTAAACATGGTATTCGAAGGGATCTTGTCCCTTGGGACGGTCCTGGTGATGGGTCATGGGGGCCATGACTAAAACGGGTATTTTTTCATTCCCCTGGCGAGCGTGGTATTGGAGAACCCAGGACCAGGGATCCGGGTATTGAAGGCCCCCATCCAGCACGATGAGTTCATAGGGGTGGACTTTCAATAGGCCCTCGGCTCCGGTGAGGAGGGGGCAGTCGGTCACCTGAAAGCCCCATTCCTCCAGATAGGTTTTCACAATACCCCGGGCGGTGGGATGATCGTCCACCACCAGGGCGCTTTTTCCTTTCCAAAGGGGATCGGGAACATAGGGGGGCCAGATTTCACTGCCGGCTTTTTTCAGTTTCACGGTGAATCCCACAGTGGTTCCTTGACCGGGCTGGCTGTCGATCCAAATTTCACCGCCCTGCTGTTTCACCAATTTGTGGGAAATGCTTAAACCCAGACCGGAGCCGCCGAACTTTCTCGTGTGGGAACTATCCACCTGGTAAAAAGCGTCAAAAAGTTGGTCCTTTTGATTAGGGTCTACTCCGATGCCTGTATCTTTCACAATGATTTCCACCGTTTGTGAATCCTGAGTTTCCGCTTTGATCCGAGCTGAAACCAAAACCTCCCCTTGGGGGGTAAATTTTACCGCATTGGAAATAAGGTTCACCAGAACCTGCCTGAGTCTATTGGGATCACCCACGGAGAGAGCGGGAAGGTGGGAATCTTCCCAGATCACCAGTTCCAATCCCCGGGCAGCGGCGGAGGGTGCTAAGAGACTGAGGGATTGGTCCAAAACCCTATGAATGTCAAATTCTTCTTGGGAAATGGTCATTCGTCCGGCTTCGATCTTGGAGAAATCCAAAACATCGTTTACCAAGGATAGAAGGACATCGGAGGCGGTGGATACCTGCCTGACAAAATCTTTTTGGTCCCGGCTGAGGGCTGTTTCTTGGAGAAGTTCGGACATCCCCACGATGGTGTGAATGGGGGTACGAATTTCATGACTCATATTAGCCAGGAACTGGCTCTTGGCTCTATTTGCCCTATCTGCGGAAGCCCTTGCTTCCCGTAGTTTGTTTTCGTATATTTTTTTTAGGCTGATGTCCTGAACCACGGCGAAAAACAGGGGTCTGCCTTTTTCATCCGGGTGTCCAATATCCGCCAATTGAAGGCTCCACCAGGCTTTACGCCGGTCTTGGGGTAGGAAAATGGATTCGAAGTAATAATCTTCCGCCTTACCCTTGGTAAATTCCTTAAAAAAATCCTCCCATCGAAGCCCATCAGCCTCTTCCATGTGGAGGGACAGCTCTTGTGCATGGAGGGTTTCCAAGTTCACACCTAAAATGGACTTAAAAGCCCCGTTAGCCCGGAGGATTTTTCCCTCTTCCGAAAGAAGAACCATTCCCACGGAGGCTTTCTCAAATGTTTTTTGAAAGACGGAGGATTCCACAAGCGGCTCCTAGAATTGGCTCTCTAATGTTTCCAAAGTTTTCTTTAAGGCTTCGTCGGGCTTTAAAGGTTTGATCATGTAACTTTGGATTCCATAACTCATGGCCTTAAGTACGGTTTCTTTCCTGGTGAGGGCGGAAAGAACTAAGATGGGAATATCGCCCTTTCCCGTTTTTTTCAGGTACTCCATTACCTGAAAACCATTGAGTCCCGGCATCATCAGATCCAGGATTATTAAATCCAAGTCCGGAGGGAATTGTTCCACGAAGGACTTGCCGTCATCGAAGGTGAAGACCCTGCATTTAAATTCCTCAAAGGTAGAGCGCAGGATCTCCTGGACGATGAAATCATCATCCACCACCGCAATTCTGACAAAGGGACCCCGGGCCAGGAGCCGTGCCTTGAAATCCGGAAGTCCGGAATCGCTCTCCATTTGCAGGGCTAAGGGAATGTCCCCTGCATCGTCGAAATTCGTATCCGTGAGAAGCTTCAGAGGGGCTCCTGCCTCGTTTTTCTTACCCATGAGTTCATCCATGGCCTTGTCGATGGAACCAAAAATCCCTATTTCCCCGTATTCCCAGGAACTCTGCAAATAATCAGCTATCTGGGTGTTCTGGGTTAGGATTTTGATCCACCGGACTCGGCCTCGGGTAAACCTTATCAGGAGATCCAGAAGAGCTTTTAATTTTGGTCTGTCGGGTTCCTTCAGGGCAATATCAGAAACCATCATGAGTATTTTGGGGACTTCCACCGAATAAAGCTTGAGAAGTTCGGCTATGCGGTATTCCAACAAGGCAATTTTCTCACTGTTGAGTCCCCGGCCGCATTCCACAAAAAGAATGCCTTCGTTCATGTGGGCTTCCAAGACCGATGGAGTCAGATCCATGGTGATTTTTTGACTCAGGATTTCCGAAACGGCCCCTAAAACCTGGTCCAACTTTATGGGTTTTGTAAAAAAGCTGAAGTGGCCGTATACACCCAAGTCGTTTAGAGCGGTGGTGTCGGTTTTTGCCGCCACAATTATAACCGGAATATCCGTGAGGGTCTTATCCTGGGTTTTCATTTTGAGAAAGGCCGGGAGGTCCCGACCTTTGATATAATAGTCTGTGATCACCAAATCCGGTTTGTAGGTGAGCATTTTGTTATACCCATCCACGCCATCGGTGGAGGAAAGAACCTCCAGTCCAGAGGTTGAAAGCTTTTTCCCCAGGAAGTCCCGGAAGAGGGCGGACTCATCTATGATGAGAACCTTTTTTTTCATGAATTATCCTTGGAAGCAAGGTAGGCCATTCCTCCCAAGTCTTCCATTTTTTTAGCTTTCACCAGGACTGAATTCTCCTGATCTTCTATAAATTGCTCTAATTTTTTCAGGACTTCCGGATCTTGAAGGGCGAGAATCCTGAGGGCTAACAGTCCGGCATTTTTTCCGCCGTTTATGGCCACGGTGGCAACGGGTATTCCCCCGGGCATCTGCACGATGGAGAGTAGGGAGTCCAGTCCATTTAAGGAGGAGGTGCGGATGGGCACTCCGATCACCGGCAGGGGTGTCATGCTGGCGGTCATTCCGGGGAGATGGGCAGCGCCGCCGGCACCGGCGATGATGACTTTAAGACCCCGAGGCAGGGCCTGTTTGGCATAAGTCACCAGGCGATCCGGGGTTCGGTGGGCGCTGACGATGGTGGTTTCCACAGGGATTCCGAACTCCTTGAGGAGGGATTCCGCTTCGGCCATAATCGGTAGGTCCGAGTCACTGCCCATAATAATTCCAACTAAGGGTTTCATATGCCTTCCACCTTCAAATATTGATTCACCTTCTGAGCCTTATCAAGAGCCTGTTCTAAGGTCGGCGCTGTCACGGAGAAATGTCCCATTTTACGCCCAGGTCGACACTGGGTTTTCCCATAGAGGTGGAGGGAAAAACCTTCCACTTCCAAGGCTTGGGATAGACCCGTGACCTGGGTGCTTCCCGTACCGGTTCCCAGGAGATTAATCATCACTCCGGGGCTCAGGAGGTTTGGTTTCACGATGGGAAGACCCGCGACAGCCCTGATATGGTTTTCGAATTGGCAGATATCGCAGGATTCCATGGTCACATGGCCGGAATTGTGGGGACGGGGAGCGATTTCGTTGATGAGAATTTCGTCTTTTTGGGTGAGGAAGAGTTCCACGGCAAAAATTCCCACCCCCCCGAGGTGCTCGATCGCTTTGCAGGCAATTTCTTTAGCCTTCGAGGCTATGTTGTCGGAAATCCGAGCGGGCATAAGGACCCGGTCGCAAATATTTAACTCCGGGTCAAATCCCATTTCCACCACGGGGTAGGTGATCATTTGCCCATCGGTACCCCGGCAAACCAAAACCGCCAATTCCATTTTATAGTCCACCAGGGATTCTAAATAAGTAGCTCCCGGGAGGGCTTTGGAAAGGTCTTTTGGTGACCGGAGAATTTGAACTCCCCGGCCATCGTATCCCCCGGTACGGGATTTTTGCACCAGGGGATAGTCCTTTTCAGCCAAGGTTTCCAGTCCCCCTTGGGGAGGAAGACGGAACTCCGGCTGAGGAAGTCCCCCTTGGGCTAAGGTCTGTTTTTGAATCCATTTATCCTGGATAATTTCTAAAACTTTAGGACTGGGAAGAATTTTCATTCCTTCGGCTTCCAGCTGTTTGAGAGTTTCAATTCCCACGTGTTCAATGTCGTAGGTACTCACGTCCACCGAGCGGCAGAGCTGGTCTAGAGCCTGGGGATCCTTGAGTCCCCCCAGGAAAAAGTGATCCGCCAAGATGCTGGCGGGGGCTTGGGGATCCGGATCCAGGGTGGAAAACCGGAACCCCATTTTTGTGGTGCGGTAAATCATCATTCGGGCCAATTGGCCCCCGCCGATCAATCCAATATGAGTCATACTTAACTATATCGGAAAGTTTTCGGTGAGGGAACCCGGGGGAGTTAAAAACGGTAAACGATGCCTCCCCCGACCAGGGGTCCCAAATCAAAATCCGCGAGCCGGTTGGGTTTTAGAAGATAAATCGTTCCCCCTTGGGAGACTTCAAAATAAAGGGCGAGATGCTGGAGTAGACCAAATTCGATACCCAAACCCGGACCTGTAGATAGACTTAATCCATTCCATGGAGATTCGGTAGTGGAGCCCCCGAATAGGGTTCCTCCCCAGAAAACGTATAAAAGGGAATGAAAATTGTTGTTCAAGGTAGATAAGTAGAAGAGTTTTTTCAGTACCGATCCCCCGAGGAAGTAAAAATAACTGGGTGAATCGGAGGTGGTCAGTCCTGAATTGGTGCTGTTATAGTAAGCTAAGGCTGAGACTGAGTAACCAAAATCCTGCAGGTATCGGTAGGTAAATCCTGTACCGGTGGTGAGGCCTCCAGAAAATCCCAAACTATGACCGTATTCAGGAACCTCCGAGGTTTGAGCGTACAAGAAAGAAAGGCTCAACAAGAGGCAAAACGATAGCAAAATATTTTTCATTATTTCTCCTAAAATCGGTAAAGAAGACTAGCTTGAACCACGGGACCGAGGTCAAAACTTTTGGGACCCAGGGGGAAGGTGAGGCGTGCCCGCTCAGAAACCTCCACGACTGCAGAGAGATGTTTGAAGAGACCTACTTCAACCCCTAATCCCAGGCCAAGGTTTCCTGATGAGGCATAGGGTCCAATGGTTTTAACATAACCCGTGGTTTCGTCCCAATAGTAAGTTTTATTTCCCACGAAGGATCCATGGGCGAGGGCATAGAGTTGGGTATAAAACCATTCAGTAGGTTCACCTTTGAAAAAAGTTCGGAGAACCGCTATCCCGGTGGAGTGGTATAAATAGTCATTGGAAATTAGGTTCGAGTCATTAGGGTCAAAAATTACCAGACCGGAAAGCTGCCATCCCCAATCCCCCTGCCACCGGCGGTAGGTAAAGCCGGAACCGGTCATTTCTCCCAGGGAATAACCTATGGCGTGGGGATAAAGTTCAAACACGGAAATGGGAGGTTGTTTCTGGGGTGGGGGAACGGTCATTGGGGTTTGCTGATCCTCGGTGACGGGGCTCGTCGGGGTAATACCCTCTTCTTGGGAAAATATAAAAATATTGAAATTCAAAATGAAGGTCAGAAGAAACAAAAATTTATTTATATTCATAACATACTCCTG